>CAZZUU010000096.1:0-11861 GCA_964657275.1 uncultured Mucilaginibacter sp. | reverse complement strand
CTAATACTTTTATAAAAAGACCGGTAACTGCTATAGTTATATCTATTGTATTGGTAATTACAGGTACAGTTTGTATACTGCTGCTGCCGATTGACCAATACCCCGATATTACCCCTCCTATCGTTCAGATCAACGGCCAGTTTACCGGCGCAGATGCGCAAACGGTCGAGCAAACCGTAGCTACACCTATTGAAGAACAGGTAAACGGCACACCGGGCATGGAATACATGCAAAGCAACAGCACCAATAACGGGCTGATGCAAATGAACGTTACCTTCCAGATAGGTACCGATATTGATGTGGCCGCGCTTGATGTGCAAAACCGGGTGAGTATCGCCACCCCGTTGTTGCCGGCCGTGGTGAGCAGGTTGGGTTTAACCGTGCGTGCCCTTAACCCAAGTATGCTGATGATGGTGGCAATATATGCCCCAAAAGGGACACATAATGTGACTTTCCTTGATAATTACACCAATATATTTATACAGGATGCTTTATCGCGTGTGAAAGGCGTAGGCAGTATTAATAGGTTTACTGACGATTTTAGTATGCGTATCTGGATGAACCCGGATAAGATGGCTTCCTATAAACTGACACCAACGGATGTGATCAACGCGCTTACCTCCCAAAACGTACAGGTGGCTGCTGGGACTGCCGGCGTTCCGCCGCAGTCGCCAAGCCAAACCTATGAATTGGGTATATTGGTTAACGGCCGCTTAAGCAAGGCTTCGGAGTTTGAAAATATCATCGTAAAATCAGTACCTGCAACGGGCGAACTTGTTTATCTGAAAGATGTAGCCAGGGTTGAACTGGGTAAATTCACTTTTGCCAGTAACTCATTTGTGGATGGTAAGCGTGCATCTTATCTTCAAATTTACCAGGCACCCGGCAGTAACGCGCTGCAAACCGCCAAAGGTATTTACGACGAATTGGCCAAACTGCGGCAAACTTTCCCTGCCGATGTGGAATACAGTGTGCCTTTTGAATCGGTGACTGTGGTGAAGGTTTCCATGCAGGATGTGGTTGGCACGCTGTTAAAAACACTGGGTTTGGTGGCCATTGTGGTGTTCCTGTTTTTACAAAATTGGCGATCAACGTTGATTCCTGTATTGGCCATTCCCGTATCCATATTTGGTACATTTTGCTTCTTTATCCCGTTAGGCTTTACCATCAATACCTTAACCATGTTCGGCTTTGTACTGGCGATCGGTATTGTGGTGGATGATGCGATTATTGTGGTTGAGGCGGTGCAGCATTATATTGATGAAAAGGGCATGTCGGCCAAGGAAGCTACCTACCAGGCGATGAAAGATATTTCGGCACCGGTAGTAGCTATCGCGCTTATACTCGCGGCGGTGTTTGTTCCCGTAGGATTTATACCGGGTATAGTTGGCCGTTTATACCAGCAATTTGCAATTACCATCGCTATATCTGTTGTTATTTCAGCATTTATCGCGTTATCGTTGACGCCGGCACTTTGCAGCCTGTTATTGAAACCCACGGATGTAGATAAAAAAGCAAAAGGCCTCAACAAATTGTTCTTTAAATTCAATGCCTGGTTTGATAATGTTACCGCTAAGTACACAAATGGCGTAAAAAAGAGTATCCAGGGATCAAAATATATCATTATTTTACTGGTAGTTATTTGTGCAGGCACTTACTTTTTGTTCCAGGGAAAACCGTCGGGATTTATTCCATCCGAGGATGACGGGAATTTATACGTTACTTTCCAATTACCACCGGCTTCGTCTACAGCACAATCCGTTGATGTAATGCAACGGCTAATGAAAGTAGTGGGCTCAACGCCAGGGGTAGCTCATTATGCTGCGTTATCCGGGTTAAACGTGGTAACTAACGCCAGTAATTCCAACAACGGAACGATATATTGCCAGCTTGCGCCATGGGATGATCGTAGCGAATCAAGTGAACAGGTACCTGGCATTATTGGCGAATTGCAGAAACGGATCTCAGATGCCGGAATAAAAAATGCGAATGTTGAAGTTATACAGCCTTCGCCCCTACCGGGTGTAGGCTCAACCGTTGGGTTTAGCGTGCAGATAGAACAACGCAGCACCACCGATGATTTAAACGCCTTTCAAAAAGTAGTGGACAAGTTTGTTGCCGATGCCAATAAAAACGAAGCGATAACTAAAGCATTCAGCTTTTTTACGGCGCACACGCCGAACTACAACCTTACCGTCGACAGGCAAAAATGCGAAAAGATGGGCGTAAATATCTCGGATGTATTTACAACCATCCAGGCGTATATGGGCAGCCTTTACATCAATGATTTTACGACCTACAACCGGACGTTCCACGTAGTGGTACAGGCTGACACTGTTTTCCGGGCCAATATCGAAGAAATGAACAAATATTACGTGCGTAACCAGGCTGGCAACATGGTGCCGTTGGGCGCTGTTATCAGCTATGCTCCTACGGAGGCTGCGCCACTGATATCGCACTTTAATATATTTAGAACAGCTGAAGTCGACGGTTCATCCACACCAGGCCATAGCAGCACCGATGCACTGAATGCGATATCGCAACTGGCAGCAAAAGATCTGCCGGAAGGCTACACCTATGAATTTTCGGGTTTAAGTTATGAAGAAGTAAAAGCCGGTGCCACTACCATTTACATCTTCCTGTTTTCTATCACATTCGTATTTCTTTTCCTCGCAGCATTGTATGAAAGTTGGTCGGTACCGTTTTCGGTGTTGCTTGCCGTTCCTATTGGTGCCTTCGGGGCTATCCTGGCTTTGGTGCTTGTGCCAGGTCTCACTAATAACGTGTACGCGCAGATCGGGTTGATCACACTAATCGGCCTCGCGGCAAAAAATGCCATATTAATTGTTGAGTTTGCGAAAGTGCGGGTCGACCGAGGCGAAGAACTGATCAAATCAACACTTGATGCAGTAAGCCTGCGTTTACGTCCTATCATCATGACTTCGCTGGCATTTATTTTAGGTGTACTGCCGCTTGTTTTTGCAAGCGGCGCAGGTGCAGTTGCCCGCAGAACTATCGGATTAACGGTTCTCGGCGGTATGCTTGCTGCATCAACAATAGCCATATTTATAGTTCCTGTACTTTATGTGGTGATAACCCGTATTTCATATGGTAAGGAAAAACTCGATTATCTTAAAAAGCATCATAAAGACCTGATGGAAAAAGCCAGGAAGGTGGAAGAACAAAATATAGATCCAGAACTGGAGTACGAGATACGAAAATCGCGTGAGCTAAGTAAGTCCGAGCACTGATGATTGCAAATACATTTATAAAAAGGCCGGTTACTGCGATCGTTATATCACTGGTATTAATGATCTCGGGAATTGTATGCCTGCTCAATCTGGCAGTCGACCAATACCCGAACATTTCTCCGCCCAGCGTTTCAGTAAACGGATCATATACTGGGGCTGACGCAGAAACAGTGGAACAAACTGTGGCCATCCCTGTTGAAGAGCAGGTAAACGGCACCCCGGGGATGGAGTATATGCAAAGCACCAGCACCAACAGCGGAGGCGTGGGCATACGGGTTACGTTTGACATCGGCACCAACGTAAAAATAGCCGCCTTGAATGTGCAGAACCGTGTGGGTATCGCAAAACCTATACTACCGGCTGTTGTAAGTAAACTAGGTTTAACAGTACGTGCAAGCAACCCCGATCAACTGATGCTTGTTGCTGTTTATTCGCCAAAACACACCCATAACATCACTTTTCTCGACAATTATACTAACACCTTTATAGTAGATGCTATGTTGCGGGTTCCCGGAGTAGGTGACGTATCAGCACGTACCGATAACTTTAGCATGCGCATATGGATGAACCCGGATAAGATGGCATCCTATGGCTTAATGCCATCAGATGTTACTGCCGCGCTGAATGCGCAAAATGTGTATGTGGCCGCAGGAGCTACGGGCTCACCGCCGCAAAAATCATCACAAAACAGCGAAGTAGGAATTTTGGTAAACGGTATGCTGAACAAAGCAGCCGACTATGAAAAAATTGTTGTGAAAACCATTCCGGCAACGGGCCAGCTGGTTTATCTGAAAGACGTGGCAAGGGTTGAATTGGGTAAATTTACGTTCTCAAGCAATGCATTTGCCGACGGAAACCGCTGTTCGATTTTCCAGATTTTCCAATCGCCGGGAAGCAACGCGCTTCAAACTGCCGACAATGTTTATGCGGAACTCGCGAAGCTAAAAAAATCTTTTCCGTCCGACGTTGATTATACGGTACCCTTTGAATCGGTTACTATTATAAAAGTTTCGATGCAGGAAGTAATCGGCACGCTGTTGAAGGCGCTGGGGCTGGTTGCTGTTGTAGTATTCCTGTTCCTGCAAAACTGGCGGTCAACCATTATACCTATTCTGGCTATCCCGGTGTCAATACTTGCTACCTTTTGCTTTTTTATTCCGCTTGGGTTCACGGTAAATACGTTAACCATGTTCGGCTTTGTGCTCGCGATAGGTATTGTGGTGGATGATGCCATAATTGTCGTCGAGGCGGTGCAGCATTATATAGATGAACAGCACATGTCGCCAAAGGAAGCAACTTATCATGCAATGAAGGAAATTTCGGCACCGGTGATTGCGATTGCACTCATTTTAGCCGCAGTTTTTGTACCGGTTGGTTTTATTCCGGGCATTGTGGGCCGATTGTATCAGCAATTTGCTATTACCATCGCTATATCTGTTATAATTTCAGCATTTATTGCCTTATCATTAACCCCCGCGCTTTGTACGCTATTATTAAGGCCAAGCCACCTTGTTGATAGTAAATCGAATTGGATTGATAAATTCTTTGATCATTTTAACAAATGGTTCGACCGGGTTACCTATAAGTATTCGAACGGTGTAAAGCGAAGTATAAAGTATTCAAAATTTGTAATAGTAATATTAGTATGTATTTGTACGGGCGCCTACCTCCTGTTTAAATTAAAACCTTCCGGATTTGTGCCCCCGGAAGATGGCGGCCGCTTGATTGTTACTTACCAGTTACCGGAAGCATCGGCAACGGTGCAGTCTGTTAATGTGATGACCAAGCTAATGAAGATCGTAGGGTCAACACCGGGAATACTACATTATACAGCTATATCAGGCTTTAACGTACTTAACGGCGGCGCCAATTCAAATAACGGCTCCATGTTTTGTATGCTTAAACCATGGGACGAGCGTACTACGCCGGCAACAAAAGTACAGGGAATAATGGATGCCATAAAAAAACGGGTTGCAAAAGCGGGTATAAAAAATGCAAATGTAGTGGCAATTCAACCCCCGCCTATTCGCGGCATTGGGCTGGCCGCAGGCTTCAGTATGCAGATTGAGCAGGGCAACTCGACCGATGATGTACATGCTTTTGAAAAAGTGGTTAAGAAGTTTGTAGCCGCAGCACAAAAGATACCTGCGTCTTCAACAGCATTCAGCTATTTTTCGGCACATACACCCAGTTTTAGCCTTAACGTCGACAGGGAAAAATGCGAAAAGCTTGGTGTAAATATATCAGATGTATTTTCGACCATGCAGGCCTATATGGGCAGCTTATTTGTAAATAATTTTACTTTATACAATCGCACTTATCACGTGGTGATACAAGCCGATACTGCATACCGCGCGCTGATATCAAACATGAATAAATATTATGTTCGTAACCAGGCCGGGCAAATGCTGCCGTTAAGCACGGTTATAAGTTACAAGCCTATCGTAGCTGCGCCGCTAATATCTCACTTTAATATTTTCCGTTCTGCGGAGGTGGATGGTTCTATACCTGACGGATACAGCAGCGGACAGGCAATTGATGCATTAAAGGCGGTAGCCGTAAAAACACTTCCGCGCGGGTATACTTACGAGTTTTCGGGCCTTAGTTATGAGGAAATAAAAGCCGGTTCTATTACCGTGTATATATTTATATTCTGTATTGTATTTGTGTTTCTTTTTCTTGCCGCTTTATACGAGAGCTGGTCGGTACCGTTTTCGGTAATGCTGGCCGTGCCCATCAGCGCTTTTGGCGCAATACTGGCACTTACCATTATTCCTACGTTGACGAATAACGTATACGCGCAGATCGGCCTGATCACCCTTATAGGGTTGTCGGCAAAGAATGCGATTCTTATTGTTGAGTTTGCCAAGTTGAGAGTTGACCGCGGCGAACCGCTCCTGCAATCAACCCTTGAGGCCGTACGACTGCGCTTACGGCCGATTATTATGACTTCAATGGCGTTTATACTTGGCGTATTGCCGCTTGCCCTGGCAACAGGTGCAGGTGCAGAATCAAGAAATACGATTGGTGTAACTGTTTTGGGTGGGATGATTGCTTCGTCAACCATCTCCATATTCATCGTGCCTGTGCTTTTTGTACTGTTTACCCGTTTATCCTACGGAAAAAAACAACTTGCATGGCTGCAATCACACCATGATGAATTGATGGAAAAAGCAAAAAAGGTTGAAGAGCAAAATATCGACCCTGAACTTGAATACGATATAGCCGAATCACATGCCGAGAATAAGGCTGAAAGGCTTGCCAAAGGGCTAAAACTTGGCAAGCACAAATAATTTAATAGTGTGACGCGCGCCCGATAGCCGAAAAAATACCGCTTTAAAAACAAAATGGACCAGATAGTGCCTATCTGATCCATCAATAAGTTTACAAGGACTTTGCACAGTGGCAACGGTCTTGTTGTTTTAACCTATATAATTATTTCTTGCTTACGCTCCTTGAAGGAACTAGTGGTAATACAATTACAGCGATTAAGATTGCGACTTCTAATACGATTAACATGACTTTAGTTTTAAATTTTTATTTATTAAACAATTAACTTAGAAAAACTAACTACTCTCATATATATCTCTTTGTTAGGGCGTAGATATAAGAACAATTCCAGTTATTCTGCATAGGGTTTAGCGAAAAACATGCCATAACAGTTTTTTTATTTCGACCACCAAAAAGGCCATTTTTTAAAATTATCTATTTAAAAAAATGATAATCAAATGTCGGCCGATCGTCAAATATTATCAGCGTTTTTAAAATCTGACATAAAAAAAAAGTTTAAAAAAAACTTTAAGTGCTCTTTTTAAAAAAAACGCGATTTGAGATGACAAATAATCGCGATTAGTGATATTCTGACTCAGAAATCCAAAAAAAATCAAAAAAAATCATCGAAAAGGCGATTTGGATCTAAAAACTTTCAATTTTTCACACTTTTTTAAAAAAAAAGTCATTTTATTTTTTGTTTACAGATTTATTAGCCTAAAAATTATTTTTTTGTCAATTTGTCAGCATACATGACACGACGCATTTTTGGCAGAAAATACCATCTAAAAAGCATGACAAAATACTGCCAAAATTGCATACATGGGAAAATCGCCTATAAAATGCTTTAAATTGGGGCATGCCAAAAATCCCATGAAGATTATTAAAACATTGACTTAAAAAACCATATCAGGATGGCGTTAATCCTGATGAATAAGATTTAACTGTGCATACATCAGTTTAAAACGTTGTTGTCATACCAAGTGTAATGACTGCTTCTCTTTTAGTAAATCTTCACACTTTAAAAGGAAATATCCTGTGCCTGCCAGCCCCAGCATCAAACCCGGTGTTTCTGACATATCATTCAAACCCGATGGCAGCGGCAAATGATGCTGCAGGTATTCATCGTGTAAATTATTGCAGGTATTTTTCACCAGGCTACTGATTGAAGCATTTTTTAATATTTTGTTTGCTTCCATTAAAAAACAGATGTTCCCTGCAATACCGTGGCATAGTGAATAATTGGGTAAATTATTCAACCCGGATACAGTTGTATCTGCAGCAGCTTTTATATCATTTAAAAATTCGTCGGAGCCAAGTATCTTGTAAAAATTTAACCGGGACAGGCCTATCCCCGGCGCGCCATGGCACCAGGCATTGTTATAGTTAAATTTACCGCGGTAAAAATCTTCATCGCTTATATTCCTCAGGTCGGGCCAGTTTTGCTGTTGCGGCGAAAAAAGTGCATTTTCATATGCCACGCCATCAAGTGCTCCGCGAAGAAAATCATTATTGCCATAAAGCTCGTAAAGTTTTAATAACGCTGTAGCTATGCCGGCGGCACCGTGCGCAAAGCCGGTAAGATTGTGTTTTTGATTTACAGCTGTCTTCCAGCTTATGCCATTATTTTCTGTTTTTGCTGACATCAGTAAAAAACTGCCGAGTTCCTTCAGATAATTATCGTTTATCTCAACGTTAAGATCAGTTTTAAGATGAGCCAAGCCAAGAATGGTACCCGCCGCGCCAGAAATAACATCGGTTAAAGTATTGTTATCGGGAATTGTTAATGTCTTTAAAATTTCTGCGCTACCGTCAATAAACTCTTCACTACTTAATTCCATCCCTACTTTTATCAGCATCGCCGCAACGCCCGCTTTGCCCGTGAAGAAACCCTGTGAAGCGTGCCGTGATTTTTTCAATAGCGCCATGCTGTTTCGTAAAGCACCTTCGGCATGCAATTTAAAGATATCGTCGCCTGTTACTTTATAAAGCGATGACAGAAAAGCCCCCACCCCTGCGCAGCCTGCATACAAATCGTAATCAAGCGGAAGATATTCCCGTTGTGCTTGCCCGGGGGTAATGTAAGTATCGGTAGGAGACATCCATGTACAACGGCCATCAGCCCAAATAGCATTCCGGCAAAGTTTTGATCCGATTATTGAGGCGGTGTTAATAGCATCCATCAGTTAATGTGTTGTTTTAAAAAGGAATAGTCATTAGTTGAACCCGGGTTTTTGTAAAGACAAGTAAGATCATAACCCAGGGATTGATAGGTTTCAGTAATATGATTTAGCTTTTGCTTTTCATCTAACCGGTTTTCAAAGGCGGTGACCAGGGTTTGGGCCAGTATGCCTGCATGCTGCATACCGAAGCTTTGTCCGCCATCAGGGCTTTCGGCAAAAGATAAACCGTTAACTAATTTTAAAGTAAACATAGGTACATCTTCTTTCAAAAAAGTCACTACCTCGTCCATAAACTGCCTGATGATAGCGCAAACCATGTGCAGGTATCTTGGAAATATATACAAAACGCATCCGTCATGCCGGTTATATTGCGCCGGATGCTTTAAACATTTGAATTGGAACGGAATATAATGCCGGTTGAGCCCCGATGTAAGCCTGTTTATCAAAAGCGGTACGCCCGAAGGTTCGATATTCCAGTAAAACCTGAGCAGCGAGCTGCTCTTTTTGCCTTCGGGGTTGTTACTAAAGATGTAATAAAATGGTTTTGCATTGGTTGTATAGGCCCTCCGGTTATTTATAGAAACATAAGCCTTTCCATTTATATCAGGCGATGCAGGGTTATCCATGATCTCATCTTGCCTGATCAAAAACGCATCGGTGCCTTTATTTACTATCGGATCGCCGTTTGGCATACGGAACATTACCTGCCATTTTTCGGAAGCTGTATCTGCCCCGGTATTTGCCGCTGCAATTTCATTTACAAAGCCCGCATCGTCGCTGGTTTTGGCTTCAGAAGCAAATACAACATCAGTATTATTACGGCAATAACAATTGGAATAGATAAAGCTTGTGAGATAACCTGATAGTTTTTCTTTTTCATGGTAATCTTGGGCCTGCAATACAAGTTCATTACCGAAAAATATATTGCCCGCATTATCAGCGTTAAAAATCGATGCTACTTCTTTTAATTTTTGTAGTGGTTCACTTTCCATAGGTTATTCAATTCCAAATAATTCGGTTTGCGCCTCATCTCGGTAACGCAAAATATTGTGCGCCATTTGCAGGTATTTTGCTGTATTGTTATAAAACCCTTTGGCTTTATAGGTCGATTCGAGGCAAGTTTGAATGATCCGCAATGCGGTATAACCGACAATTTTCTTAAGCCGCACTTTACGATCGCTGCTGCTGTAATTCATGTTATTGCAATACGTATCCCAAAAAAGCTGAAGCGACAGGTGCTGGCCGCCAAATGTTTCGGCACCGGCCATTTTAAGGCCATTGCCACTGAAATACACACTGTTCAATACCGACTGGAATATTCCTGCTATGTCCCAGGCGGGGTCGCCTGCATCTGATATTTCCCAGTCGATTATTTTCACTTTATTCTCATCAGTGACTAAAATATTAGCCCATTTCACGTCGCCGTGTATGAGGCTTTCCTGCTTCCACTCTTTTCTGAGCTGAATTATATAAAACATAAATTCGCTATTGGAGCGCACCAGGTTAATGATTTGTTTATCGATGTTGTTTTTTGGTGGCATCTTATAGTCGGGGCCAATAAAAAAGACCCATGGGATGTTGCCGTTAAAAAATACTGACGATTCAGACTGCCGTATCCTTCCGGTTGATATGGAATGTACCGTGGCAAATGCTTCGCCCAATTGTTCAAAAACGGCGTCGGCTATTTTTTCATTTGTTCTGTAATATGCAACAAGGTCCTGGCTGTTTTCCATCAACCCGATGATCAGCAGGTGGTCCATAGTATCGAAATCATAAAACTTCGGCATAAAAGCCGATAACTGCTCATATAGTGGATCGTTTTTAACGAGCCAGAAAAATGTTGCCTCCTGCCGCAGCGAAAATATCTTCTCCTCGTCGGCAATGCTTACCTGCTTAACCAGGTAACCGGGTTTATCATTGAAGAATATTTTAAAATTCCGGTTTCTGCTCGAAACCGGAATTATTTTCACTTCGGAGTTTACCACTGATTCGGGCATTGCAAGGCCTTTTTCAAAAAGGCTGTGTACCAGATTTTCTCCGTTTATGACTTGCATAACTTTTATGATAAGGTTATTTATTTATTAATATCCGCGATACGGGTTAAAGCCACCTTTTGCAGCTAATGGATTGCGTGCGGCGCCCGCAGCAGCATAACGGTTTCTCACAGGGATGTATGGGCGTTCATATTCTGTTTGTTCCTGCGGCGGGCATACCTGCGTGATACAGTATTGAAAAGTGACACATGAGCCTGAACAATTTGTGGTGCACGAAGTTGTCATACAATATTGAAATGAGATAGATTCATCATCGGCTATGCGGCTGTAATTATTGGCCACCCGCTGGGCAATTGTTTGATGCTGATCGTCGGTAGGACAGTAGTATGTAGGGCAGTATTGAAAGGTTGGACATGTTTGAGAACAGGCGGTTGTGCATTGGCTGGTAGCACAATATTGGAACGAAATAGATTCGTCATCAATTATGCGCTTCAGGTTTGCCACCGGCGTATAATTAATGGTTTCTTTTGCCACGCCTGGAGTACAGGCTTGTGAACAATCTATTGTAGGACAAGCCTGGGTTTGAAAATTCTCGCCACCCTCGGGGTTGCAGTAACTGGTAACATAATCCTGGTATATAGGCCCGTCGAAATAACGCTTTTTTGTTTTATGTGCCAATGGGGCATGGCCTAAAACATACTCCGTTCCGGCTTTTACCCAAATAACGCTTCCGCCCAGCGAATTGCCCGCCAGCTCTTTGCTGTAAATAATTGTATTTTGACGCACATCCACAAAGCTGTTGAGTGATTCGTCGAGATACACCCTAACATGATCCTGCTCTGGTGATGAGCCGATAAAGCCCCGTAATACGGTGTGGCCAACCGGGTTTGCCGGATCGGCGACGATCTTCGATACGAAGTCGTCAAATTTTAAATTGACTTTTTTTTCATCTGAAGTAGCCATGATTTTTTTGATTAAGTAAATGATAGGTTTTCAGGAATAAAATTAGGGCGTTTGATTTTGGCCCGAAAGCGTAGTAGTACTGAATATGACGATTGCAAATAAGTATAAATACGCATGTGAATAGGGGTAATCGTTGACAACAGACTCCTAACGTTTTCACTAATTAATAAACTCTACCGTCATCTTTCGGACTTTTCTGA
>CAZZUU010000095.1:3156-11950 GCA_964657275.1 uncultured Mucilaginibacter sp. | reverse complement strand
CCCGGGTGATATGAACTCCGTTCAGAGCAACGGCTGCCGGGCCTGGCTGGAGAATGAGTTCGCAATCCCCGGCACACACACCGTTCCCTACATCCTCTCCCACCTCTCCAACGATCCGCAAAATCCGTATCGCTCTGTAGAAAAGGGGAAGGTGAATTCCTTTCTGGCAGTAAAGGCTAATCATTCATTTATATTGAAGGGTTCAAATTCCGCGAAAACAGTTACACTAAACGGTTCGTTTAATAACTGGGAACCCAGTGGCTATACGATGGCCCATACTGGCGATGAATGGCGTATCGATTTTTATTTGAAACCCGGCAAATACCTGTATAAATTCAGGATAGACGGCAATTGGATCATAGACCCGGGGAACAAACTGTGGGAACAAAATCAATACGGTACAGGGAATTCGGTTTTATGGGTGGAATAAAACCCGTTGCGAAGTAAAAACAGACCGTTAGCTGACAGTTTTTATTCGTCCGGTTTTATAAAAACCTTTTATCTTTATTTCTTAGCTTTTATAAATATGACGATCCCTATTTACCAGGCTGATGCCTTTACCAATAAGCTTTTCGGCGGCAACCCGGCAGCCATTTGTCCGCTTGACAAATGGCTGCCTGATGAAATTATGCAAAAGATAGCAGTTGAAAACAATCTTGCGGAGACTGCATTCTTTGTAAAAAATGAAGCCGGGTATAAATTAAGATGGTTTACGCCGGAGTATGAGATGGACCTTTGCGGTCATGCTACGCTTGCTTCGGCGCATATTCTGTTTACCGAATTAGGCTGCCAGCACGAAACTATAAATTTTGAGACGGTAAAAGCCGGGGTGCTTACGGTAAAAAAGGATGGAGATAAGTACACGATGGATTTTCCGTCAAGGCCGCCAATAACTATCGATCCGCCGATTGGCTTGATTGAGGCATTGGGCGAAAAGCAACCGTTAGCCGTTTTACGATCGAGGGATTATTTTTTAGAGTATGAATCTGAAGATGATATCCGTGATTTAGCCCCCGATTTTTTTGCACTGTCAAAAATGGATACAGTAGGTGTGATAGTAACCGCCCGTGGAAAAGATGTTGATTTTGTATCGCGTTTCTTTGCACCCGCTGCCGGGATACCCGAAGACCCCGTAACAGGCTCATCACATTGCAACCTGATACCTTACTGGGCCGAAAAATTAGGAAAAAACAAATTGCATGCCTATCAAATATCTTCCCGCAAAGGCGAACTATGGTGTGAATTAAAAGGCGACCGGGTTTTGATGAGCGGAAATGCAGTTACCTATCTAAAAGGTGAGATTTTTATTTGACCCCCCCAAATAGTGGCTTAAAGGTTTTGATTGTTTGCAGTTCTCTCATTATGTCTTTTAAAACTGTATTTTTTTAATTTTTGATAGATATAAGCCCTGACCATCGACGATTGTGGCAACGACGTTTCATCACTACATCCATCAGGAATTTTCGGGATTGCTGTGCGTTGTGCACTGTATATACCCGAGTGGCCGCTAAAGAAATAGGCGGTAAAGCAGGCCACAGCAAATAATAAAATGTGCTCGCCGCCAAATAATTCAACACCCATAATAGTACAGGCTAAGGGCGTATTGGTTGCTCCAGCAAACACAGCTATAAAACCCAAAGCTGCGAATAGGCTTACCGGCGCATTAAATAAACCTGCCAGTGTATTCCCTAATGTTGAGCCTATATAAAACAAAGGCGTAACTTCGCCGCCTTTAAAGCCTGTGCCAATTGTTACGGAAGTATAAATGCTTTTCCATAGCCAGCTCCAGGCATGAGAGCCGCCTGCGTAAAACGATGACGGAATGGTAACATCTCCCGGATGCTGCGGGTCTATACCCAAACTCAGGTAATCTGTTTGGCCGGTAGCCATCGTAAGCGCTATGATAATTATCCCGCCAAAAACCGGTATCATCCAGGTATGTTTAAATATTTTTAGACAGCCTTTTTTTATTTCAACAATCATGTGCGTAAAAACAAAACCCGCCAACCCGAAAGCTGCAGATGCTACGATTACCTTTAACAACAGCAAAATATCGAAATAAAAAGGGCCCGATATTAACGTGTGGGTATCTGCTACAGCTGCAATATGGTATTGTACATGATGTATGTGCCAGGCGTCAACCGTAAGGCTCCCGGCCACGGCTGCAATTAAAGAAGGTAATAACGCATCGTACTGAATTTTGCCTATGGTTAAAACTTCCATAGCGAAAATAGCCCCGGTAACCGGTGTGCCGAATACTGCGCCGAAGCCCGCTGCAACGCCGGCAGTGAGCACCACGCGCATGTCGGTTCCTTTAAGGTTAAACCATTTTGCAAACATTGCAGCGATGCTGCCGCCAATTTGAACAGCCGTCCCTTCGCGACCAGCAGAGCCACCGAATAAATGTGTGATTACGCTGGTTATCAAAATAATCGGAGCCATCCTTTTCGGAACCCCACCGCCCTCCTCGTGAATTTGTTCGATGATAAGATTGTTGCCTTTTTCAGATGATTTGCCAACCGATTGGTAAATGAAGTGGATGAGCAATCCCCCTGCTGGTAATAAAAAAAGCAGCCAACTATGATCAAAACGAAAATGAATAGCTGTGTTTAATAGCCAAAGAAAAAATGCGACTACACTCCCAATTGCAACAGCGATAGGCAGAATGATGATCGTCCACCGTATTAAATGTTTAATTACGGCATAGACGTCCTTCGAAAATTCGTTGAGAAACTTTAAATCTGGATTTTTCACTTGCATACCATTTTACCCACAGATTATTAACCTGCGAACGTTATAGTAGGCGCCATCAGCAAATGCGGTTTTTAAAAGGAAGACACCATTTCCGGATGCAAGATATAATTATTTTGCATCCCTTAATAAACAAACTTAAAATTTAAACGGATTTTTATTCAGAAAGTTTAACAGGCAGTCACCAGTCACCATTGGCCACTACCACGTCCTTCACTACAACTCTTTCCTTAAACGGGCCACCGGAATATTCAATTGCTCACGATATTTGGCAACGGTACGGCGGGCTATGTTATAGCCTGCATCTTTGAGTATATCGGTTAATTTCTCATCAGCAAGGGGGTGCTGCTTGTCTTCGGCGCCGATGTGTTCTTCAAGTATTTTTTTAACCTCTTTGTTGGATACCTCTTCGCCGCTTTCAGTTTGGATAGCTTCGGAGAAAAATGATTTTAACAAAAATGTTCCAAATTCCGTTTGTACATACTTTGAGTTGGCAACCCGTGATACGGTTGAGATATCCATATTAATCCTGTCGGCAATGTCTTTAAGGATCATCGGTTTCAGGTTTTTATCATCGCCGGTCAAAAAGAAATCATACTGATATTGCATGATAGCATTCATCGTTTTTAACAATGTTTGCTGGCGCTGTTTAATAGCGTCAATAAACCATTTAGCAGAATCGAGCTTTTGCTTTACAAATTGTACCGCTTCCTTCAACTTTTTATCCTTTGACGATGCCTTATCATAATGCTCAAACATCTCCTGGTACGAGCGGCTTACCCGTAACTCAGGTGCATTTTTTGAGTTTAAGGTGAGGATGAGCACGCCATCGTTATTATTGATGTGAAAATCGGGTATAACCTGCATTTGCTTGGTATTTACCTCGTTCGAGTCGCCTGGTTTTGGATTGAGTTTTAATATCTCATTCACTACACCTTTCAACTCCACCGACGACATATTTAGCGATTTTTCGAGCTTATCGTAATGTTTACGTGTAAACTCGTCAAGATAATGTTCAACTACCTGCATCGCCTTTTTTATAATCGGGTCATTGGCGTCCTTTTTTCGCAGTTGTATTAACAGGCACTCCTGTAAGCTACGGGCACCCACACCTGCAGGGTCAAAGCTTTGAATTACCTTTAACATGTCTTCTACCTCTTCATCATCCGCAAAAACGTTTTGCGAAAACGCCAGGTCGTCGGTCAACGAAGTGATAGGTCTGCGCAGGTATCCATCATCATCCAAACTGCCGATAATTTGCTTTCCTATTCTGAAATCTTTATCGGATAAGGGAAGCAGGTCGAGCTGCTGCTGAAGGCTTTCAAAAAATGAGCTTTGAACTGCGAAAGGAATTTCCTTGTTTTCGTTTTCGTCATCACCATTTTGGTCATAGCGCGATCCGTATTCGTTTACATTATCCTCCTGCAGGTAATCGTCAATGTTAAACTCATCGGCCTCTCCCTTTTCCTCGTCGCTGTTAAAATTATCGTCTTCGGGGTCGCGGTCGGGATATTGCTCTTCGGGTTCGTTTAAATTTGTTAAGCTCAAATCTTCAAGTGCAGGGTTTTCCTCCAATTCCTCTTTGATCCGGGTATCCAACGAAACAGTGGGCACCTGTAACAATTTAATAAATTGTATTTGCTGCGGGGAAAGCTTCTGTAAAAGTTTTTGTTGAAGATTTTGTCTTAGCATAGTTGTTGGCGCCAAAAATACATCAATTACCTTTAACTTAAAAATGTGTTAAATGCAGGCGTTACGCCCTTAACGGCAAAAGGAAATATTTTGTTTGTTCGTTTCCATATTTTATTAACTTTATAGAAACTTAACTTAATTTTTTATGGCTATTGTAAAAGAATTTAAAGAATTCGCTATGCGGGGTAATGTTATTGACCTTGCGGTGGGCGTTGTTATTGGTGCGGCATTTGGTAAAATTGTTGCATCGTTAGTTGCCGATATCATCATGCCGCCAATTGGGTATATAACCGGTGGGATCGACTTTAAAAACCTTAAATTTATTCTTAAAGCAGGTGACCCGGCAAATAAAATCCCCGATGTTGCTATCAGCTACGGAAATTTTATTAATACGGTTATTGAGTTTTTAATTATTGCCATTTGCATTTTTGGGGTTGTAAAAGCTATAAATTCTATGAAGGCCCCGGAACCGGAAGCTGCACCTGTTGCCGATCCCGAACCAACAAAAGAAGAAGTTTTATTGACCCAGATACGCGACCTACTTGCAAAAGGAGCAAAGTAATTTATTTTTTTGCCGTTGATTGTCCCCCCATATACCTTAGTTAACTTGGTCAACTAAATCTAACCCAATCAACTGAAAAACAATATTTGAAAAGAAAAAAAATAACACTACATTTGCGCTCTTGTTTTTAAAACGACGAATAGAATAAATAGCGATGAAAAGAACGTTTCAGCCCTCACAAAGGAAAAGAAGAAATAAACACGGTTTCCGTGAGCGTATGTCAACTGCAAATGGCAGAAGAATATTGGCAGCAAGAAGAGCTAAAGGCAGAAAAAGATTGTCAGTATCTGACGAGCGCAGTCATAAGGCATAAACCTGTTGCTTTCTCCGCACAGGGGCTTGAACCGGCTATCTGATTAATTTCGGTTCAACATCAGCAACAATGTATACTTTTAAAAAAGAAGAACGGTTATGTAATAAAAGGCTTATTGATGAGCTTTTTCATAACGGTTCTTCTTTTTTATGTTACCCCTTTAAGGCTTCGTGGATGTTTACCGACGAGCCTTTCCAATTTCCGGCCCAGGTACTAATTTCGGTTTCAAAAAAGCGTTTTAAACGCGCTGTTGACCGCAATTTGATAAAAAGACGGATGCGCGAAGCCTACAGGCTGCATAAGCAATTGCATCTATATAATGCCCTGGCAGGTGCCGAAAAAAAAATTATCCTTTCATTAGGCTACATTGGTAAAGAAATTGCCCCGCATGATTTTACCGAGAAAAAAATGCTTAAGCTGCTAACCCAGCTTTGTGCGGAGGTTGCTAAATGAAAGGGCTGATAAATATATTAAAGGCAACAGCAGGCTTTATTTTTATCATCCTGATCAGAGGTTATCAATATTTTATTTCGCCGCTTACGGGAGCATCGTGCAGGTACACGCCAACCTGTTCGCAATATGGTGTTGAAGCTATAAAGAAACACGGCGCTTTTAAAGGGGGTTGGTTAACCTTAAAACGGATAGGCAGTTGCAACCCCTGGGGCGGGCATGGGCACGACCCGGTACCTTAGGTAAGTCGAAAGTCTTAAGGCCTAAGTCGGGAGTAATCACCCAATTTTCGGACTTTGGACTTAAGACTACTGACTTAAAACTATAAAAGCATGATTCTTCAAATAGAAACCGCTACTTCATCCTGTTCAGTTGCGCTGGCAAAAGACGGGAACGTTATTGCCTTTAAGGAAGTAAATGCACGTAACGTTCATGCAGAAGTTATAACGCTGTTTATTGAAGAGATAATGGCAAAGGCCGGTGTTAGGCACGCCGATTTAGATGCTATTGCCGTTAGCTGTGGGCCGGGGTCTTATACAGGTTTGCGAATTGGTATATCTACCGCCAAAGGATTGTGTTACGCACTTGATAAACCGCTTATAGCTGTTGAAACTTTATCAGCAATGGCAAGGGGCATGGAAGGACATGGATTAGACGACGGTACATTGTTATGCCCGATGATAGATGCGCGTCGTATGGAAGTTTTTACCGCTATTTTCGATGCTGCCGGCGATAGGTTTGTCCAAACATCTGCGGAGATCATCGACGAAAACAGTTTCAGTGAAATACTAAAAAATAATAGAGTATTGTTTTTTGGCGATGGCGCCGAAAAGTGTAGGGCGGTTTTGAGCAAAAGGCCGAATGCGATTTTTTTTGACGGATTTATAAACTCCGCGACCCATCTTACTCAACTGGCCGCCGAAAAATTCAATAATAAAGATTTTGAGAACCCGGCAAGTTTTGAACCCTTTTATCTGAAAGAATTTATCGCAGGTAAATAAAAGTGCTCCCTCAATAATTAATTGTAGGTTTTAAAGAAACGGTTCCATAACCTGGCCAAAAACCCTTTTGAGCCCATCGGTATAACGCTTGCATTCATTGGGTGCTCTATAACAGGGCCAAACTTCAAAGAAAAACCGAAAAAGAAGCTTGCCCCGGAAAATGAACTGTTTTGTGCCAGTGAAGGAGATGCACCATTCAGGGTTGCCAGCGTAAGGCTTTGAATTAATTTATCGCTACCCATAAAAAATTCAATATTGGGGGTCTTGTACATAAATTGTGCGCCTAAATTGAAGGCGTATAAATCATCATAAGTACCGGTTAAAGTAAATACATAGTTTTTATACTGTACCGGGTTAACCAATGCCGCTACAAAGCCTGCATAGTATAGCTCCTTTGACACAACAAGCGTAGGTGAATATTTGAATTTGAAATCATCATCGAGCCAAAAAGCTTTTGACGCGCTTAGTTCTGCATGGCCGTCAATTGGAGTAGAGTAGCCTCCCTCAACAGCATTTTCATGAACCAGACTGTATATTCTATTGTAAGTGCTGTCTTCACGGTGTTGCGATGCCAGCCCTTTAAGTTTTTGACTATTATCAAAATAATAAGTTTCTGAACGGTTGCTCCAATGAATAAAGCCCAGGTCTTTTAAATTGGCCTGTAAAATAAAACCATCCTTAGTTTTAAATGTCATACCTAACCCAATTGCTGCTCCCGGGTTACGGAAAGTTGGCAAATAATCGCGGTTTGTAAAGGTTATGCCCGGTACAAAGCTGGTAACATAGCTTCCCTGCAAGTTTACAAGGCCGGTTTCCTTAACATTATCGAACGTGCCGCTTGAGCTGGTTACATTTAATTTTTGATATTGTATACCCAGCAATGCACTTAATTTTACACCAAACGAAAATTGTTTGTCCAATTTTTCCTTGTACGTCAAGCTTAACTGGTGGTAATTTTGATAGGAATAATTGCCGTTAAAAATGTTGTTGTAAAATGCATTGGTAACAAAACTGCCTGCGCCATTTAGAGCTGCTATAGCGTCGTCAGGTATAAGGCCTTTTGCGGTAGCTTTCGTTTGTGCCGAAAAACCTATCTCTTCATCGCCGTTTAAACTGGCATACATCTTTAACATAATAAAATAGATGTTTACGTCGCCATTTACATGGTTATACTTATTTTGGTTTATCTGCAGCAGTGAATTATCATATTTATCAAGTATCAAACGGGTTTTCAATGTTCCCTGGGCATTTCCTTTAAGAAAAAAATTGAAGTTAAAATTGGGTACCAGGAAGTTTGACGAAAACGTCTTACTTGAATCAGGTATAAAAGCGGCCTGCGAGGGATTTTCGAAGGAATCGTATAAAGTACCGGTGTTAATTTGAGAAAATTGTTGACCAAAGATCTTAACTGCGGGTATCAATAAACAAAAAACAAGTAGAAACTTCTTCATATAGCGCGCAGTACCTGAACCTATTATATCGCTTTTAAAGATAAAATTCAAATCCGGTTATCAAAAAATTAATTAACAATTAATAACCGTTTAACGAAATAGAGGCAAAATGGGTTGTGTACTATTGATTTATTTTCGATTTATTGGCCGAATTAGTATCAGTATTTAACTTCATACAAAAATTGGTGTAAAAATTTTTTTCGGCTGCGTTAAGTTGAAGCGATGCTGCATAAAAGTTTTTCCATCCGGGTTCGTTGTTTTCAACAATATCATAAATCTCCGGCTTCAGATCCCTCTTCAGGATAGGTTCCGCATTTTTAAAGTTAAAGAAGCAGGCGATATTGCTCTTCCCTGCTAATAAGTTGTCGAATTGGTTATACTGGGCGTTTTTACTTAAAAATTTGCGATTGATGTAACTATCATTATAACTTACAAGTTCACCGGCGGTATTTGCCAGTATTAAATAGTTGTCAATTATCATAAAATATGGTCGCTTGAAAACCCCGAAAGGATCACCAAGCAAGAAAAATGGTAAGTTATCATAATTTAATTGGCCAGCGTTTTCGTCGCTCAT
>CAZZUU010000095.1:0-3146 GCA_964657275.1 uncultured Mucilaginibacter sp. | reverse complement strand
GTAAATAGTGCCTTCACCTTTGAACCGTCTTTAATCGAAATTATCGCAAACTTTTCCATGAAGCGGGTGGTGATCAGGCCAAATTCGTTGCCAAGTAAATTGTCAAATTGCGCTTTTAGCTTAATTCCGGTTTCGGCTTTAATTTCATTAAATAATGCACTTGCATCGTTTCCTTTTCCTTTTTTTTGCTGCCAATTTTCAAGGTCATGAGCAAAATTTAAAGGATTTGAAACTGCAAAATTTATGCTGTAGGCAGTTGTAGATGGGGAAATGTCTTTTAAATGATTAGCAATTGGCTGTTGGTTTGCAAAAAGAGTTAAGTAGTCTTTCGCCTGGTTATCGACCACCGTAGTTGAACCATTGAACATAAAAGCATCGCTGCGGTAATTTAGGCTTAAGGCAGCCAGGCCGGGCAAATGTTGTAAGCCTTCCAGAATATCCGCATTCTTATTCCTCAATAGCTGGTCGAAAAGAGGCGATAACTGGCCGTAGTTTAGGTATAAATTGGCTAGTGAATTGGCATTTTGCTGTTCTGAAAGCAATATGAATGCCGATTTTCCCTGGGCTG
Source organism: uncultured Mucilaginibacter sp. (assembly GCA_964657275.1). Classification (GTDB taxonomy): domain Bacteria; phylum Bacteroidota; class Bacteroidia; order Sphingobacteriales; family Sphingobacteriaceae; genus Mucilaginibacter. Next base: position 2,578 of record CAZZUU010000095.1, on the reverse strand, counting down.
GTTTATACATTGAACTTTGATCTAACAACTCTTTTGAAAAACTTCCCGAAAAAATGTTATCACCATTGTTAATTATGTAGAAACGTTTTTTTAGCGCATTTATATAAATGTTATATCCCTGCTTACCCATTGTGTTGATAGGCGTTACCACTATACCGCTATTTGATTGTTTGTTAAACTGTTCAAAAAGCGATGGATCAAATCCTTTGCCTGCCGACATCGTTAACAGCAGATCAATAGAACCCGACTTTGAAGGGTGCACAGATACAAATACATTTTGAGCGGCAAAGTATTGTTCAAAAAGGGGATTTGAAAGCAATTTAAGCTGCAGGGTTTCCAGCTCATCTATTTTCGCTTTGCCTATAATAGCGTTTAGAAGTTTGCTGTCGGTAAAAATATCGTAAAAACTCTTGTCGTTATTAAATTCAAATATCAGGGAGGCATTATCAGGTATAGTGCGCATAATGTTGCTTGTGCGCATTCCCGGCGGGTTTAAGTTTTTGAAATAAACAACCGTTATAAACGCAGTAGCTATAAACAAAATTATCGTGATAATTATCTGTCGTTTCATTGCTGCTTGCCCCGCAAAGGTAATTTAATTTTGGTTGAACGGCGTTTTGAACATTCTAACAGATAATGTTTGAATAAATTAAACCGAATTAATTATTTAGCATTTAATTTGCATTTTGCACGAGGCGCCCCATCTCTTCAAAAATCAAAACAATTAACTTAGTCCAATAATAATTTATGAAGAAAAGAATAATTATCACCGCTGCCATATTCGGCGTACTTGCGGTAATAGCCGGAGCATTTGGTGCGCATAGCCTTAAATCTGTTTTATCAGATGCTGACCTCGAAATATGGCATACAGCGGTGCAATACCAGTTTTATCACGTCTTTGCGCTGCTGTTTCTGGCGACCCTTACACGTTTAAAGACGCGGTTTATTAAAGACTGTTATTATCTTTTTACATCCGGCATAGTGTTCTTTTCTGGCTCGTTGTACCTGCTTGCCTGCCGCGAATGGCGTGGCTGGGGATGGGTGGGTGCATTAGGGCCTGCCACTCCGCTTGGCGGGTTGCTATTTATTGGCGGATGGATAACGCTGGGTATACTGGCCATTAAAAACCTGTAGAAATTAATGTTAGAATTTGCCAATGCTCAACATACCGACCGAGAGACACTTTTTGTTGAGGTGATCCTTCCATTGGCTATTGCTAAAAATTACACCTATCGCGTTCCATATGAAATGAACGGTGCTATAGCAGTCGGAAAGCGAGTAGTGGTGCAGTTTGGTAAAAGCAAACTTTATACAGCTATCGTAAATTCCATTGGCACCCTGGCCCCCGAAAAATACCAGGCCAAATATGTTATCGAGTTACTGGATGATAAACCGGTTGTTACCAACAATCAATTGCAATTTTGGCATTGGATAGCCGAGTATTACATGTGTACTATTGGCGAAGTAATGAATGCGGCACTGCCGTCGGCTTTGAAGCTGGCCAGCGAAACACGCATCATGTTGAATAAAGACTTTGCAGTTGACCGCACAACGCTGCATGATAAGGAGTTTTTAATAGTGGAAGCGCTTGATATTCAACCCGAATTAACAGTTAGCGATATTGTGAAATTGCTCGGTCAAAAAACAGTAATGCCCATATTGAAATTGCTGTTCGAGAAAAATATCATACATATTTCGGAAGATATAAGCGAGCGTTATAAACCCCGCACACGCACGTTTATTACACTTAACCCTATATACCACGACCAGGACAACCTTCGGGAACTGTTTGCAATTCTAGAGAAACGCGCGCCAAAGCAGGCCGACGCAGTATTGGCCTATATAAAGTTATCGCGCCATCAAAAGAACATTACTAAAAACGAGTTAATTGAGGAAAGCGGAGCCGGTGCTTCGAGTATTAATTCTTTGGCCGAAAAGGAAATATTCATCACCGAAGAAAAAAATGTAAGCCGTTTATATTATGATGAGGAAGAGGTATCGGGAAGTTTCGAGCTAAGTGAACAGCAACGGGAGGCGATTCTCCATATTAACAATGAATTTGCCGATAAGGAAGTTGTGCTTTTACATGGGGTAACTTCGTCGGGTAAAACGCAGGTGTATATCCGGCTGATCGAAGAAGTAATCAGCTCGGGGAAACAGGTTTTGTACCTGCTCCCCGAAATTGCGCTTACAACCCATATTATAGAGCGGTTGCGGTTGTACTTTGGAAGCGAGATCGGCATTTACCATTCTCGTTTTAATGATAACGAACGTGTTGAGGTTTGGCAAAAAGTACTTAATAACGAATACAAGGTTGTATTGGGCGCGCGTTCATCGGTGTTTTTGCCGTTCACCAACCTGGGCTTAATTGTTGTTGACGAAGAGCACGAAACATCCTATAAACAGTTCGACCCCGCACCCCGTTATAACGCCCGAGACGCTGCCATCTTCCTGGCAAATCTACACCAGGCTAAAGTATTGCTTGGCTCGGCCACACCTTCATTTGAAAGTTATTATAATGCACGTATAAATAAATATGGGCTAGCGGAACTTACCGAGCGCTATGGTGGTGTAAAGT
>CAZZUU010000094.1:0-12001 GCA_964657275.1 uncultured Mucilaginibacter sp. | reverse complement strand
GTGTAGAAAGATCGTACAGCGTTATATTTTTTAGTAAAAATACCTGCAAAAACACCAGTACAATGAACCTTAACAGGTTAACGATAATTATTTTACTCACTTTTTTCCTGAGCCTCCAATCCCGTCTGTTCTTTGGAAAATTTATTATCTACTACGTCCACATATTGTAGCTTGCTGAAATCGACGGATAGGGTTACCTCCATATTTAAAGAGAACCCGCCCGCTTTTGTACGCAAATTGCTGATTTTACCTATTGGAATTCCCTCCGGGAAAAGCGAAAAGCCCGAGGTAACCACCAGGTCGCCTAATTTTGGGGCCGCGTTGTTTGATATATCTTTAAGCAGGCCCCTATGTGGGTCAAGATCATCGGTCCACTCGATATAACCTATTTCTTTGCCTTTGGCCAGCATCGCACTGAACTGTGAATCCTTATGCAGTAATGATTGTACCACTGCGAAATGATCAGAAACATAAACAACTTTACCGATAATGCCCAAATTACATATCACGCCCATTGCTTTTGCTATACCCTGCCTGCTGCCTTTGTTAATGGTGAGGTAATTATTACTCCGGTTAACGGAATTGTTGATCACCTTCGCTACGATGTATTCGTATTGCTGTTTGTAGATCGTATCCGTTACCTTATGCTTTTCAGTAGTATCGACATAAAATGACGATTTAAGGCTGTTGCGTAAACGCGCATTTTCGCGGGCCAGGCTATCGTTAACGTCCTTTAAAGATAAGTAACCATAAAATTCACTGACGCGACCATAAAAATTACCGGTTACATCATTAGCTGAATTGATAAAAGCGGCCTTTTGAAAGGAGTTGTAATTGATGTAAATGATGAGCGAGGAGACCTCAAAAATAATAAATAAAAAAAATGCGTTGTACTTAGTGATAAATATCAGGAGGTTACGCATGGATTAGAGACTAGTTAATTGGGGATTAGAGATTAGTTATTTGAAATTGGTTAGTTAGACATTAGTTTTTATTTTCTGCTTGTTTCCTTAAAAAATTGATATAGCCGTTTATCATCTTCATACATTCCTCGCAATCGTCTTTAAACGATTCAAATATCCTTTCATTAATAAAATTATTATCCAAGGCTATAAAGAGGTGATCTATTGTTTCTGCTGCTGAACCCCGTGCGTTGATCAGAAATTTAGCAGCATCAGCATAATGGAATCTGCCATGTCCTTCAGTTATATTATTTCCTATCGACCGGGATGAGCGTATAATTTGATCACTTAATCGATACTTTTCTTCTGTTGGGAATGATTTGGTTAGCTCAAATATGTTGTTCCGCAAGGCTCTGGATTTTTTCCAAACATCAAGATCAATAAAGGAATTCATTCTTAAATTTCATAAAAATTACTCATGAACAAATTAATCGATCACACAGGCCTAATCTCTAACCGCCAGTCTCTAATCTCTAATTACTGCATCAAAAATTTAAAATTGCCAATATTCTTAAGCGCTGTACCTGTTCCGCGAACTACCGCGCGAAGCGGATCTTCCGCTACGTGGACAGGCAGCTTGGTTTTAGCTGCTATACGTTTATCAAGGCCGCGCAATAATGCCCCCCCGCCGGTTAAATAGATACCGGTTTGGTAAATATCTGCCGATAGCTCAGGCGGCGTAATTTCCAATGCCTTCAGGATAGCTTCTTCTATTTTTGATATTGATTTATCCAGGCAATGGGCAATTTCAGTATAAGATACCATAATCTGTTTTGGTACACCTGTCATAAGGTCGCGGCCCTGTACGGCAAAATCCGCCGGTGGGTCGGCCAGTTCAGGTAGGGCTGCTCCAACTTCAATTTTGATTTTTTCAGCAGTACGGTCGCCTATCATGATGTTATGCTGACGGCGGATATATTGTACGATATCAGAGTCGAAGTTATCCCCCGCAACACGGATAGATTGGTCGCAAACGATACCTGATAATGCGATAACCGCAATTTCGGTAGTACCACCGCCAATATCGATGATCATGTTACCCATAGGTTCTTCCACATCGATGCCGATACCAACCGCAGCAGCCATAGGCTCATGGATAAGGTAAACTTCTTTGGCGCCCGCGATTTCGGCAGAGTCACGTACTGCACGTTTTTCAACTTCGGTAATACCCGAAGGAATACAGATCACCATGCGCAGGGATGGAAAGAACCATCCCTTTCCCTGGTTGATCATTTTTATCATGCCACGTATCATGTGCTCGGCAGCGTTAAAGTCGGCAATTACACCGTCTTTAAGGGGGCGAACAGTACGAATATTGTCGTGCGTTTTGCCTTCCATTTGCATCGCCTGCCTGCCTATAGCAATAACTTTATTGGTGGTGCGGTCGAAAGCTACGATCGACGGTTCGTCAACAACAACTTTATCATTATGTATTATGAGGGTATTTGCGGTACCGAGATCAATAGCAATTTCTTGTGTAAAAAAATTAAATAAACCCATCTGGTGATATTAAAATAATCTGCAAAGTTAAAAAATAATCAGGCACGAATTGTACGAATTTATAATGGTAAGAGATTCACGAATTTAAATAAATTAAACTGATTTATTCGTGTAAATAGTATAGGTGTTAGTGTTTAAAGTGACGAACCCCGGTTGTAACCATCGAAATATTCTTCTGGTCGCACATCTCGATAGAAAGCTTGTCGTTTATAGAACCTCCCGGTTGCAGTACCGCTAAGATTCCGGCTTCAGCGGCCAGTTCAACACAATCAGGAAACGGGAAAAAGGCATCAGACGCCATAACCGCACCGTTAAGATCGAACCCAAAACTGTGTGCCTTTATCACCGCTTGTTTCAGCGAATCAACCCGTGAAGTTTGGCCTACCCCGCTGGACATTAGCTGGTTATTTTTGGCAAACACAATAGTATTTGATTTGGTATGTTTTACCACCTTGTTGGCGAAGTGCAGGTCGCGCATCTCGTGATCGGTCGGTTGTCTTTTTGTAACCGGAGTCATTTGATCGGCTCCTTCAATAACCAGGTCCTTATCCTGCTCAATAACGCCGTTCAACAGGGTTTTAAACTGTTTAACCGGCAATTCAACCAGCTGGCGGATTAATATAATACGGTTCTTTTTTTCTTTTAGTATTGCAATAGCTTCATCCGTGTAAGCCGGCGCTATCAATACTTCGTAAAATATTTTGGTTATTTCGGTCGCTGTTTCGGCATTGATCTCATCGTTGGCAATAATCACGCCTCCAAACGCCGAAACCGGGTCGCATGCCAATGCATCTATCCATGCCTCCTTAATAAAGTTGCGGCTTGCAATTCCACAAGCGTTGGTATGTTTTAAAATTGCTATCGTAGGCTCGGTAAATTCGTCAATTAAGGCTACGGCAGCATCTACATCCACCAGGTTATTGTAGGATAATTCCTTACCGTGTAGCTTGGTGAACATGGCATCCAGGTCGCCATAAAAAACGCCCTTTTGGTGCGGGTTTTCGCCGTAACGTAAAACCTGGCTTTCCTGTATGCTTTCCTTAAAAACAGGTAGCGGTTCTTCCTGGTTAAAATATTGAAATATGGCGGTATCGTAATGCGAGGTGATGTTAAAGGCCTTGTGTGCAAAAGCCCGGCGCTGTTCGATAGTAGTTTCGCCATTTTGACTCTTTAAAATATCTTCGAGGGTGGAGTAATCTTTTTTAGAAGCAACGATAACTACATCTTTATAGTTTTTCGCTGCCGCGCGAATAAGGGATATGCCACCGATATCAATCTTTTCGATGATCTCGTCTTCTTCTGCATTTGATCTTACAGTTTCCTCAAAAGGATAAAGGTCGACAATCACCAGGTCGATTGTCGGGATCTGGTATTGGGCCAGTTGCTGTTCGTCACTTTCAAAATTTCTGCGGGCCAGTATACCCCCAAAAACCTTTGGATGCAGCGTTTTAACACGGCCGCCTAAAATGGAAGGATAGGAGGTAAGATCCTCAACGGCAATAACATCCACACCCAGGTTACGGATAAAAGTTTCGGTTCCGCCGGTTGAATAAATTTTAACACCAAGGCGGTTTAACTCGTGGATAATAGGCTCCAGGTTATCCTTGTAATAAACTGAAATTAAAGCATTTTTTATTTGAACAGATTGACTCATCGACAGCAAAATTTTGAGCCGCAAATGTATGGATTAGTGATTAGAGATTGGTGATTAAAGACTATTTTTTTAATAAAATTTAGCAGGCAATTTGCAGAATATTTATTAACTTCGGGTATGACAACATTGATCATCAAATCAAATTCTGAAAAAAAAACATTGTTGATAAAGCAGTTGGCAGAAGAGTTAGGCTTGTCAGTAAGCTCAAATAATTTTAAAGAGCTGGATGTAAACGCGATGGCGATGGGCATTGGTCGAAAGGCATCTGATGAAGAGTTGATTGATTACCTTTCAAGAGATGGCGGCGAACCGATAAATATAGAAGCTGCATTTTCAAAATACTTAAACAAGGGGCAATAGGTTGCTTGTCAAAATTACTCCGAAGGCATTGAACGTCATTGATTCAATTGCCGATTTTGTAGAGTCAAAAAACACAACGGGTAGTGGAGATCGGTATGCCATCAGATTTAAAGCCGCGATCGAAAACCTTGCAGTTCCAAATGTAAAATATTCACCATGCCATCACCATGTTTTGGCTGCCTTTGGTTATTCATGCAGTCATTTTAACGATTGGGTTATCGCTTTTAAAATTCAAGGCCAAGAATTAATTGTTTATGAGATAATACACGGTTCCCTGCTTTTTTGACAGCTTTTATTCAACAGTAAGCAATAACGAACCAAAAAAGAATAAAGTCATTTTTTTTATGAAAGATTTGTGAAAAACTAAAAATTGCTTCTACTAACCTCTAATCAACCAATCACTAAGACTTCATCTTCTTTAGCAAACTCTCTATCACTCTGGGAAAGTGATGGTGTTCCAGTTGCTGTCCCTTAAATTTTACGATCTCGAGGTTATCGCCCGGTTCAATTTTAAATTTCGACTGGTGGATAATTTCGCCTTCATCAAATTGTTCGCTTACAAAATGAATGGTGATGCCCGACTCTTCATCTTTGGCACCCAGTACCGCATTATGAACATGATCGCCATACATCCCTTTGCCGCCATGTTTTGGTAATAGGGCCGGGTGCAGGTTAATGATCTTGTTTGGGAAAGCCTTTAGCAACGACTCCGGCACCAACCATAAAAACCCGGCAAGTACGATCAGATCTACCTGCAGATTTTTTAGCAGCCTGATCACGTCATCGGTTTCGTAAAATTCCTTACGGGTAAAAATATGGGATGGTATCTCAAAATTGTCTGACCGTTGCAGCACGTAAGCCTGCGGATTATTAGTAAGTACCAGCACTACTTCCGCCTCGGGATTACGTTTAAAATGCTCCATTATTTTCTGAGCGTTTGATCCGGAGCCTGAAGCAAAAATGGCAATTCTTTTTTTCAAAGTAATTAGCTTTTTAATGGTATTGACTTTACCACGCGCAATTCTTCCGTAGGGCGTTGTGGGAAGGGCATGGTAGTTTCAAAATGACAGATAGATTTTAAATGACCCAAATATAAAATTTTCATCGCAATAATCTACCCCTAATTACAGATAAACCTATTTTTATCCGGTTGGTTTCACTATTATTTATTTGCCAATTAAGGTGCGGTTCCAGTAATTTGTTCTCGTACGAAACCGTATTGAATAATCTGCCGGTGTTTTGTCAGTGAATAGTTCGGTTGTATATCGCCGGTATTGAGCACCATCGAATATTGGCCCAGGTTTATGATCTGCGCATTAATGAATGGTTGCGAGCTTCCGGCCTTAGTGGAGTCTTTACAAACAATTTCGGCTACCAGGTAAAGCTGGTTAGGCGTTAACGACCATTTTGCCGTTGTAGATGTTTGCGGGATACAATCAAAATTGGTGTATGTACAGGTATTATTTTTATTAAATGTAAAAAATTGAGTTGTGGCGCAACTATCGGTAAAGTTTTGAACTGAGGTTTGGCTGTTGCCGATATAATTGTAAACCTGTACTGAAGCCAGTTGCCATGTACCAACTGAAAACAGCGCCTGTATGGGGCTCTGGCTATCTTTTTTACAAGAGTTAACTACCAGCGCGATAGCAACAAGCATTAAGAGAAGCAAAGGGCGTTTTTGTTTCATTCGGTATTTGGTGCAAAAATAGATAATCCCTGTCATTATTGTAATAATAACCTTTTTTGACTAAAATTATTTTAGACAGCATGTTAGATTGTTATAAAAATAGCTTTACCGCAAGGAGTAATACTTGCATTTCATTTATATTTGGATCAAACTTAATTACAGTTAATCCCTATCTATGCTTGTTCCGTTTGAAGACCTGCGATCCGAATTTAAAAGAGTACTACTTTCGTTAAGCTTCAGTGAAGTGAAAGCAAACCGTTTAGCAATTGTTTTTGCGGAGAATAGCCGCGATGGCGTGTACACCCATGGATTAAATCGATTCCCTTCACTGGTTGAATATATTGAGCGGGGTTTAGTGATACCTGACGCCGAACCAACAAAAGAGGGTGCCTTTGGATCATTGGAGCAATGGAACGGTAATTTAGGTCCGGGAATATTGAATGCAGAATTTTGCATGTCACGGGCCATCGAACTGGCAAAAACTAACGGGATAGGGTGTTTAGCGATTAAAAACACCAACCACTGGATGCGGGCGGGCACTTACGGCTGGCAAGCTGCCGAAGCCGGGCTTATTGCTATTTGCTTTACCAATACCATTGCCAACCTGCCGCCCTGGGGCGGCCTCGATCCGCGACTTGGTAATAACCCGCTGGTTATTGCGATACCGCGAAAAGGCGGGCACGTGGTACTTGACATGGCGATCTCGCAATATTCGGTGGGTAAGCTAACACAATATAAAACCAGGAACGAAAAACTACCGCTGCCCGGCGGTTACGATAATGAAGGGAACTTAAGTATCGACGCTGCGGCAATATTGCAATCTGAACGTTTATTGCCGGTTGGTTTTTGGAAAGGGTCGGGGTTGTCGCTGGTGCTTGATCTTTTGGCTACGGTGCTCAGCGACGGAAACTCGACGGCAAAAATCACGGCTAATAAAAGTGAATCCGGCGTTTCGCAGGTATTTATCTGTATCAAACCTGAAAACAGCGAAAAGTCGGCCCTATTGATCGAAGAAATTATCGACTATACCAAAACAAGTCGCCCCGAAAGTGAAGGCGGTTCTATCTCTTACCCCGGTGAAAATACCTTACGAACCCGGAAAAAAAGTTTGAAAGAAGGCGTTTTTGTAGATGAAGTGATCTGGAAAAAGGTGCTGGCGATGTAGGTTGCCAACTAACATTCGATTTAATATATAACCTTTATTTTGTTCCTGATTTTTTAGGTATATTTATACCGCCTGTTACATCGTACCGAATAAATCTGCTAGCATTTGCAAAATAAACGTGTCGCCTAAAACAAAAGGGATACTGTTAACTGTTATACTGTTAAACCAGTTATAAAGTGATGGCCAAAAAAATATTGGTAATTGAGGATGATAAGGATATAAGGGATACCATTACCTACATCCTGGAGGACGAGAAATTTGAAGTGGTATCCTCTGGTAACTCCAGGATACTCCGGTCAATATTGGAGATTAACCCCGATCTTATACTGATGGATAACTGGCTCACCGACTGGAAAAGCGATGCCAACGGCCAGCAGCTAAGCTACCAGTTAAAATCAGACCCCTCAACAAGCCATATTCCTATTATTATCATTTCTGCGGTAAGCAATATTAAAGAAATTGCTGACGCCGGGCTCGCAGATGGCCATCTCAAAAAACCCTTTAACATGGACGAACTTGTAGAATTAGTTAAAAAGATCGTCAAATAGTATCCAGCAAATAACTAATTGTTAACAATCCACAACCTGCCAAATTTTCCACAATCAGGTTAAACGTCGGCCAATGCATTAACTTTACCAACCTGTAAAATTAAACCGCTTGGCAAAGGACGCAACTAAAGAAACCCCATTAATGCAGCAATACAATACCATTAAGGTAAAGTATCCAGGTGCTTTGTTGTTGTTCCGTGTGGGCGATTTTTATGAAACCTTTGGCGAGGATGCCATTAAAGCGGCCGGCATATTGGGTATTGTGCTGACAAGGCGCGCCAACGGTGCAGCTACGCACATTGAACTTGCAGGTTTCCCGCACCATTCGCTGGATACCTATTTGCCCAAGCTGGTTAGGGCAGGTCAGCGGGTAGCGATTTGCGACCAGTTGGAAGATCCAAAAACCACCAAAACCATTGTAAAACGAGGTGTTACCGAACTGGTTACGCCGGGAGTGGCCACCAACGACCACATCCTTAATCAAAAAAGCAATAATTACCTCGCCTCTTTATATTTTGAAAAGAACAGCATCGGTATTGCCTTAATCGATATTTCTACAGGCGAATTTTTAACCGCGCAGGGCAGCAGTGAATATATCGATAAGCTGCTGCAAAGTTTTTCGCCGAGCGAGGTTATTTACCCCAAAAGCCGACAGCACGATTTTAAAAATAGCTACGGCGACCGCTTTTATACCTATACCCTTGATGAATGGCCCTACAGCGGCGATTACGCGCAGGAGGTATTGTTAAAGCACTTCGGCGTCAAATCGCTCAAGGGTTTTGGTATCGATAGATTAAACTTAGGCATTATAGCCGCAGGCGTAGCCCTGCATTATCTGAATGAGACAGAGCACCGTAACCTTGGCCATATTTCGGCCATTAGCAGGATAGAGGAAGACCGCTACCTGTGGCTCGACCGGTACAGCGTGCGTAACCTGGAGCTGGTAGGCTCGTCCAATGAAAATGCGCATACGCTGGTTGAAGTGCTCGATCATACCTGCTCGCCAATGGGCGCCCGCCTGCTGCGCCGCTGGATAGTGATGCCGTTAAAGGAGATCAAGCCCATCAACGACCGTCTAAACGTGGTTGAATACCTGATAGAGCAGGAGGAACTGCGGGAAACCCTTAAACAGAATATCCGCCTTATAGGCGACCTGGAAAGACTGATCTCGAAAATTGGCCTGCAAAAGGCGAACCCGCGCGAGGTTTGCCAAATGAAGAAGGCATTGATTGCTATCGATACGATCAAAGGTATTGGCGAAACGTCGATCAGCCTGCCATTGCAGGCCATCAGCGCACAGCTAAACCCTTGTAAGCTATTATGCGAAAAAATCGAAAAAGAGCTTACCGCCGAACCACCGGTTATGCTGGTAAAAGGCGGCGTAATTAATGAGGGTATTAATGAAGAGCTGGACCGCCTGCGCAAGATCGCTTTCGGAGGTAAAGGTTATTTACTCGAAATACAAAAGCGTGAAGCCGAGACGACGGGTATTCCATCGCTGAAAGTATCGTTCAACAATGTGTTTGGGTATTATTTGGAGGTTACCCATAGTCACCGCGATAAGGTGCCGACGGATTGGATACGCAAGCAAACGCTGGTAAATGCCGAGCGCTACATTACGCCCGAATTAAAGGAATACGAGGAACAGATTTTAGGCGCCGAAGAAAAGATACTGGCGCTGGAAACGCGGCTTTATAACGACCTGATGTATTCCCTTACCGAATACATTAAACCCATACAGTTAAACGCACAACTGATTGCCCGGTTGGATGTGCTGCTCAATTTTGCCACCATATCTATCAAAAATTATTACGTTAAACCGGAAATCAACGATAGCCGGGTAATAGACATCAAAGGCGGCCGTCACCCGGTGATAGAAAAGAACCTGCCATTGGGCGAGGAATACATTACCAACGACGTTTATCTTGATTCTGAGACGCAACAGATCATCATTATCACCGGGCCAAATATGGCCGGTAAATCTGCACTATTAAGGCAAACGGGTCTTATTGTGCTGATGGCGCAAATGGGCTGCTTTGTTCCTGCAAAAGCCGCCTCTATAGGGTTGGTGGATAAGATATTTACGAGGGTAGGCGCATCGGACAATCTTTCATCCGGCGAATCAACCTTTATGGTGGAGATGAACGAAACCGCCAGTATCCTCAATAACCTGTCTGACAGGAGTTTGATCCTTTTAGACGAGATAGGGCGGGGTACTTCTACTTATGACGGTATTTCTATCGCCTGGTCGATTGCCGAATTTTTACACAACCAGCCACAGGCAAGGGCCAAAACCTTATTTGCCACCCACTATCATGAACTGAATGAATTGAGCAATTCTTTTAATCGCATCAAAAACTTTAATGTATCGGTAAAGGAAGTAGGGCAGCAAATCATTTTTCTGCGCAAGCTGGTGCCCGGCGGCAGCGAGCATAGTTTCGGGATACATGTAGCCAAACTGGCCGGGATGCCGCAAAAAGTATTAAGTCGGGCCAACGAAATATTAAAGAAACTGGAAGCAGAGCGTACCGGCGGCGAACACATCAAAGAAAGCATTCGCAAAGTGCAAAAGCAAGCGGTACAAATGCAGATGTTCTCTATCGACGACCCCGTCCTCGTAAAAATTCGCGACACGCTTAATAACCTCGATGTAAATACGCTAACCCCGGTTGAAGCACTAATGAAACTGGATGAAATACAGCGGGTTATAAAAGGGTGATTTGATTTACGATTTTAGAATTACGAGTTACGATTTTTTGAATGCAGAAGTCGGAATGTTGAGTGCGGAATGAGTTTAATTCGAATTTAAAAAATCAAATAAATCCTTAAATCCCAAAAATCCCGATTCAGAAAATTGAAAGCAAGTGAGAATCTTCTTCCGGACTTTCCGACTTTTCGGTCTTTCCCGACTCCCACATGTTAACATGTTAAAAACATCGCTGTAACCCAAATACCTATTCGCCCGTATTTTTACAGTATGAATAAAATGCGCTGCCTGTATTGTATTTTATTGGTTTTGGTTATCGCCTTATCATCCTGTCATACCCGTAAGGCGGTGCTCAGGGGGCAGCCGGGCGAGTTGGTTGAACCCGACAAAAGCATCGCTGCTAAATACGCTGACTTGTTAGGGGTAGCAAAAAGCGATATTCAAAACGGACGCTTATATGCTTTTGTAGATGATTGGATAGGCACGCCCTATAAATTCGGCGGCTCTGATAAAAGCGGGGTTGACTGTTCAGGTCTGGCACAGTTGCTTGAACAGCAAGTTTATGGCATTAACATTCCGCGCACTACCGGCGAGCAGGTTAATATCATTAAACGTAAATATGAGGAGCAACTACAGGAGGGCGACCTGGTTTTTTATGATTTCGACGGAAAAAAATTCAGCCATGTAGGCATCTATCTTCAAAATGGCTACGTGTTACATGCGAGCTCGATAAAAGGCGTAATTATTATTAAATTGCACGACCCGTCAATGTACAGCCACTTTTCAAGAGCCGGATCAGTTGTGTTAGATGCAGAAGCAAATCCGGAAAGCAAATAATGCTGATTAATTGGTAAATTTGTCCGGTGACTCCCAAACAAAAACCTGATTATTCTTTCTGGACGAAATACAAACGTTACGCCGGTAACGAGTTGTTGCTTTACATCATCATGATCATAGGGATCATTCTCGGCATCATCATTTTCAGCTAATTATTTTTGACCATCGCTACGGTATACCCATCTGTATCAACCACGGTTTGGTAAAAGTCTACCAAATCGGCATAAGTATCTTTATCATAAGTGCCATCATTGAGCTGAAATTTACGACTGTAAGTAAGTTGGTCGCCCTTTATGGTCATTACAGCCGAAAATTTACCAAATGGTTTGTCGATATTTAAATTTAACGGCTCCGAATCCAAATGATAGCCTTTTGGCATTATGTAAGTTATGTCGTCTTCTTCGATGTAACCCCTCGGTATGCTAACCGGATTTTGGCGGTTCCTTACAGATCGTAATGGTTTTGTAATCCGGTTTACCGAATTGAGCATAAAATAAAGCTTACTATTACTAACCGATACGTATTCGCCGGCCGAAAATTTGATATTTTCGGTAGTTACAGGCTGTTCAGTTTTATCTTGT
>CAZZUU010000093.1:0-12026 GCA_964657275.1 uncultured Mucilaginibacter sp. | reverse complement strand
TTAACAGCTGTTTTTGGTGATTTTGGGCCGGTAAAATCGCTCAGGATCATAAAAGATCGCGAAACAAAAGAGAGTAAGGGTTTTGGATTTGTGGAAATGGTAAATGAAGATGAAGCCAAAGAAGCAATCAGGTGTATGAACGGCGCAAGCTATTATGGCCGAAGGATTACGGTAAATGTTGCCGAAGACAAAGGCCCGGGTTTTAATTCGGGTAATAATGGTTTCAGGCGTAACTAATATTTAAGACTTTCTTTTAGAAAAGCTTCCGGTAATCGCCGGGAGCTTTTCTCTTTTAAAACCGTTTTAAGTTATTGTTCTAGTTTATTAAACCGTATCCTTTATTTCGGAGTGATCGTCAATTTTTTGCTGAAGGTCGTTCTCGGCGTTATAGTGTTTAATAATTACTAAAGTACCCAACAGCACAGAAGCGATCAGTAAAATAAGTAGCCAGCTTCTTGAATGTTTCATAATTCGATTTTTAATATTTGTATAAGTCGTGTGTAATGTTTTATATGCTAATTGGCATAGTTGTCGTAAATTGATATTTGGAATTAGTATTGCCACTCATCACTGCCAACTTCGGTTTCTACTAACTGGGTCAATAATGACTTTAATAATGCTTCCCTTGTCCACTGTTGTTCTATCAGCGCGGCATCCTCTGCATACCAGCGAATAGGTTCGTTAATCTCTATGCGGCTTTTGTACACGAAATTCTTTGTAGGATGTAACTTGGTGCCCTCATAGCTATTTAAATTTTCGGTTTTTATCAGTTTTGCAAATTTCTTTATGGGAATGTCAACCTGCAGGCATTCGTCGAGCGAATTTTTAAAATCCTGTTTATCTTCAAGCCAAATGGTCAACGCGTCTTCGTTAAGCTCATAATCGGCAATAGTAATGCGGCTGTAATCGTAATCAACAGAGATTATGAGCCACCATAGTTTGTCTTTTAGTTTTTGTGAGATCTTTATCATTTCTTTAATTAGTTTAGTTTTAATCCGAGCCTGGATGTTGATTGCTTGCTACCTAAACCCGGGCATCCAGCCGGGCAGGTAGCGTTGTATGGCGGCAATTTCCTGACTGTATTTATTACATGCTGTTTTATAGGCTTTATAACGGATGGCTATTTCGTTAGTAGCTTGTGCTTGTATATTGTCGTCCGTGGAGGGTTTATTATTAGTCAGTCGAATTGCGGAGTGAACGAGGTGCATTGTTTGCTATAGTATAGTTTGTAATTTTTTGTTTTTGACAAATGCATAAAGCTATTTGGCTGCTGGTATGTCTTTTGTGTTTATAAAGAAGTGGTCAATTGGCGGCGAACGATTAATAAATAACTTCTCTTGATATTCTGTAACTTTCATATTTGTTTTTTAGTAAATTAAGTTTACATTAGTAAAATATAACACAACAAATATAAAGAAATTTCTTTATTACAATCAAGAAAAATTTAAAATAAATTTATTTGTTATGGATGACCTTATAAAACCCGCGAAAATCAAAACAATACGTCCCGAGACTTTAGAGTTTATTATTTTATATAATCAGCTTCGCGGAAAGGCTTTTAATGGTAATGCACAATTGGCAGAAGTTTTAGGCTTCAATTCGCCCAGTTCAATAACAGAGATTATAAAGAGTCGCCAAAATATAGATCCAGAAAAGCTCCGGATTTTTAAAGAAAAATATGGTGATTTTCTTGTCGGAAAGAAAAATACAGTTTATTCTGAAAGTGCTTTAGTTTCAAAGCCGGATGGCATTCCTATGTACGAGATAATAGCAACAGCCTCGGGGGTGGAGGTTTATAACGATATTAATGACAAAGAGCCAGTGGGGCGTATGAATTTTCCGGGGATTGAAGATTGTGATTTTGCGTTACCAGTTTGGGGCCACTCCATGTATCCTTATTTAGAAAATGGGTGCTGGGTGGCATTAAAAATAATTCACGATAAAAAAATACTACCGGGCGAGGTTTATTATCTGGAATGGGGGGATTACCGGATGTATAAAAGACTATTGGCCGGTGATAATGAAGATGAAGTGATAGCGCACTCAGACAATGTAACTGAAATGATAGGCACCCGTCTCAAATATGCTCCGTTTGTGGTGAAGATTGCCGATATAAAGAAACTTTGTTTGGTAAAGGATATTCATAAAAAACATAATCACTAACGCCCAAATCTTAAGATATAAATAAAGACTAACCACTCATGATAGAGACCACTCAATATAAGTACAGCATAAATTTCAGTTTCGGTACTATTGTGTTAATGCTTTTGTTAATGTTGCTGCTGTTGTCAAATGTTGTAAAGGCGAATACGACGGTTGCTTGGGTACTTTACGGCGTCTTTGCACTGATGTTTATTTCGGTTATCATACTTTTAGTGATTACCAGATTGATACCTGCACTAAAAAGCGAAGTAGCACTCGAGCTAAATGAGCAAGGAATTATAGATTATATACGCAACGTTACCATCGACTGGAAAGATATACAGGAAATTACTTTGAGACGTGGTAGAAGTGCATCAATCATGAGTGTTGTAATTAAATGGGAATCGGATTATGGTAAAGAAATACGTATCCCGCTAAGATGGATAAAAGGCAAGGATGATGACATTTATAATACAGTTTTGTATTATTTTGAGCAATCGGGAATGATTAGTTAATTATTGCTTTAATTTGCCATATTTAAGTCACAAACTCCTTTAAACGAAACAGTTAAAAATTAAACGGTAATTTCTTTATTTTTCTATCGTTTAGTTAACATGACGAAAATTAGTTGTTGTTAAATTATGTTGAGATCCTATTCACTAACAGGTTTATTCCTTTTATTTTTATCCTTAAACCCAGTTCAGGCCCAGCAAAACACATTGCGTGATCAAATAACCGAGATAACCAAATCGGCAAAAGGGATAGTTGGCGTCTCAATTTTAAACCTGGAAAGTAGGGATACCTTAAATAACAATGGCAATGCCCGCCTTGTTATGGAGAGCGTTATGAAATTCCCGATAGCGATGACGGTTTTACACCTGGTCGACTCCGGTAAATTCTCATTAGAACAACTAATCCACATCAAAAAGCGCGATTTGCCAAAAACATACAGCCCATTGCGTGATAAATATCCTAAAGGCGACGTGGATGTATCCGTGGGAGATCTGCTTGGTTACATGATCTCGTTAAGTGATAACAACGCCTGCGATATCTTGCTCAACCAGTTAGGAGGTACGCAGGTGGTGCAGGGATATATTTTACGGCTGGGTGTTAAAGGTATTGCGGTGAACGCTACTGAAGCAGAACAAGCTGCGAACTGGGAGGTACAATATACCAATTGGTGTAAACCCGCGAGTATGGTTAAGCTGCTTGATTTGTTTTATCATGGCAACGTGCTTTCAAAAAGCAGTACTGATTTTTTATGGAAGATAATGACCGAAACATCCACCGGCCCAAACCGTATCAAAGGTTTGCTACCTGCCGGAACTGTTGTTGCCCATAAAACAGGTTCTTCGTCGGCTGATGGCGGTTACCTTGTGCCGGCCACAAACGACGTCGGCATAATTACTTTGCCTAACGGAAACCACCTCGCAGTTACCGTTTTTGTTTGCAATTCAACAGATGATGAGCCGACACGTGATGCGGTAATTGCTAAAATATCCAAAGCCGCCTGGGATTATTACGCTAAATAGTTTCAATGAAAATCTATCTAACATAGTGTTTAATAAATAATTGTGAAAAAAAGCAACCTTAACCTTTTTTAATATGGATCATCGTTTATAGTTTGATGGCACAGGCCGCCCAAACTGCGTTTGCTATTAACGGGGCTTTAACGATAACGAACGGCAAACTTGTTAATGAAAACGATACAACGGCTATGTTGATGCCCTGTGCCCCGTCAATTGGAGGATGGACGAAAGAGCAGTTAACACCGGCGGGAGTTTATATCAGGAATAAATTGAATAAGTGAGCCTATCGAGACTTCCGAAGTTTTTAAAACTTCGGAAGTCTAGCTTGCTCTCATACCTCCGACTTCTTTATTTCCTCTTCATGGCTTCATCAATCGCTTTTTCTGCCAAAGGCTCCATTATTTTATAGCCATCAAGATTTGGATGAACGCCATCCTTCGATATGTTTGCAGGCAAGCCACGTCTTTCGTCGGCCATAGCCGTAAAATAATCAAGGTAAACTATCTTATTTTTATCGCAATAATCTTTTAGCATGGCATTTAGCGCTGTTACGCTTGGTTTCGGATCGATCGTCAGTCGCCACGGAAATGCGAAGGCGGGCATCACTGACGAAACCACAACCTTAATGTGACTGATTTTTGCCAGCTGAACCATCGAAACAATGTTGCCAAAAACGTCTTCCAACTTTGAAGGTCCGTTATTTTCCGCTATATCATTTATACCCGCTAATATCACCACTACGGATGGGTTTAAATTAATTACGTCTTCACGGAAACGTATCAGCATTTGCCCTGTAGTTTGGCCGCTGATGCCACGGTCATAATACGTACGGTCGGCAAAAAATGAGGGGTCGTTATTTTTCCATCCCTCTGTAATAGAATTGCCCATAAAAACTACGCGTTTTTCATCCTTTACAGGCGGCGGAACTTTACTATTTTCGGTTTCATAACGTTTGATATTGGCCCAGTCATTATGGAATTGATCATCGGCAGCTTTCCGATATTTCTCCCTTTGTTCAATTCGTTCGCTAACTTTGGGATCAACAGGCTTTAGCATGCCTTGTAAATCGAGCCATGCAGTAAACTGATCGGTCCAATAGTCGCTTGGCGTGTTTTGCTTGTGTATGCCAAAACCATGTCCGCCTTTGGCGTATATGTGCAATTCAGCATGATGTTTCGCAGCAGACCAGTTTTCGTAAAGATTTACACTGTGAACAGAAAGCGCATCATCTGATGCTACAGCAATAAATAGCGGAGGTGCATCAGCCGGTATAGATGACAAAAGAGCCGGGGGGAAATAAGGATAAATGGGAGCAGCAAAGTCGGGGCGATTATCAGCGGTAAATTTGAAAGCAGCCGAGGCGGCGACCGTTCCGCCTGCCGAAAAACCCATAATGCCAATACGAGAAGGTGATATGTTATACTCCGCCGCGTGCTGACGTACATAGCTAATTGCAGTCAGGCCATCTGCTGTAGCGAGCGGAATTATAGGCTTCATTTGTTCTTCGAAATTGCCGTTTTTTCTTTTTAAACCCATCTCCTGCATAGGATCGTCTGTCAAACTATGACTAAGCCGGTATTTCAAAATAAATACCGCAATCCCTTTTTGATTAAGCCATTTGGCAACATCGCGACCTTCTTTATCAATTTCTAAATAATAAAATCCGCCGCCGGGGCAAACGACAATTGCGGTTCCTGTAGCGATCGCGGGATTTGGTAAATAAACTTCCAAAGATGGATGTACGACATTGTAAACAAATTTCTCTTCCCTATCATTTTTGTTTTTTTCTTTTTCATCCCATGTCCAACTTTCAGAGCCTGGTGCAGCGCCATTATACAACTGGATGATTTTTTGCTGCGCTTTGGCGCAGATAGTTAAAAGCAACAACAAGCCTATTATTAATCTCTTATTCATAATTGGTATTTTTATTTAAATGTAAAATTTATAGGTAATAAAAGAAACTTTTAGCGTGTACCTAAGTTGTTACACAAAGCCAAAATTCTAATTGAATTCTAATGCCTTGATTTTTAAACCTTTTTGCGAAAAATGGTCTAACGGCTTTACGATATTGAACGATTGAAAAATCGGGCCGGAATAAATTTTACTGTTAGCTACAATCACATTATGACGTTTATTCCTGCAAATATTTTCAGCATGAAGCATGTAGTTCTCGGTATTTTGATGTGTGCTTTCATTTTTCAATCGTGCACACACGAAAAAAAAATATATAAAAGCAGTTGTGACGCTGATATAACCTTTAAACATGTGGGATTTACGCAACTCGTTGGCAATATAAAGGCATATGATAAGCAATATGTGGAGGTAGCCGGGACTTATAAAGAAGCAAAAGAGCAATCTGCGTTATTTGACGACCAGTTGTTTGACGATCATTCCAATGGTAAAGCACTATGGGTGAACTTCACGCAGGATTGCCCGCTTTATTTATCGGGTACGCACACCGGTTTGTTTGAGGCAAGCGATGGACAGTTCATGATTATAAATAACAGGAAAGTGATCATCAGGGGGAAGATAAATCTTATTAATAAAGGCCACCTGGGGCAGTATAAAGGTTGTATTGAAAGGGTAAGCTTTGTGGAGTTATAATATTAATCAAGATGCAGACGTAGCCCGTCATAAGCCAACTCAATATGAGGCGGCAGTATTTCCGATACTGCCTGATGTTTCCCCAGACGGTGGCTGATGTGGGTAAAGTAAGTTTTTTCGGCGCCTATTTCTTCCGCGAAAGCGATTGCTTCGTCCAGTGTAAAATGTGAAATATGTGTTTGCTTTTGCAGCGCATTAACCACCAATATTTTTGATCCTTTTATTTTTTCTTTTTCCTCTTCAGACACGGTTTTAGCATCGGTTATATAGGTAAAATCATTAATACGAAAACCTAACACCGGCAATTTGTAATGCATAACTTCGATAGGAATAAAATTTACTTTGCCAATATTAAACGGCTCGCTGCCAATAGTGTGCAACGTTAATTGCGGTATGCCGGGATATTTATTTTCTTCGAAAATATAATAGAACTCTCTTTTTAAAGCCGCCTGCACACGCAGATCAGCATATACGTCAATAGGTGCTTGTTGTTTGTAGTTAAAGGCCCGGATATCATCAAGGCCTGCTATATGGTCCTTGTGCTCATGTGTAAACACGATAGCATCCAATCGTTGTACTTTTGCCCTCAGCATCTGATACCTGAAATCGGGGCCTGAATCAATAACTATTACTTTTCCTTCCGCCTCAATCAAAATGGATGTGCGCAAGCGCTTGTCGCGCTGATCTGCCGAGGTGCAAACTTCGCAGTCACATGCAATTACAGGCACACCCTGCGAAGTTCCGGTTCCTAAAAAAGTTATCGTCACAGTTCCAGTTTAGTTTGTTTGATCTGTTGTAAGAAATGCATTTGCTTTTCATCCAATAGGTTAAAATCCATATCAAGTTCACGCGCAAGCTCGCTTATAGCCAATATCTTACTTTCAAGGCCCGAAAATTTATTTACCACCACAATCCGACTATTTTGTAATAAGCAGGCACCCGTTTTGAAATTGCCTTTTTCATAGCGCACCCTGTAGCCTGTGGTTTTCAGCAACATTTCCAGTTTTTCGAGGGTATGGTTAGTTATTGTTAACATCGATCTCAAAAATAACAAGAATTGATTTGAGACGGTAGGTTTTTAGATAAATATTTGAACTTAGGTTTTTTCGCTTCGTATAAGGCTATTGCATATTAATGGTTTATTACGCATCTTTGTGACGCTTATGGAGAAAGACGGAGGGATTAGACCCTGCGATGTCTTGGCAACCTGTGCTTACAAGGTGCTACATTCTACTTGACCAGCCTGGGGCGGACAAGAAAGATAAGCGAAAGTCATTCAATACCCGACTTTTCGATATAAGCTATATTTTATTTAAGGATTACACAGATTTTTGAAGATTACACCGATTTTGGTGACGAGATTCAGCTATCAGTGAAATCACTAATAAATCGGTGAAATCATCAATGGATATTAGAACAGAATTAAAAAAGCGCATTCTTGTAATTGACGGGGCAATGGGTACCATGATACAGCGGTACGAATTATCCGAGGAAGATTTTCGTGGGGCGCGCTTTCGTGATCATGCTTCCGATCTGAAGGGCAATAACGACTTGCTGAATATCACACGTCCCGATGTTATCAAGGCTATACATGCAGAATACCTGGATGCGGGGGCTGATATCATAGAAACAAATACATTTAGCACGCAGCGTGTTTCGCTGGCAGATTACCACCTGGAAGAACTGGCGTATGAGCTTAGTTTTGAGGGGGCTAAAATTGCCCGCGAGGTAGCTGATGAGTATAATAAAAAAACACCCGGAAAACCACGGTTTGTGGCTGGAGCTATTGGTCCCACTAACCGAACGGCATCGTTATCACCGGATGTAAATGACCCGGGTTACCGTGCTGTTACTTTTGACGACCTTGCCGAAGCTTATTACGACCAGGTACGTGGCCTGGTTGATGGCGGTTCAGATGTATTAATTATAGAAACCATATTTGATACGCTTAACGCGAAGGCTGCATTGTTTGCTATAGACCGTTACCGGAACGAATGCAAAGCAGAAGGCAAAGATTATGCTCCCTTTAGAGGGACAGGCAGCATCATGATATCCGGAACGATTACTGATGCTTCCGGCAGAACGTTATCAGGGCAAACTGTTGAAGCTTTCTGGAACTCGGTAAGTCATGCTAAATTGTTATCTGTAGGATTAAACTGCGCACTGGGGGCCAAAGAAATGCGCCCTCACCTGGAAGAACTTTCGCAGAAAGCAGACGTGTTTATTTCGGCTTATCCAAACGCAGGGTTGCCTAACGAATTTGGCCAGTACGATGAAACTGCGCATGAAACAGCTCACCAAATTGACGATTTTATTAAAGCCGGTTTGGTGAACATTGTTGGTGGCTGTTGTGGTACTACTCCCGAGCATATTAAATGTATCGCTGAAAAGGCCGCTAAATATTCGCCACGGCTTATACCTGAAATTAAACCATATTTACGTTTGAGCGGTTTAGAAGCTGTTACGCTTACCCCGGAAACAAACTTTGTGAATGTTGGCGAACGTACCAATATCACAGGATCGCCAAAATTTTCGAAGCTGATACTGGCTGAGAACTACGAAGAAGCGCTTACCGTTGCCCGTCAGCAGGTTGAGGGAGGTGCCCAGGTGATCGATATCAACATGGATGAGGGCATGATCGACTCAGAAGCAGTGATGGTTAAGTTTTTAAACCTGGTAGCTTCTGAGCCTGATATATCGAAACTTCCAATAATGATTGATTCGTCCAAATGGACGGTTATTGAATCGGGGTTAAAATGTATACAGGGGAAAGGAATAGTGAATTCGATCTCCCTAAAAGAAGGCGAAGAGAAATTTATAGAATCGGCGCGGAAGATTTTGAGCTATGGTGCGGCAACGGTGGTGATGGCCTTTGATGAAACCGGCCAGGCAGATTCATTGGATCGCCGTAAGGAGATTTGCCAGCGATCTTACGATATATTGGTTAAAGAAGTAGGCTTCCCGCCGCAGGATATTATTTTCGACCCTAATATACTAACCGTTGCGACCGGGTTGGAAGAGCATAATAATTATGCGGTAGACTTTATTGAAGCTACACGGTGGATAAAACAAAACTTGCCCTATGCAAAAGTGAGTGGCGGCGTTAGTAACATTTCTTTTTCTTTCAGGGGTAATAACGTGGTGCGTGAAGCCATGCACTCCGCATTTTTATACCATGCTATCAAAGCGGGCATGGATATGGGGATTGTGAATGCCGGTATGCTGGAGGTGTATGCAGAAATTCCAAAAGATTTATTGGAGCTGGTTGAAGATGTTTTGCTCAATCGCCGTGATGATGCAACGGAGCGGTTAGTTGAATTTGCCGATACCATAAAAACCAAGGGCAAGGAGATTGTTAGAGATGAAGAATGGCGGAAAGCGCCTGTTGCTGAACGTTTGTCACATGCGCTGGTAAAAGGTATCATCGAATACCTGGATGATGATGTTGAGGAGGCCCGATTAGCGTATGCTAAGCCGCTGGAGGTAATTGAGGGTCCGCTGATGGATGGGATGAATGTAGTTGGTGACCTGTTTGGAGCCGGCAAAATGTTTTTACCCCAGGTGGTAAAATCGGCACGGGTAATGAAAAAGGCGGTAGCTTATTTGTTGCCATTTATTGAACTGGAGAAACAAAGAGTTATTGACGCCGGGGAAGATTCAAGCGGGAGCAGGGCCAATGCCGGTAAAATTTTGATGGCTACTGTTAAAGGTGATGTGCACGATATTGGTAAAAATATTGTAGGCGTAGTTTTGGCGTGTAATAATTTCGAGGTGATCGACCTTGGCGTGATGGTGCCCGCTCAAAGAATTATCGAAGAGGCTAAGAAACAAAACGTCGATATTATTGGTCTTAGTGGCTTAATTACGCCGTCGCTTGACGAAATGGTGCATTTTGCCAAAGAAATGGAACGCGAAGGTTTTACGATTCCGTTGATCATCGGCGGCGCAACAACTTCTCGTATACACGCGGCGGTTAAGGTTGATCCGCATTATTCGGGTCCTGCCATTCATGTTTTGGATGCTTCCAGGAGCGTTACGGTTTGCAGCAGCTTGATGAATAGAGATCAACGTGGGCCATACATACAAGGAATAAAAGAAGAGTACGCAAAGGCCCGTGAGGCCCATTTGAATAAAAAATCGGACAAGCGATTTGTAAGTATAGATGACGCCCGGAATTTTAGATACCAGATAAATTTGAACGGGTCTATCGCACCTAAACCAACCTTTACCGGTACAAAGGTTTTTGAGGCCTTTCCGCTTGAAGAACTGGTGCCTTATATTGATTGGACGCCATTCTTCCATACCTGGGAGCTGCGTGGCAGCTATCCCAAAATATTTGATGATAAATATGTAGGCGTTGAAGCTAAAAAGCTTTACGACGATGCGCAAGAGTTGTTAAAAAAGATCGTAAAAGAAAAATTACTCCAGGCAAATGGAGTGATAGGTTTTTGGCCTGCCAATAGCATCGGTGATGATATTGAAGTATACACGGACGATACCCGCAAACAATTGCTTACAAAGATCCATACGCTGCGTCAGCAAGTTGAGAAGGTAAAAGGGGAGTCGTATTACGCACTTTCGGATTTTATCGCACCAAAAGACACCGGGATACCCGACTATTGGGGCGGATTTGCCGTTACTACCGGTATTGGATGCGATGAGCTGGTAGCTGAGTTTGAGCGCGATCATGATGATTATAACAGCATTATGGCCAAGGCTTTAGCCGACCGTTTGGCTGAAGCATTTGCCGAAAAAATGCACGAACTGGTTCGTAAAGAATATTGGGGTTACGCAAAAAGTGAGCAATTGGGTGCCGAAGAGCTTATAAAAGAAGAATACCAGGGGATACGACCGGCACCGGGCTATCCGGCCTGTCCTGATCATACCGAGAAAACGACTTTATTTGAAATATTAAAAGCTGAAGAAAATACAGGTATGCACCTTACCGAAAGCCTGGCTATGACACCGGCAGCATCAGTAAGTGGTTTTTATTTTGCACACCCGCAAGCTCGCTATTTTGGACTGGGAAAGATAAGTAAAGACCAGGTTGAGGATTATGCGGTACGGAAAAATATGCCGTTGGAGGATGTGGAGCGGTGGCTGGGACCGAATCTAAATTACTAGTAGCGAGGTTTGTGTTGCGGGTAGCGAATAATAATAAAGATGGAAATATGATCTATTTAGACATGGACGTTTGGAAAGAAGCAAGATTACTCGTAAAGCAGGTTTACGAAAGCTTGGCCCGTTTTCCCAAAGATGAGCTATTCGGTTTGCAATCTCAGATAAAGCGTTCCGTGATTTCTATTCCGTCAAACATCGCTGAAGGTTCCGGTCGAAATCACCGTAAAGATAGTTTGCAGTTTTTTTATGTTGCACGTGGTTCTGTCTATGAATTAGAAACTCAATTATATCTTGCGTTCGATCTGTCTTTTATTACGAACGACCAATTAACATTATTATTAAATCGCGTAGAAACAGTGCGAAAACTGTTGGCTGGCCTAATAAAATATTATAAAGCGCAATTAGAAATTAATTAGCGACACCCAAACCACGTCTCACACAACACAATGAAGATATCCGAACACATTCACAACGCTAAGGGCAAGACACTTTTTTCATTTGAATTGATCCCACCGTTGAAAGGGCAAAGCATACAGGGGATATATGATGCTATTGATCCGCTGATGGAGTTTAAACCGCCGTTTATAGATGTAACCTCGTTAAGGGAGGATTTTATTTATAAACAGCATG
>CAZZUU010000092.1:0-12072 GCA_964657275.1 uncultured Mucilaginibacter sp. | reverse complement strand
GTTGCTTTTTTATTGCGAAACTCAGGCGGTAAGTCCGGAGGTCTGCTTCTTCGAACTCTTTTACCAGTTGTTTCTTCAGGTCGAGGCAATAGGTGCATACATCCTCTATCTGCCAGTTCAATTCGTTAGACGCGTGTCGCACATTTACCCGGTATTTATTCAGGATATTGCCCCACAAACCACGGTTTGCCAGTTCGATCCCTTTTATCAAAACCGATTTCCATGGGGTGATATATAATTGACCAACCCTGGTTTGCATACACAAATTGCAAATGTCCTTTAAAAAAGCAAGGTCGAACAGTTCATTTCTGCGGTAAATACCTAACCAGTATTTATTCCCGTACCTGTTAAACCCCTCGTAAAAGGGCAAATGAAACTCCGGTATTTTTAGCGCTTTGGTATAGTTTTGTACTACAAAATCGCTTTTGGTCATCACCATTTTATAGAGCAGCGCCGAATCAATTTCGGACTGGTCATAAAACAGGTTTTTATTTAGGAAAATAACCTCTTCTATTTTTTTGCTAATGCCGGGTATATCATCCGAATAAATCAAACACGGCCAGCTGTAAATGGTGCTTGTTTTTGGAAATCGCACATACAAATACCAGTAATTGCTAACGTCGGACGATATGAAATTGAGATTACCTGTAAAATACGGCACAAAGGTTTGGTTGCTATCTACCAGGTTTATTTTGAGCAATGGCTTAAATGAAAACAGGTCGAAAATATCTTTATATACTCCCTCCTTTAACCAATTTTCGTGGTTAAAAATACTGTCGGCTACGTAAGAGCTTACCATATTGGGGTAATAGTCCTTGTCAACCTCATAGCTTATCTCGGCGCTCAGCATATCTGTTTCCAGGTCGTCCAGGTTTTCGGCATGGGTTGTAAAATACAACTGCTGGCGGTTACCAAAGCGAATATGTTCAGCTCCTGCCCTTTCGGCGATGAGCAATATTTCAAAGAGATCGCCCGCAGAAGCAACGCCGCCGGGCAGGTTTACTTTTATTAACCTTTCGTTCGGATTTTCCATCGCTTGTTATTTAGATAATAAAGCTTCCTGTAATTTATTTTCGAGCAGCCGTTTTACCTCTGGCCTGCACGATCCGCATCCTGTACCAGCACCCGTTGCGGCACAAAGGGCATCCAATTTGTTGCAGCCTTCTTCAATTTTTTTATCGATGTTGCCCGCACCCACGTTGTTGCAACTGCAAACCAATTTACCGATAACCGGCTCCGACTGATTTCCGCTTCTTAATAACTGAAGCCGTTTTTCACTCAGTTCTGTTTTATTGGCGATCAGCTCCTTGAATTCCTGGAACTCGCCCTTATCGCCGATCAGTATAGTTCCCACCAAACGATCCTGGTGAATGATACATTTCTTGTAATACCGTTTTGCTTTATCTATAAAAACTATTTCCTCGTAGTTTTTATCATCAGGACATTCGGGCAGGCCGATGCTGCAAAGATCAAAGCCGTGAATTTTTATGATGTTCATAAACAGGCTGCCTTTGTAGAAGCTCGCCACGTCGCCGCTGATATATTTTGCCATCACTGCGGCCTGTTGTTCTGCAGCGGCCGTAATTCCGTATAGCGTGCCTTGAAATTCGGCTATCTCGCCAATGGCATAAACATCCGGGTCGCTGGTTTGCATGCGTTCGTTAACAATCACACCTCTTTTGCATTCCAGCCCGCACTCCCGTACAATCTCTAAGTTCGGCGTTGTGCCAATGGCCATGATCATCGCATCGCAATTGATCTTTCTTCCGCTTTTTAACCCGATACCTGTTAGTTTGGACCGACCGTAATAAAGCTGCACCTCGTCATCATAATAGATGTCGCAGCCCTGGTCAACCATTTCTTCGTGTAGCAGCTGGCTGCCCAATTCATCCAACTGCCGGTTAAGGAAGCGGGAAACCCGATGGATAATGGTAATCATGATGCCGTTTTCGCGAAGCGAGGCGGCCATTTCCAACCCCAGCAAACCACCGCCGACAATCACCACGTGCCCGTTCTTCGGCAAATGTTTTTTGAAGGCATCTGCATCGTTGCGACTGCGCATACTAAATATGCCAGGCAAAACAGGAGCATTTTTAGCAACTGCCGCCCTGCTACCGGTAGCCAATAGTAAAACATCATAGGGAGTTCTTATACCCCTTGAGTCGGTAACCGTTTTATTAACGCGGTCTATCTTTTCTATACTTACACCACGCAGCAGGCTGATGTTATATTCAGGCTCTTCCGAGTCCTTCATTTTTACCAGTTGCTCCCATTGCTGGGCACCGCTAATATAGTCGGGCAGCATTACCCGGTTATAAAACGGGTGGTTTTCCTTGCTAAAAATGGTGATCTGATCATCGCTGTTCAATTCGCGGTACGATTTAACAAAGCCATAAGCACCGGCACCGGCACCAACCACCACAATACGCTGAAAAGGTTTTACATGTCTTATAACGCTAACGGCACAGTATTTAAAATCGGGCTCCTTCGAAATCGGGTCTACATTGCTGCTGGTGATATTATTGGCGCGGTTAAGATCGTTCCCTAAAATTTTACCCCAATGCATAGGCAAAAACACCACGCCTTTTTTTATTTCGGGAGATAGCTTTACTTTAACCCTTACCTCGCCCCTGCGTGAGCTTATGGTTGCAAGGTCAGAATCATTTACGCCGAGGCCCATGGCGTCTGCGGGGTTGATCTCTAAAAAAGACTCCTTAATGTGCTGGTTAAGCTTATTCACTTTCCCGGTTTTGCTCATGGTATGCCATTGATCGCGTACGCGGCCCGTGGTGAGGATAAAAGGATAATCATTATCGGGCATTTCGCTGGTAAGCGTGTCCGGCACAGCGCTGATCCTCGCGCGTTTTGACGGAGTAAAAAATACCTTATCGGCAAACAAACGCGCACTATCAACAGGTTTTCCTTTTGATTTTAAGGGCCATTGAACGGTACCTTTTTTAAGCAACTCGTAGCTTACGCCGCTCATATCCATATTGGTTTTCGCGGTAAGCTTAACATGCTCGGCAAAAATGGCGGCAGCATTCTCAAAGTCGAACCCTTTGTAGCCCATTTTGCGGGCAAAGCGGCAAATGATCTCCGCATCGGGAATAGCTTCGCCCGGTGCATCCACTATTTTATTTAGGTAACTGATACGACGTTCAGAGTTGGTCATGGTGCCTTCCTTTTCGGCCCATGCAGCGGCAGGAAGTATTACATCGGCAAATTTTAAGCTTCCCGGCTTATCGCTGATCTCCTGCACCACAACAAATTTGGCTTTTTTCAAAGCTTCTTCAGCCAGCCTCACATTGGGTATGCTCACGGTGGGGTCGGTGCAAATTATCCAGATAGCCTTTAGCCTGCCATCGTTCAGCGCATCAAACATTTCCGTGGCCGTTAAGCCGGGATTTGCAGAAAGTTCCTTGCCCCCCCAAAACTTTTGTACTTCAGCGCGGTGAATGGGATTGTTCATGTCGCGGTGGGCAGGCAATAAGTTCGATAAGCCGCCCACCTCGCGGCCGCCCATAGCATTTGGTTGCCCGGTTAAGGATAACGGCCCCGAACCGGGCTTACCGATGTGCCCGGTTATCAGGTTGAGATTGATTAGACTGAGGTTTTTGTTTACCCCTACAGCACTTTGGTTAAGGCCCATCGTCCACATAGAGATAAAGCCTTTGGCATCGCCAATATACTGGGCGGCCAGCCTGATATCCTCCTCACTTACACCGCAGATCTGCGCCGACTCAAATAATGTTCTTTCAAATACTATTTTACTGTATTGCTCAAAGCCATCGGCATGATGTGTTATAAAATCAATATCTATATCGCCATTCTCAATCAATACCCTGCCAATGGCATGGTTAAGGGTAATATCAGTACCGGGATTTAGTTGCAGGTGCAGATCGGCAATGCCGCAGGTGTCGGTCACACGTGGGTCTACCACAATAATTTTCACATTAGGGTTTTCTGCCTTGCGGGCTTCCACCCTTCGCCATAGTATGGGATGGCACCAGGCCGGGTTGGCACCGGTAACATAAAAACAATCGGAAAGCTCGATATCATCATAGCATACCGGCACACTGTCTTCGCCCAAAGAAATTTTATAAGCCGCAACCGCGCTGCTCATACACAATCGCGAATTGGTATCGATATTATTGCTGCCTATAAAGCCCTTGATGAGCTTATTTATCACATAATATTCTTCAGTTAAACACTGGCCCGAAGCGTAGAAAGCTACAGAATCGGGCCCGTATTTATCAATGAATGTTTTAAAAACGGCAACCGTGCGGTCAAGCGCCTCATCCCAGCTTACCCGTTGCATGGGCATATTTTTATTATACCGCATTTGCGGATATAGCAGCCTGTCGCTTTTGTCGTTAACCGTATAATGCAGGTTAAGCCCTTTACTGCAAAGTTTACCCCGGTTTACCGGATTATCTTTATCACCTATGAGAGTGATAGTGCCATTTTTTTCTTTATTAACAACAACGCCGCAACCCACCCCGCAATAACAACAGGTAGAAAGGGATGAATGAGTATGCTGCTTTTTAGCCGGCATTGTTTTTTATTTATTTAAGCTATAGCCGTTGTCAATTTTTCTTCATCTTCAACAGCTTCTTTAAAAGTGGATTGTCTTGTAAACCTGGTGATAAGCACTACCACCGATGCTGCGATAATGATATAACCGATATAAGTAAATGCCTCTACATAAGTAATTGATGACGACTTAAACAGGAAGCCAAACAACATCCCGCCAAGGTTGCCGCCCGCGCCAACAATACCACTTACCATACCTACATTTTTAGTGTTAACAAATGGCACTATGCCATAGGTAGCGCCGTTTGACATTTTCAGGAACAAAGCGAAAGTTAGCATAGATACGATAGCCATTGCCAGGGTCCCTGAATGTGCAAATAATATCAGTCCGGCTCCTTCAAGTAGTAATACACCTGCCAATAAAAGGCCTTTACCCTTCATCCCGAACTTGCCGCCGACCTTATCCGACATGATACCGCCAAGCGCACGGGCAAACAGGTTCATAAAACCAAATATGCCTGCTAAAAACCCAGCGGTGCTTTGGGTAAGGTGAAAATGATCCACAAAATGCAGCGATGCTACGTTATCAAAGGTGATCTCCATGCCAAAGCACATGGCATAAGCCACAGTAAGCGCCCAAACTCTCCAGTCAGCCAAAATAGACCAGTCGGTTTTTGAATTTGCTTTACTGTAACCCACCTCATCGTAATTACCATTTGGGGTATCTTTAGTATATTTATAATACAACCAGGCAACTATCAGCATCATGGTGCCGGGTAAGATCATGGCATAGCGCCACGCCTCGGGTTTTGTGTAGCCGAATCCGACAATTGCAGCAAATATCAGCGGCATCACCATATTGGTAACACCACCGCCCAGGTTTCCCCAGCCGCCGGTAACTGCGTTTGCTGTTCCCTTTATTTTGGGGGCAAACATCATCGAGGTGTGAAACTGCGTGATAACGAATGATGCGCCAATAACGCCTATAGCCAGGCGAAACAGTAAAAATGTAGTATAGCTATGTGCCAGGCCCACAAAAAATACCGGAAGACAACCGACCAGCAGTAACCTGATGGCGGTTTTGCGTGGCCCCCAGGTATCGCAAAGTTTACCAATAATAAGCCTTGCTATGATGGTGGCGGTAACAGAGGCAATAATAATATTGCCAACCTGCCCTTTTGTTAAATGCAGCTCAGTACGGATGGTTGGCATTAGCGGAGCTAAGCCAAACCATCCGAAAAAACAAACAAAAAACATGAGCCAGGTGATGTGAAAGGTGCGCATTTGCACGCCCTTTATCGAAAATATATTGAGTTTGGTTAGTTGATTTTTCATAATCTGAATTTCAATTGTTATAAATCAGTTTGTTACCGGTTATTTGCCAAAAATGTAAAAGAAGGTTAGCCTGTAAACCAGTACGTGGCTATCAGGCAGATAACCCGTAGTTGTAGCATCTCTTTGATCCTGATATTGGATAAACCACAGGTTTGGAGCAAAATGCACGTTTTTAGCAGGTGTAAAATCTAACCCGGCAGTTACAAAATGCTCTTTGGTAAAAGGACTGTATGAATTAAGGCTCGTGGTATTGAGCGAATAAACATCGGCTGCATTAAAACCGTTATCGGGATTATAGCTGTCATACCGGGCAAAAAAGCCCAGTTTGTCCTTATAGATCGCTCCATGCGAGTAGATAGAAATAGCCTCAACAGTTGCGCTGGTTGGTGCCTTGGCGGTGGTATTAATTAAACCGTTGGTCATTTGCTGGGTGTATGCCTCAACACCAAAAGTTATTTTCGGCATTGTATAAGCTACAAATGCTTTTAGCATGTTACGGCTTTGCGCGCCAGACGCTATTGTGGCGCCCGCAGTTTTTAGATAATCGGCATATATGTCAACTATCAGCCGCTGACCAAGAAATTTACCCCAAACATCCCCATAAAATGATTTATAGAAACCCGTATTGGCATTGGCGGCAGGCAAAAGGCTGGCTGTTGTATTGTTACCGATCAAAATATTATAACCGAAATTTTTGGTTGCCGGATCAAAAACGCCCTGCAATGAAGCACCAACATCATAAGCGTTGGTTTTATGAAAATCGGCCACTGTTCTTTCTACAAAACGATACCCCCAAATTTTTTCAGTTAATAACGGGAAGGCGGGGGTCAGCATTTCGCCGATCACAAAGTCAGTTCCGTTCCAAACGCCTTTCCATCTCAGATCGAAGTTTTTGATATAAAAGGCCATCTTATTATCAGCGAGATTGTCGCTGTTTGAAATTGAGGTACCACTAGAGACAGGCGTGTTGGCGTTTGGCTCAGAAGCCAGCAATACTTCGGCTGTAAATTTTCTCGTGATGTCATAATCGTATCCTATATATATACGCCGAAACTGGAAAGAATTGCG
Source organism: uncultured Mucilaginibacter sp. (assembly GCA_964657275.1). Lineage (GTDB taxonomy): Bacteria > Bacteroidota > Bacteroidia > Sphingobacteriales > Sphingobacteriaceae > Mucilaginibacter. The sequence goes on along the minus strand of CAZZUU010000092.1, from coordinate 5,136 downwards.
GTATGTAGGTACGCCGTTATAATTTGTTTCGGCACCGCGATTGGCGGCATCTGCATGGGCGTTATAATAGAAATCGCCAAAGGCGAACCCCCATAACCTCCTTACCGGTTTCCAGGAGGTATCAGCAGTAGAGGATTGACTGTTCGCGGACGTTGATTTTTTCTCTGATTTATCAGACGTTGCTGTTTGATTTTGATTTGGCGCGGCATTCAATGCGTTAACCGGCATTACAATTCTATTATTATCGCGTAAATCCGCTGCAACCGATTGCTGATGAGGTAAAAAAGACTGTGCTGATGCGGGTTTTACAAAAAAGCATGATGAAAATAATAGAATTAACGCAATAGTATACGGATTTGATACATTTTTGTACATTTGGTTTGGTTTTTTATTTGTTAAAGCAATGAAAACTATCTAACCCTGTCCGGGAATGCGACCTCCCGGCGGGGCTTTTTTATTTTATGTGTCTATCGTTTTATCATAGGCTGCTATTTAATTTCAATTAGTTTCCTTTAATTGTTATAAATATACTGTATTTAATATATTAAATCAATTTTTACGATAAAAAAAGTTGATTTTTATTATTTAAACCATAAAAAATCGATTTTATTATCAAATAATCAAAAAAATACCCGTCAGTTTTGGGTGAAATGTGATTTTTATAAAAAATATAAGATCATACAAATCATATTTTTATAAAAAATTAAAAAATTGCGAAAAACAATGTCAGTTTTGTGATACATATCATCAAAAAACTCCGTTTTAAAAAAAATACTACAAAATTTTATTAATTTCGATTAAAATTATCTCAAAAAGCAACATTGACCGATAATTTAATTGACTTAACAAAAAAATCCTGATTAAATTAAATAAATGAAGAAAAGCAAACACGAATGTGATAATACAAAGTGCTTTATGTGTCAAAATTGCCTTCCGGAGTGGCATCCCGCGATAGCGTCCAATAAAAAAAATTTTAAAGTAAAAAAGGGCGAAGTCATATTTAAGGAGGGTGATGAGGTTAAGGGAGTTTATTTTATGTACGACGGCATAGTAAAAGTCCACAAAAAGTGGGGGGACGATAAAGAGTTAATTATAAGGTTTGCAACAGAGGGGGCCATATTCGGACACAGGGGGCTAGGAAATAATAATGTTTACCCAATTTCGGCAACGGCTTTGGAAGCGGGGGTTGTTTGCTTTGTCGACCTGGATTTTTTCAAATCTACTTTACATGTAAATCATAAATTCACTTTTGATCTGCTGATGTTTTTTGCAAGTGAACTGCAAGAGGCGGAGTCAAAAATGAGAAACCTGGCTCACATGTCGGTTAAAGGACGGGTTGCCCGGGCTTTGTTGATTTTAACTGATCAATTTGGTACAACAGATGAAGGCTTCATCAATATAGAGCTAACCCGCCAGGATCTTGCTGCTTTTGCAGGAGCCACTTACGAAACCGTCTTCCGCGTTATCAACGAGTTATTGCGCGAAGATCTTATTAAAGTAAGCGGTAAAAAAATTGCCATCGAAAACTACGCAAACCTGGAACTGCTAACCAGCGACGCCAGTTTGCAGCTTTAAGCAACTCCGATAAAAACCTTACCGTCCATAACTTTAACAGGATAGGTTTTGATAGAATAATCCTCATCGGTCAAACATTCGCCGGTAATTAACGAGAACGTTTTTTTATGGAACGGACAAGCTACTTTAGGTTCACAGCTTTCGCCGGCACTGCCTATCATACCTCTCGATAAAGCCATCTGCTGTTTATGCGGACACAAGTTTTGCGTTGCATACCACTCCCCACGGCGGGTAAAATTGTAAATAGCGATCTGCTCGTCGCCATGTTTTACGCATGCGCCTCCATTCTCAGGCACATCATCAGTGTAGCAAGCCAGCACCCATCCGATTTCTAAAGTTGTTTCCATATTGTTGTTTATTGTTAGTCCATGGACCATAGTCGATAGTCCATGGTAGATCAATTTGTTCCGTAACCTCCAGTTGCCATAGTCTATTTACTATCGACCATGGACTATTTTCACCACCCCTTCGCTTTTATCTGTTCGCGCATTGGCTCAAAAGAAGCGTTAGGGTCTTTTTCCGTAGGCACATTTACAAAATGGGCAAAACGTTTACGCAGGGCCGGCGTTTCAACAACTTCGCGCCATTCGCAGTGAAATTTATCTACCAGGTCCTGCATTTCTTCTTCCAATTGCACCACCAGGCCCAGGCTGTCATTTATGATGACATTTTTTAGATAGCTCATACCGCCATCCAATTTATTTAGCCAGGTTGCTGTACGGGTAAGCGGGTCCGCAGTCTTTATATAAAACATCAGGAACCGGTCGAGGTATTTTATACATGTTTCGTTATCAATATCAGTAGCCAGCAACTGGGCGTGCTGTGGTTTTGAACCACCGTTTCCACATATATATAAATTCCAACCTTTTTCGGTGGCTATTATTCCAAAGTCTTTAGCCTGGGCTTCAGCGCATTCCCTTACACAACCGCTAACGCCGCCCTTTAATTTATGCGGCGCGCGGATACCTTTGTACCTTTCTTCAATTTCGATGGCAAATGATACGCTATCATGCAATCCAAAACGACACCAGGTGCTGCCCACGCAGCTTTTTACTGTGCGCAAAGCTTTTCCGTAAGCATGGCCGCTTTCAAAACCGGCGTCAATAAGTTCTTCCCAGATATCGGGCAGGTCGTTTACATGGGCGCCAAACAAATCGATGCGCTGGCCGCCGGTTATTTTAGTGTAAAGGCCATATTTTTTTGCTACCTGTCCCAAAACGATCAGCTTATCGGGCGTAATCTCACCGCCGGGTATGCGCGGAACTACCGAGTAGGTACCACCTTTTTGTATATTAGCCAGGTAACGGTCGTTACTGTCTTGTATAGTTTCCTGCTTTACAATCACATCGTTCCACAAGCTCGAAAGTATGCTGGCAACAACAGGCTTGCAAACCTCGCAGCCATCGCCTTTTCCGTAATGATCCAAAACCACGTCGTAGTTTTTTACCTCGGCAATTTTTACCAGGTCGAAGAGCTCCTGCCTCGAGTAATCAAAATGCTCGCATATTACATTTTTAACATACAGGCCATTAGCTTTCATGGTACCGGCAATAAGGTCTTTCACCAACGGAACGCAGCCCCCGCAGCCGGTACCGGCTTTGGTGCATTTTTTCATACCATCGATGGTTGTTACGCCAGCATCATTAACGGCAGCGCAAATAGCCGCTTTGCTCACCGCCTCGCAGGAACAGATAAGGGCATCGTCGGGCAAACTCATTGCACCCGCACCCTCCGCAGCAGCGCCACCTCTCGAACCCAATATCAGGTCTTCCGGATCATGTGGTAAAACAATTTTGTTATTAACGGTTTGCAATAAAATATTGTAAGCATCGGCATCGCCAATCAATATACCCCCTAAAAGATATTTGCCGTCGTTACTAATGTTTATCCTTTTATAGGTTCCCTTATGGGTATCTTCAAAAATAATAGTGCGGCAATTTGGCTCAGTAATAAAGGCATCCCCAAAACTGGCAACGTCAACGCCGATCAGTTTGAGCTTGGTGCTCATATCATAGCCGTAAAACGATTTTTCGCCGCTGGTTAAATGATTAACCACAATATCGGCCATCTCGTAACCTGGCGCCACCAGGCCATAGATCATGCCTTCATATAACGCGCACTCGCCGATAGCGTAAATAAACTCGTCGCTGGTTTGCATTTTTTCGTTTACTACGATACCGCCCCGCATACCTACATGCAAACCTGCCAGCTTTGCAATTTCATCGCGCGGACGAATACCTGCCGAGATCACCAGCATATCAACAGCCAGCGAACTTTCATCATTAAAACTCAACGATTCGATTTTATCTGTACCGTTAATACTTAATGTGCTTTTATTGAGATGGATGTTTAACCCGAGCTGCTTTAACTTTAACTGCAGCATGGCGCTACCTGCAGAATCTACCTGGCGCGGCATCAGCCGGGGTGCAAATTCTATTACGTGCGTGTCGGTAATACCGAGATCAATCAGCGCTTTAGCAGCTTCGAGACCCAAAAGGCCGCCACCCATTACGGCCCCGGTTTTTGCAGTAGCGGCACAGGCTTTAATTAATTCGAGATCTTCGATGGTACGGTAAACAAATACGCCGTTTTTTTCAATGCCGGGTATATCAGGCACAAACGGAGACGAACCCGTTGCCAAAACCAGGTAATCGTAAGTAAACGAAAGGCCCTTTAAAGAATGGATTGTTTTATTGATGCGATCAATCTCCCGGATAGGATCGTCAAGATGCAGGGTTATTCCGTTATCTTCATACCAGGTCGGGGATGACAAGTATAAATCGTCAGCTGTTTTGCCACTGAAATACTCGCTGAGGTGAACCCTATCATAGGCCCGGCGTGGTTCTTCGCCAAAAACTGTTATATTGTAAAGGGATGATTTAGCTACCAGTTTTTCACAAAACTTATAACCTACCATCCCGTTGCCTACTACAATTATGTTTAGTCGTGACATACAAAGTTTTTTAAGTGTTAAAGCAAATTTTTTAATAAATATGTCAACAGATGCGACCTTTAACATATTTATAAAGCAAGTATAATCAAAAAAAGCTGACTTTTAAATTTTCGAGATGTTATTTTTAAGAAAAAATATAATTTTTATTAATTTGATTATATAATATACCATAATTTTAATAATTTTTAATACTTTTATATATTATTAGTCATTTATTTTGACATCGACATTATATAAATGACTAATTTTTGATTATCGATGAAAATAAATTTAAAAAGAGTAAAAATTTTGACTGAAAATCAAAAATATGGAGCAAAAAACGATCGCGCCTGAATTATTTGTAGTAGGAGCCGGCCCGGGAGACCCGGAATTGCTCACTATTAAGGCATATAAGGTATTAAAAGAGGCAAATGTGGTATTATATGATAATCTCGCCAATCAGGCGCTCCTGGCGCTTACAAAAAGCAGCTGTCAAAACATATATGTAGGCAAACAACCCTATGGGGCCTATACCCCACAGGAAACGATTCACGAAATGATAAAGCACTATGCCTTTACTAATGGCAAAGTGGTAAGACTAAAAGGCGGCGACCCTTTTATATTCGGAC
>CAZZUU010000091.1:0-12270 GCA_964657275.1 uncultured Mucilaginibacter sp. | reverse complement strand
CTTGATTCTTGACTCTTGGTTCTTAATTCTTTCCCTAAACGTTAAACCTGAAATGCATCACATCGCCATCCTGCACGATATAAGTTTTGCCTTCGACGCCTAACTTGCCATTTTCTTTAATAGTTGCTTCAACTCCGTTGAATTTTACAAAGTCTTCGTATTTTATAACCTCCGCACGGATAAATCCTTTTTCAAAATCGGTGTGTATAACGCCCGCCGCCTGCGGCGCGGTGAAGCCTTTGGTGATGGTCCACGCGCGAACTTCTTGCACGCCTGCTGTAAAATAGGTAGCCAGGTTGAGCAGTTTGTAAGCGGCTTTTATGAGTTTGTTAACGCCTGACTCGGTAAGTCCAAGGTCATCCAAAAACATCTGCCGCTCCTCGTAAGTTTCCAGCTGTGCAATTTCCGATTCTATTTGCGCGGAGATGACCAATACCTCGGCATTTTCTTCCTTTACCGCAGCCTTTACTCTTTCTACATAGGCATTGCCGGTATTTACAGAAGCTTCATCCACATTACACACGTACATAACCGGCTTTGCGGTTAACAACCATATATCGGCGATATATTCCTTGTCTTCTTCAGCAACAGGAGCTGTACGGGCAGATTTACCCGAAAGCAAATGATTTTTATAAACAGTAAGCACATCAAACGTCTTTTTCGCCTCTTTATCACCGCCCGTTTTTGCCATCTTCTCTACCTTCTGGATCTTCTTCTCGATCGAATCAAGGTCCTTCAGCTGTAGCTCCATATCGATGATCTCCTTGTCCCGAATAGGGTCAACCGAACCATCAACGTGTATCACGTTATCGTTATCAAAACACCTTAATACGTGGATAATGGCATTTGTTGCCCTTATATTAGCTAAAAACTGATTACCTAAACCCTCGCCTTTGCTGGCACCTTTTACCAGGCCGGCTATGTCAACGATCTCGATCACGTTCGGCACTACGTTTTTTGGGTTTACTATTTCGGTAAGCTTGGTCAAGCGCTCATCCGGAACGGTGATCACCCCCACATTGGGCTCGATGGTGCAAAACGGAAAATTAGCTGCCTGTGCTTTGGCGTTTGATAAACAATTAAAAAGCGTTGATTTACCCACATTCGGCAAACCTACTATACCACATTGTAGTCCCATTTTGTTAGTTGATTAAGTTGATTTAGTGAATGGTTGATTAGGTTTGAATATGGAAAGCATGACAACTTAATCAACTTATTCAACCCAATCAACCATTCACTTAAAAGGCGCAAAGATAACAGAAATTATTGCCTTGTAATTTGAAAAAATAAACGACTTTTGCGGGCGTTAAACAAGCAAACAAAAATTTACTAACGATGTAAAAACGAGGGCCTTTTTATGGAAGAAATGGTTGAACAAATTGAAATGTTACTGGAAAAGAATGATGACCTGCTGCTCCGGGACTATCTGAACAACCTTAATATATCTGACGTTGAAGAACTGATCAGCGAACTTCCTGAATATGGCCCGCGCTTTGTTGAAACCATCTCCTTAAACCGTGCGGTAAACGTGTTCCGCATCCTCGATTTTCCCACCCAGGAGCGTATGTTAAAAAAGCTGTCGGGCGCACGGGTTGCAGGTTTGATAAATGAACTGCCACCCGATGACCGTACCGCTCTCTTTAGCGAACTTCATGGCGACACTGTTCAAAAACTGATTCAGCATTTATCCGCCTCAGACCGCAAAGAAGCATTGCAATTACTTGGCTATGAAGAGGAAAGCATCGGGCGTTTGATGACGCCGGATTATATCGCCGTTAAAAAGAGCTGGGACGTTAAGCGCGTATTGAAACACATCCGGGAATTTGGGAAAAACTCAGAAACCATCGACGTAATTTATGTGCTTGGCGAAAAAGGAGTGTTGCTGGATGACATCAGGATACGTGAAATTTTACTTGCTGACCCCGAAACCAAGATAAGTCAGTTAATGGATGGGCGCCTTATTGCGCTCAAAGCATCAGATCCGCAGCAGGAGGCTATAAACGTGTTCAGGATGAATAACAGGGTGGCTTTGCCGGTAACAGATACTGCTGATGTTTTATTGGGGATAGTAACCGTTGATGATATTTTGTGGATAGCCAACGAGGAGTATACCGAAGACATACAGAAAATAGGCGGTACCGAGGCCTTGGACGAACCCTACCTGGATATTAATTTATTTAAGCTGGTAAAAAAACGGGTAGGCTGGCTCATCGTTTTGTTTTTGGGCGAAATGTTTACAGCTACAGCGATGGGGTACTTTGGCGATGAAATTGGAATAGTGGTAGCGCTTGCCTTTTTCTTGCCGCTAATTATATCAAGCGGCGGAAACAGCGGTTCGCAGGCCTCAACATTAATTATACAGGCAATGGCGCTGGGCGAAGTTACCGTTGCCGACTGGTGGCGGGTTATGCGCCGGGAGCTGGTTTCGGGATTAATGCTGGGCGTTATTTTGGGTGTGATCGGCTTTTTTCGTATCACTATCTGGAGCATGTTCAGCACGGTTTACGGGCCTCACTGGCTGCTAATTGCGTTCACTGTTGGCATAGCATTGATAGGGGTGGTGCTATGGGGGTCGTTGGCAGGATCGATGCTGCCACTTGTGCTAAAAAAATTGGGCGCCGACCCGGCGACGTCATCTGCACCGTTTGTTGCCACACTGGTTGACGTAACCGGTTTGATTATTTATTTTACTATCGCCTCGCTGGTAATGCACGATATCCTGCACCCGGCAGCAGCAAAAACACATGCTGAATTGATGCACCATGTTATACCTAAATTGCAATTTGATATAAGTAGTTTATGACCAGTAATTTTAATTGATAATATAATTTATTATTAAAATTATAACTTTATGAAAACTTAAATCAAAAAACATGGAAACAACAGAACCATTTGCACCATCAGACGCCGAACCGGGCATAAATTTAACATTTGAAGCGCAAACGTACTTACGTGAAGCGGGGAAATGGGCCACTTTTTTAGGTATTATAGGCTTTATCGGTTGCGGTCTAATATTGATCTCGGCATTTTCAATAAGCGGCATGCTCGCCAGGGTTGCAGATGTGGTACCAAATCAGTCTTTTGCAATCCTTGCGGGAATGGGCGGCGTAATGACGGTTATGTTTATACTGATAGATTTAATTTATTTTTTCTTTGCCCTTTATCTCTATCAATTTGGCGACAGGATAAAAAAAGGTCTTAATTTTGCTGATACTGCCCATGTAACAGCAGGCTTGGGCAAGTTAAAATCATATTTTAAATTATGGGGTATCCTTACAATAGTGGTGCTGAGTTTTTACGCGCTGGCAATTGTGGGGGGCATTATATTCGCGGTGGCGTTGTCGCACAGGGGATAGGTCGCAAAATCGCAAAATAGAAAAGCCCGCATAAAGCGGGCTTTTCTATTTTATTTAGGTTTGTCTTGGACGGTTATATCTCAAAAGAAAAATCTTCATCAGCAGTTTTAGCAACCTCTACCGCCTCGCTGTATTCGTAGCGTTTTTCAACAACTTCCTGGTTTGCTTTAATGTACTCGACCGTATCTTTCAGGCCGTCGGCAAATTTTTCAAAATCTTCCTTGTACAAAAAGATCTTGTGTTTGATGAACACACCATCTTCAAGGCGTTTTTTGCTCTCTGTAATAGTAACATAGTAATCGTTGGACCGTGTTGCTTTTACATCAAAAAAATACGTCCTTTTTCCGGCCCTGACCTTTTTTGAATAGACTTCTTCGCGCTCCCTGTTTTCAAAATCTCCCATAATCAATAATAATTGTAATTAGTTTGGTGGCATAAATATAATTAAATTTTCAAAGTGCAACTATTAAATTGAATTTAAATGAAATATTTATGCGTTTTTTTGCAATTTATTATCATATTTTAACTTTTTCTTACGCATTTTCCTCTTCTTCAAGCAGTTGTTTTTCATACAATTCAAAATAAACGCTCTTTTGCTGCATTAAGTAGGTATGATTTCCCTGTTCAATAATCTCACCTTTATCCATAACCAAAATATTATCTGCGTTTTTAATAGTTGAAATACGATGTGCAATAATAATACTTGTTTTACCCTGCATATTGCGTCCCAGGTTATTTAATATTTCTTCCTCGGTGCGCGTATCGACAGCTGATAGGCAGTCGTCAAATATCAATATCTGCGGCTGCTTAACAATAGCCCGGGCGATGGATATCCGCTGTTTTTGTCCTCCCGATAGGGTAACTCCCCGTTCGCCTATCAGGGTTTCAAACCCTTTCTCCAGTTCTTTAATGTTATCATAAACGGCGGCATCTTTCGCTGCCTGTTCAACTCCGGGCATATCAAGCGTGTCGGCGCTGAAGGCGATGTTGTTGGCAATGGTATCCGAAAATAAAAATACCTCCTGCGGCACAAAGCCAATCTGCGATCGGTAACTTTCAAGATTAAGTTTTGTTATGGCCTCACTATCAATAAATACAGTGCCCTGGGTGCAGTCATACATGCGAAGGATAAGGTTGGCGATGGTTGATTTTCCCGAACCTGTTCTACCGATGATTGCCACCATTTCCCCGGGCTTTGCCGTGAACGAAACATTTTTTAACGCCTGGATACCCGTATCGGGATAGGTAAATGAAACATTGTCAAACTGTATCTCACCGTCAACAACCCGTGCAGGTACATCCGGTGATTTGATTTCGGGCTGCTGGTGTAAAAACTCGTTGATCCTTTTTTGTGATGCGGCAGCACGCTGAATAAGCGATGTTACCCATCCCAGCGCAATTACCGGGAAGGTAAGCTGGTTAAGGTAAATGATAAACTCGGCAATGTTCCCGGCGGAGATATTACCCTTCATTTCTTCGATGCCGCCCACATAAATTGTGATTACGTTGCTAAGGCCAACCAGCAAAAGCATAAATGGATAAAACATGGCCTGCACCTTTACCAGCTCCATCGAATGCGTTTTGTAATTCTCACTCTCGGCAGCAAAGCTTTCGCGGACGTGACCTTCACGAACGTATGACTTGATAACCCGTATCCCCGAAAAATTCTCCTGTACAAAACTGGATAAGGCCGATAACCGCTGCTGTATTTTTTCGCTGCGGTAATTGATAATATTATTTACGTAATATATTATAACGGCCAGTACGGGCAATGGTAATACCGAATAAACGGCCAGCCGCACATTTACGGTGAGCATAACGTATATAACCATTATAAAAAGTACAACGGTATTTAAGGTGTACATAATGCCGGGACCAAGGTACATCCGCACCCGCGATACGTCTTCGGTTACGCGGTTCATCAGGTCGCCGGTGTTGTGGCGGCGGTAAAAGGCAAGAGAAAGTTTTTGATAATGGCTGTATATCTCATTCTTAAGATCATACTCAATATGTCGCGACATTAATATGATGGTTTGCCGCATAAAGAATAAAAACAACCCTCGTAACAGCGCCAACACTAAAACCAGTAAGCCGAATAATAACAAACTGGTGCCAAATATAGAGTAGATAATGGCCTGCCTGTTGAACCCCGAAAAAAGCTGGTAAACGCGTATATTTTCAGTCACCAAATCAAACGCAATGCGGATAACCGGGGCGGGCAGAACGCCGAAGACATTAGAGATAATGACAAACAATACCCCCGGTATAAACCGCCAGCGATACTTTATAAAAAACTTATTGAGGTAGGCGAGATCCTTCATGTATTTTGTGGTACCAACGACCAAAAGTACGGTTATGCTATTGATTTTTCAACGGAAAATTGGGCTTTCGGAATATCGCGGTAATTGTTGTAATTGTTGTAGTGTTTGTTCGTTTTTTGATGAGACAGAGGTGCGTAACAGCCATTGTTACTTATCTCTTTACGAACCCGCAACCGCACCCGAACTAACGCGGGTATTTTGGAACGATAGCCAACTTTATGCACCAATTACAAATAAAAGCTATCGTTAATCATTGGCATAAAGACAACCTTAATGACTGCCGGCAATAATGGCATTAATCGTACGATGATCCAATACTACATTATTTCGCCGGTCTAAAGCACTGCCGGTATCCCAAAAGAATGGTATTACGCCGTTAGCAATTGCGGTTTTGGTTACATAGGTTATCCAATAGTCAACGGAGGCCTGATGCGCTGCGGTGTCAAGCGGACCTGTGCGCCTGTAAGCACCATACTCGCCCATTAGCACCGGAATTCCTTTGTTTACAAACTTTTGCTTTAATCCCAGGAAATAAGTGTCTTGATCGCTTTCCTCTCCCCAGGTTGCGTTACGGCTGGGTTCAATTGTTGAATGATGGCCCGCGCCCCAATAGTAAAACATGTTACCCCATGTAGCATCTGCCGACAAAGCCGTAAATTGATAAGGAGTATAGTCGTGCTCCTCAAACATAATCCGGTTGGGAGTTGGATCGGTTGGAAATTGATTCATGAGCGGGGATGGCCCTTGTAATACCAATATCCGGTACGTATTTCGGCCCCCGGTAGAACGTACCGCGTCAACAAAAGATTGGTGATACGAAACCAACACGCTCATTTGGGTGGCGTCACTTACATTTGGTTCGTTTGCACTGGCAAACATCAAATGTTCGTCAAAATCGCGCATGGTTGTTGCTATTTGCTCCCAAAATGCTTTTTGTTTGGCATTCACAGAATCTTTTTTAGCCGTTGTGCAATTGTTTTCCAGCCAGCCGCCATCCCAGTGGATGTTAAGTAAAACATACATATTGTTGTTAATGCAATATTGAACAACCTGTTTTACACGGCTTAGCCACGCATCCTGTATTTTGGCCGTTTTCAGATCAGAATATTGATTCCAGGAACAAGGTAATCGAATAGTGTTGAACCCCTGCTGCTTTATAAATTGGATATACTGATTTGTGATCATCGGGTTGCCCCATGCCGTTTCTCCGCCAATTGCTTCAAGCGTGTTTCCAATATTCCAGCCTAACTGCATACTGGCCGCCTGCTGAACCGCCGTGCTGCTCATGCTTGTCATGTCGGGTGCTATGGGCGATGTATTATAAGACACAAAAATTGGATTTATACGTTGAACCGGAGCCGGGGAACTATCGACGGCAGCCTTTTTACTACAGGAGATAGCACCTACTATCGCAATGAGGCATATAGAAACGTTGCAGTAACGAAGGAGGTTCATTTTGGTTTATTTATGAGATTTTTGTAATATAGGTAATATAAATTTTTTTCAATCGATTTGATAGTCGATCTCCGTCGAAGCGGTCACTTTTTTGTGTAACGGGGATCAAGGTATATCGAGATTGCAAATCCCCGGTAATTGAGTTCTAGGAGTATAAGTCCAGGTTAACAGGTCACGACAAAAAAAAATTGTGGTTCAAAAATCAATTGACAGCTACTTTTTCAGCCCTAAGCTCGGCATCGATTAGCGGTCTTTCATCTTGCAGTACAAAAGTACGGTTATGCTATCATTTTTGTAATATAACCCATGCTGTCATTTCGAAACGCCATCAGAAATAACATTAGTTAATTTACCCAAAAAATATTGTTATAAATTTGCGCAACTCAAAAGTTGCATATATATTTGCAACCTGTAGGTTGCTTAATTAGACACTACAAAATGAAACAAGATATATTCCAGGCCATAGCCGACCCGACACGCAGGGCTATTTTAACTTTAATTGCGATGCAGGCATTAACACCAAATGTAATGGCCGAAAAATTTGATATGAGCAGGCAGGCCGTATCCAAACATATTAAGGTATTACACGAATGTGAATTGATTAAACCTGAGCAACGTGGCAGGGAAATTTATTATCATTTTAATGCAAAAAAGATTCAGGAATTTGACGACTGGGTAGCCCAATTCAGGCAAAACTGGGAAACTCAATTTAATCAACTCGACAAAGTATTATCAACAATTAAAGAACAAACCACGAAGTAGCATTGATACCAATAAAATTATTAACTAACTATCAATAAAAAATGAACAACAATTTGCTTTTTGATTTTACCGTTGACAAAGCTGCGAAAACGGTATTTATAACCCGGGAATTTGACGCAGGACTTTCTTTGGTATGGGATGCTTTTACCAAACAGGAAATACTGGACCAATGGGGAGCGCCTGCACCCATGCGCTGTAAAACCAAGTATATGGATTTTGAAGTTGGGGGGCGAAGATTTTATGCGATGGTTAGTCCAGATGGAGAGGAGCGATGGGGAATCCAGACTTATACTTCGATCACTCCGAAAACCAATTTTAAAATTTATAATACGTTTGCCGACAAGGACGAAAACCCTCAATTGCCGGGTTCTGACTGGGATTACAACTTCAGTGAACAAAATGGCATAACGAAGGTCCACATTATCATTTTTAATGAATCGTTTGAGCGGATGGAAAAAATACTCGAGGGCTTCACGATAGGGTTTAAAATGATAATGACAAACCTGGAAGAGCTGTTAGCAATCTTATCTCAGAAATCATAAGAAATGAAGTTTACAAAGCAAAGAAAATTAACAATTAAAAAATAAAAACTATGAGAGCAATTAATCCCTGGATCAACTTTAACGGAAATGCCGAAGAAGCATTCACTTTTTACAAATCGGTCTTTGGCGGCGAGTTCGCAAAGATTGTTCGTTTCAGTGACTTATCGAGCGCTGAATTTCAGATACCGGAAACTGAAGCCAATAAAATAATGCGTATTGCTTTACCGATAGGCAAAAACAATGTGTTGATAGCTAATGACGTTCCCGAATTTATGGGTCGTGTAAACGAAAATGAAAACAGGTCTAAAATATCGGTTAGCGCTGAAAGCAGGGAAGAAGCAGACAAAATATTCAACGGGCTATCAGCAGGGGGAGGTATCGAGGGGCCTATTGGCGATAGCCCGTGGGGTACTTACGCCGGAATGTTCAGAGACAAATATGGCATCGAGTGGATTGTAGAATTTGACCCTGATTATAACGTGTAAAATTAAATGAACGGGAAATTCCGTTTCCGACTAAACATGGGCCCTGTTTGTTGTATTTAGAGCGTTCCCCCCACAATATAGTTAAAGAAACAGGGTTAACATAGGTTAATACCGTAAAAAATTAAATTATTGATTATCAAACTATTATAAAAGGTTAACATTGAATTCGGTTAAGTTGTGTTAACCCAATTTGATTAATTGGCCGCTTTGAATGCCAATTTTATAACCTGCAGCACCCTGTGGGGACGGAGACAAATTTATTAATCTAACCCGCTGTTGCTGTTTTCCGACATCGGACTTCGGTCTTTCGTCTTTCCCGACTTTACCAACTTTCGGACTTTCCCGACTACAATTAATTTGCCGCAATAAAAAAAACACATACTTTTGTCCGACGCCAGAACATTTACTTGTCACTTTCAATGCCGATCCAGAATCCCGAAGAATCTATATTTAGCCAGCTTGAGGCATACGGGCATAAAAAGGTTGTTTTTTGCAACGACCAGGATACGGGTTTAAAAGCCATCATCGCCATTCACGATACTACATTGGGCCCTGCTTTAGGTGGCACGCGCATGTGGGCCTATAAAACCGAAGGCGACGCTTTGCGCGATGTGCTTAGGTTGTCAAAAACGATGACGTATAAGTCGGCAATAGCGGGGCTCAACCTGGGCGGCGGAAAAGCCGTTATCATCGGTGATTCACGTAAGGACAAAACCGAAGCGTTACTGCGCAAATTCGGCCGTTATATTAAAAACCTTAACGGCGAATTTATTACCGCCGAAGAGGTGGGCACCAACCCGCGCGATATGGAGTACATCCGCATGGAAACCCAGCATGTGATGGGTGTGCCCGAAAGCATAGGCGGCAGCGGCGACCCTTCTCCCATAACGGCGCTGGGCGTATTTATGGGCATTAAGGCCTGTGTTAAGCAACTTTACGGGAACGACGCGTTGGCTGGGAGATCGGTTATTGTGCAGGGGATAGGGCATGTGGGCGAAAATTTGGTGAAGCTGCTGCGCGATGAAAATGCTAAAGTTTACGCCAGCGACATTAATGATGAGCGTGCACGGCAGGTAGCAAAAAAATATGGCGCCGAAGTGGTTGCAAACAATAATATTTTTGATATTAATGCCGATATTTACGCGCCGTGCGCATTAGGTGCTACGATTAACGATCAAACGATAAATAAGCTTAAATGTGCTATTATCGCAGGTTCGGCAAATAACCAGTTGGAGGACGAAAATGTGCACGGGCAACTATTGCTGGATAAGGGAATATTGTTTGCCCCTGATTATGTGATAAACGCAGGCGGCATTATTAATTTTTACTCGGAGCTGATGGGCTTCAGTAAAAAGCGTACTTTGCAGCTTACAGAAAATATTTATGAAGCAACCCGCAATGTATTGAAGCTTTCGGCATCAGAAAGTATTTCAACCATTAATGCGGCAAATAAAATAGCCGAAAAACGGATAGCAGATATTAGAAAAGTAAAATCAACCTATTAAATTACAACAGAATCGCCACTTGGCGGTTTAAAATCGTTCTTACCACATGTTAAATAGAAGGCACCTCAGAGTAAAAGTTCTACAGTCGTTATATGCTTACCACCAGTCAAACAGCGGCGACATTAAACAGCATGAAAAAAACCTGCTGCAAAGTATTGATAAGGTATATGAGATGTATATCTGGATGTTGTCGCTTATTTCGGAAATTGGCGATTATGCCTCTACAGATGCCCAGGAGCGGGCAAATAAACACCTGCCTACTGCCGAAGATCTGCATGCAAACGTAAAAATATTGAGCAATAGGTTCCTGTTGTCGCTTAACCAAAATAAAGAATTTTTAGCAGCGTTAAAAAAATATAAGGTATCGTGGACATTTGAGCCCGAACTGGTTAAAACACTGTTCATCATTTTAAAGAACGCGCCTGAATACGAGGAATACCTCAAGAAAACAGGCGATACCATACAAACCGACAAAGACATCATTAAATTCATCTTCAAAAAGGTGATTTTAAAATCGTCTCTTGCGGAGCAGGTTTTTGAAGACAAGTTTATTTACTGGCCGGTGGATAAGGATGTGCTGCAGGCTTTGATCGCAAAAACATTCAAGAACTTTGCTAATGACGATGCTAAGCAAAATAAACTGGCCGAAGTATCCGGCAACTGGGAGGAAGACAGGGAATTTATTGTGGACCTATTTGAACAAAGCGTCCGTTACAATGATCCTTATCAGAAACTGATAACCGCCAAAACTCAAAACTGGGAGCCCGATCGCATAGCCATGATGGATACGCTATTGATGAAAATGGCTATTGTTGAGTTTGTAAATTTCAATTCGATCCCTGTAAAAGTAACTATTAACGAATACCTGGAGATATCAAAGGAGTTTAGCACACCAAAAAGTAATTCGTTTATAAACGGTATATTGGACAAAATTTTATCTGACCTTAAGGACGACAACAAAGTAAACAAAATAGGCAGGGGACTAATAGAATAATATCATGAAAAACCTCTTTTTAGGCTTTATAGCAGCCGGGATGCTATTATCAGCATGCACGCAATCCGCCCAAACAGGCGACACAAGCACAACTGCTGCTGCGCCCAACGCCGCAAACGCACCGGTAATGAAGTTTGATAATATTACCCACGACTTTGGAAAAGTAAACCAGGGTGACAAAGTAATTTACGACTTTAAATTTACCAATACTGGTAAATCGCCTTTGATTATCACTAATGCGCACGCATCATGCGGTTGCACGGTGCCGGCCTGGCCACATATTCCAATCAAGCCTGATGATACAGCCTCTATACATGTTGTTTTTGACAGCGGCGCTAAAAAGGGGTTAATTGATAAACAGATAACAGTAACCGCCAACACCGTGCCTGCTGATAATAGGGTACATTTGATTGGCGAAGTAATTATAAAAGCAAAATAATATAAAAATGACGATAAATATTTTATTGGAGGCAGCTCCCACAGGTTTTGGTCCGGCGCAGATAATTATGTTCGGGCTGATAGCCGTAGTATTTTATTTTTTTATGATCCGCCCCCAGGCAAAAAAGGCCAAGGACCAAAAGAA
The DNA here is from genome assembly GCA_964657275.1 of uncultured Mucilaginibacter sp. Lineage (GTDB taxonomy): Bacteria > Bacteroidota > Bacteroidia > Sphingobacteriales > Sphingobacteriaceae > Mucilaginibacter. Next base: position 267 of record CAZZUU010000091.1, on the reverse strand, counting down.
ATATGTTAACGAGCTAAAAAAAGGTGACAAGGTAATAACTACTGCCGGCATACATGGCAGGATAGCTGACGTAGCAGAGGCTACTTTTTTAATAGAGACAGAAGGCGGCCACAAAATAAGGTTTGATAAATCGGCTGTTTCATTAGAAGCTTCCAAGGCGCTGAATACGCCCCCGGCTGCCACGAAATAAACGTGAAGAAGGTTAAAGCTGAAAGGTAAAGGGTGAAAGGTTTGCATGCCGCCTTTAGCCTTTCACCTTTAGCCTTT
>CAZZUU010000090.1:524-12276 GCA_964657275.1 uncultured Mucilaginibacter sp. | reverse complement strand
ATAAAGGCTATGAGATGGGCGAAGTTGCCGCGAAGGTCTTAATCAGTCATTTAGTTAACAATGACGATCTGCAACAAACCCATAGCCTTATCTTACGATCCGAACTAATCATCCGCGATTCGTCATTAGCAAAGCAGGTGCAACAATAGATAAAAAAGGACGTCTGATAACTATCTTCGCTAGCATAGATATTAATAAACCAACAAGCGGTTAAAACGAAGATGTAATTTAACAGGGAATTTACTACCCAACACACTTAGCCTGAAAATACATAATATTATTTCTCATTATAAATGAACTCAAAAACAAAAACGGCTGTTATAACCGGAGGCGCTTCCGGACTGGGATTAGCCGCTACAAAAAAATTTATCGAAAGCGGTATCAGGACTATCATCATAGGTAGAAATGAAAAGAATTTGGCCGAAGTTTCGGCAAGTTTGGGCGAGCTTTGCACGTACAAGGTTTTTGATCTTAGCAACCTGGCGGGGATACCCGACTTAGTAAAAGAACTGACTGAAGAATTGAGGACTATAGACATATTGGTGAACAATGCCGGCATCAATCAGAAAAAACCGCTAATTGAAGTAACTGATGAAGAGTTTCAGGAGGTGATTTCAACCAATTTAACTTCGGTATTTGTTTTAAGCCGTGAGGTAACCAAAGTAATGCTGCAAAATAATAAGGGGAGTATTATTAATATCAGCTCCATGGCAGCCCAATACGGCTTGCCTTATGTAATTGCTTATTCTGCAGCTAAAACCGCCATTGAAGGAATGACGAGGGCTATGGCCGTGGAGTTATCGCCACAAGGGATACGGGTTAATTGCGTTGCACCGGGCTTTATAGAAACCAATATGTCGGCAAAAGCGTTGGATAGCGACCCACAGCGTAAACAAAAAGTACTTTCGCGTACACCAATGGGTAAGTTAGGCTTTCCGGAAGATGTAGCTGAAGCCATCTATTACCTATCTTCTGATGCCGCAAAATATGTAACGGGTGTTATATTACCTGTTGACGGCGGCAATTCTATCGGTTTTTAAATCTCTTTGATTTTATCCCCAAAAAAAAAGCGACGGATTTAAAACCCGTCGCTTTTTTATTATCATTCTTTTATTACCAGAATATGGTATAAAGAACAGTCAAAATAACGCATATTATTACCGCTCCAATTGTAAAGCTCCGGTTTGTTTTAAACATTGAAGCATCTACTTCCAATCCATTTGTACGCAAACCCTGCACATTTTCTATCATTGATATCACATACATACCAACCATGCATATTACAAACACAAATCCCATCCTATCTAAAAAAGGAATTTCGTAAACACTGTCTGCGTTTAATTTCGAGAAACCGTAAGGTGTAAGGAAAGAAAGATTTGTCCAGTAAGGTAAAAACTTAAATATAATCGCGAACGCCAAACCGCCAATTGTTGCAAACAATGCCGCATTTGATGTTGCCTTTTTCCAGAAGAAACCAAGTATAAACATGGCAAATATCCCTGGCGATACGAAGCCGGTGTATTCCTGTATGTATTGGAAGCCTTGCTTACCTTCACCCATCAGCATATCACCAATTACAAAAGATAATGCAACGCCTAGTATCATGGCAACAACTACCGCAACTTTACCTGTATTAACCAGGTTTTTTTCGGTAGCATTAGGCTTTATTGCTTTTTTGTAAATATCCAATGTAAATATTGTAGCAATACTGTTGGCTTTTCCAGCTAAAGATGCCACAATTGCTGCTGTTAGTGCTGCAAATGAGAGCCCTTTCAGGTAAGTTGGCAATAAGTTAAGTACCGAAGGATAAGCTTTGTTAGGATCTAAAACTCCTTTTGAGCTCAACATATCCTGGTGAAACATACCTTTTTGGTAAAGTACATAAGCCGCAATACCCGGTAAAACCACAATCACCGGCATTAACAACTTAAGGAATGCGGCGAACAGAATACCTGAGCGGGCAGTTTTCAGATCTGCGCCCAGCGCTCTTTGCGTAATGTATTGGTTACATCCCCAGTAATTTAAGTTAGTGATCCACATACCGCCGATAAGCACAGTAAGGCCCGGCAGATCGAGGTAATTAGGATTATCCTTCTTGAATATCATTTTAAAGTGATCAGCAGCCTCAGCATGCATTATTTTGAAGCCATTCCAAAGACCGGTAGTACCTGATTTTTCGCTTAACAAATTCAGTGCAATATAAGTTGCTGCCAGGCCTCCAAGTATCAAAAAGAACACCTGTATTACGTCGGTATAACCGATAACCTTCATACCGCCCAGCGTAATAATTATTGCAAAAATAGCCAGCAGGCCGATAACCAGTTTAAGATCGAGCCCGGAAATACCAGCTATAGCAACCCCACCTAAATAAAGTATCGACATCAGATTCACCACGATATAGAGCATCAGCCAAAAGATGGCCATGATCATGGCAACAGTTCCGTTGTACCGCTGGTGAAGAAACTGCGGCATGGTGGCTATCTTATTTTTAAGATAAACCGGTATAAAAAACACAGCAACTATAACGAGTGTAAGGGCAGCCATCCACTCGTATGTGCTTATGGCTAAACCCATCTTAAAACCCGATCCGCTCATCCCTACCATTTGCTCGGCAGAGATATTTGAAGCAATTAATGATGCACCGATCGCCCACCATGTTAATGAACCTTCTGCCAAGAAGTAACCTTTGGAGGTATCATCGCTTGTATTTTTACGCTTATACACCCACCAGCCATAAAAAGATACAATTACAAAGTAGATAAGAAATACGGCATAATCGCCGATAGAAAGGGTTTTTAAGTTCATTGTTGGTTTTTTATATTAAGTTTAATCTGTTGGTTTGACAAGTATAAACTATATATATCTGTTTATCAAATTTTCGATATATTCTTGTTTGCCGCTAATAGTTTTTGGCTCGCCGTTATCAATAGCATACGCTCGCAGGTCTTCAAGGCTTAGTTTTCCTTCTTCAAATTCTTTTCCTTTACCTGAATCGTAGGAAGCATACCGGTCTTTACGTATTTTTTTGAATTCAGATTTTTGTAAGATATTATCCGCTGTAACAAGCGCTCTCGCAAAAATATCCATACCGCCAACATGGGCATAGAATAAATCTGCAGGATCAGTTGAGTTACGACGAATCTTCGCATCGAAATTTATACCCCCGCCCTGGAAACCACCGGCTTGCAGAATAATCAGCATCGCTTCGGTAATTTCGTTGATATCGTTCGGGAACTGGTCGGTATCCCAGCCGTTTTGGTAATCACCGCGATTGGCATCTATTGAACCTAATAAACCTGAGTCTACTGCAACTTGCAACTCGTGGGTAAAGGTATGGCCTGCTAAAGTAGCGTGGTTAACTTCCAGGTTCAACTTAAAATCGTTAAGCAGGTCGTATTTCTGTAAGAAACCAAGCACTGTCGCTGAGTCGTAGTCATATTGATGTTTGGTTGGCTCACACGGTTTTGGCTCGATAAAGAATGTTCCTTTGAAACCGTTTTTGCGCGCATAGTCTTTGGATGCATGTAAAAATTGGGCGAAATGCTCCTGCTCGCGTTTCATATCAGTATTCAATAAGGTCATGTAACCTTCGCGACCGCCCCAGAACACATAGTTTTCTCCGCCAAGCGCAATTGTCGCGTCAAGCGCAGCTTTAACCTGTGCAGCACCGTGACTTAACACATGAAAATCGGGATTAGTTGAAGCACCGTTCATATACCTTCTGTTTGAAAAAAGGTTAGCAGTTCCCCAAAGTAATTTTACACCGCTGGCTGCTTGTTTTTCTTTTGCGTAATCAACCAACGCCTGTAAGCGCCTGTCGTTCTCTTTGACATCGTTTGTATAATCAACCACATCTACATCATGGAAACAGTAGTAGGCAAGGTTCATTTTGGTAATAAACTCAAATGCAGCATCCATTTTATCTTTAGCACGCTCAACCGCATCGGTTTTTACACTCCATGGAAATAAATGGGTAGGCTCGCCAAACGGATCGGCGCCGTTACCGCAGAAGGAATGCCAGTAAGCGCAGGCAAAGCGCAAGTGCTCTTTCATGGTTTTTCCTGCAACAACTTTATTTTCGTCGTACCAGCGGAATGCCAACGGGTTGTCTGATTCCAGTCCTTCGTACCTTACCTGGCCAATGCCTTTAAAAAACTCCTTTTCTCCTGTTATGATATTCATCGTTATATTGATTTTAATTTAATTTCACTGATTTGGCTTTGATTTCACCGATTTCGGACGGTCAGACTTACGAAGTTTAACTCGTAGTGTTTTGTTCTTGATGGTCTCGTTGAGGGCTACGCCGTTTAAAAACTTCGTAAGTCTCTTTTTGATGTTGACTTTGTAGTTGTTTTTCGAGCAACCCCGTCCATTCTTTGTAAACCGGTTCCAAGTGCTTTCCGGATGGTTCAACCAATTGAACAGGGTGCATATGTTCAAAGGCTTCTTTTGGCGATGCAAAAATTCCGGATCCGATACCAGCTCCGAGTGCTGCGCCTGCACTGCCATCGTTTTTGTACAGTTCAACAGGCACGCCTGTTATATTTACAAAGGTTTCTGTAAACAGCTCGCTTAAAAACAAGTTATTTTTACCTGCGCGGATGACAGTTGGGTTCATGCCATTCGAGCGCATAATATCCAGGCCATACCTGAACGAGAAAGCGATCCCTTCCTGCACTGCGCGGAACATGTGCGCACGGGTATGGAGGTTAAGATCGATATTTTGAAAATGTGCTCCGATTAATTTATTGTTCAGCATACGTTCGGCGCCGTTACCAAACGGCAGTACCAGCAAGCCATCGCTGCCTGCCGGGGCAGTCTTGGCTTCATTGTTCATCTGCAAATAATTAAGGGATGAACCGATTACGTTTTTTGCCCAGCGGTTTAAGCTGCCGGTGCCGTTTATACAAAGCAATACACCTAAACGTTTTTGATCTTCGGTGTAATTAACATGGGCAAAAGTATTTACCCGCGATTGCGGGTCATAAGCCAACTGATCACTCACCCCATATATCACACCTGATGTTCCTGCCGTAGCAGCAACCTCGCCGGGGTTTAACACATTTAATGAAAGCGCATTATTGGGTTGGTCACCCGCTTTATAGGTTACGGGTATGCCCGGTTTTAATTTAAGTTTTGAGGCAACGGCTGCAGATACGGTCCCGTGCACAGAAAATACAGGTTTTATCTCCGGGAACAGACTTTTATCAAATCCGTAATAGTTGATAATGTCATCCGACAATCGATTGTTTTTAAAATCGAAGAAGATTCCTTCTGATAAGGCCGAAATAGATGTGGTGATCTCGCCGGTTAACTTCATCGAAATAAAATCGCCCGGGAGCATTATTTTGTCGATCTGCTCATAGATCTTTGGCTCGTTTTTCTTTACCCACGCCAGTTTAGAAGCTGTAAAATTACCGGGAGAATTTAAAAGATGGGATAAACATTTTTCCTCACCTATCGCTTCGAACGCCTGGTCGCCAATTTCGACGGCTCGGCTATCGCACCATATAATACTGTTACGTAACACCTGCTGTGCTGCATCAACCAAAACTAAGCCATGCATTTGATAGGCGATGCCAATAGCGGCAATATCCGCCGGAGTATAACCGCCTTTGCTGTTACAAAGCTCAATAGCTTGTTGGGTATGCTGCCACCACATTTCGGGCGATTGCTCGGCCCAGCCTGGTTCGGGCGCTAAAATTGGCGATTCTTCGTCGGGGTATTGTGCCGACGCGATAACTTTTTGAGAAGCCGCGTCAACAACTGAAACCTTTATAGACGAAGTACCGATATCAATCCCTAATAATAACATGCTTTAAAGCGTAATTTGCCCTGTTATGAGCAGTTTATAATTTGAAGTTTTAGCGCAACGAAATTAAATTATTTTTTTAAACTGCAATCGATTGTCGACATTTATTTTAACATCTTTACAATTGTTATGATTCCTAAAAAAAGAACTACTATTTACGACATTGCAGAAAAGCTGAATATCACCGCCTCATCGGTATCGAGAGCGTTGAATAACAGCAGTTATGTAAACGAGGCTACCAAAAAACTTATCCTTCAAACAGCGGCCGAACTCAACTATAAACGCAATACGCTAGCTTCCAATCTTCGAAAGGGACAAACAAAAACCATTGGCGTTGTAGTTCCGCGAATAAATCAAAACTTTTTCTCGAATGTTATTGCCGGGATCGAAGAAACCACCTATCAAAAAGGCTACAACCTGATTATTTGTCAAAGTAATGAATCGCACGAAAAGGAAATTAAATGCATCAACACCCTGATCAACCAACATGTTGATTGTATCGTGATTTCAGTTTCTGTAGATAGCAACGATTATCAGCATCTGCAAAATGTAATTGATCAGCATATCCAGTTGATACAATTCGACCGCGTAGCCGACGAGTTGGAAACCTTAAAGGTTATTAACGATAATGAACAGGCCTCTTTTGAAGCCGTTTGCCATTTAATAGAGCAGGGTTACAAAAAAATCGCCTTGCTGGAAGGCCCTCAAAACCTCGGTATCTTTGCACAGCGCAAAACAGGTTATTTAAACGCACTCAAAAAACATAACATCCCCGTAAATAAAGAATTTATTATAGCCAACGCCTGGACCAAAGAGCTCGGCGCCGAAGCCACCCGGAAATTATTGAGTCTCAACAAAAAACCGGATGCCATATTTGCCTCCACTTCCGATTTTTCTGCGCTTGGCGTTTTGGAGGTTGCTAATGCGATGAATATAAAAGTACCGTCGGAATTAGGGATATGCGGATACTCAAATGAAGCATTTACAGAGATCACCAGCCCATCGATTACCACTATCGACCAGTTCAGCGTTTATATGGGCAAAACCATAGCGAACTTATATTTCCAGGAGATGGAAAATAAAGATACCGTAGTAGTTCCGAAAATCATCAGTATAAAACCAAAGCTGATGGTGCGGTCGTCGACCCTGAAAAATGGTTAGATGCGTATTAAAATAGAAACGCGAAGTATCGCGTCTCTATGGGGATAACTTCTAATGCGTTTGATGAGATTTAGCCAGACTATCCTTACAAGAGGTATAAAATTTAAACAAGGTGTCTTTTCCTGTTTTTTTAAAAACTACTTTATCATATAAAGTATGTGGTTCTTTGATGATAGAATCACCGATGTTAAGAAAATCATATAGTGCGTCAAACTCGGGGGTAAAAATCATTGTTTCTTGCTTATTATTTCTACCCCAATAAATAATTGTTTCGTTTTCGTGATTTGTTGAATCGATAAATTTATCTAACACAACAGATTTTATACGTTGTGCATAAACGTCTTGATGGATATAACATCCGTGATATTTATCTGATAAATAAGGAAGGATTTTAAAGAAAACAAGGTAAAGTACAACCCACCCAAATATTACTAATGCAATTCTTTTTTTCACTGCCACTGCGATGTTGAACCTAGCTACCAATATAGAAAAAGAATTGTATTACTGCCTAAAAAGTAAAAATTCAAAATCGAGCTGTTGTGAATTTTTACTTTTGGATTTTTACTTAGTGAGCGTGGTGACCATCCGGGCCATGCGCATGCCCATGCGACAGCTCTTCTGGAGTTGCAGGACGAACATTTAAAATATTGCCTTTAAAGTGCAGTTCCTGCCCTGCCATCGGGTGATTCAGGTCAACAATTACAGAATCTTCCGCTACTGAAACTACTTGCCCCTGGAAACGGTTGCCATTATTATCCTGTAAAGGCAAAATACTGCCAACTTCCGGAACATCGGTGCCATTAAACATGTCTAAAGGCAGGTTGGCCACTGCTTCTTCGTCATAAGTTCCGTAAGCGTCTTCGGCCGAAAGATGGAAATCATACGCATCGCCGGTAGAAAGGGCGCTTAAATTTTCCTCGAATTTTGGAAGCATTTGTCCTGCTCCGTATAAAAAGGTTAGTGGTTGTTCTTCTGTTGCACTTTCCTGCAAAACTTCGGAACCGTCCTGGTCAACATACAAATCGTAAGTTAATGACACTACGTGTTGGGGATTAATTTTCATGGTTAATGTGTTTGTTTTAATTAATCAGCGGAACTCATGAGGAATCCGATGTTTAAGCCTGAATTTGTTTTAATGCTTCGTTTGCGGTGAAGGCGGGCAATCCGCAGGTTTTATCCCTGCAAATAAATATTTGTGTAACAGCGCCAAACCTATTTTGTAACAAAGGTAAACTTCCTTTGTTGCCGCCCAAGATAATTTTATTGGGAATATAATTATTTTCAATTTCTAAGCGCATGTTCTCTGCGTCTGCGCCAGTTATGGCAATTTCATAAGTATCAAAAACCTCCTCTAATAACAGCATTATCCAGTTAGAATACGCAGAAGGATATTTGGCCATTTGAGGCATTAAATTGCGTAACAACTGCGCCGATATTTTGATATATGATTCATCATCAAATAACAAGCCGAGCTTTTTCAGGTTACGTGCCATCACCGAATTTGAAGCAGGCGTTACGTTATCCATAATTTCCGATTTGCGGGCAATTAGCTGCTGGTCATCATCTGCTGTGAAAAAGAATATGCCGCTTTCCTTATTGTAATAGTGAGTTATGGCTTTATCAGCGAGTTTTTTTGCATGTGTGAGCCAGTCTTCGTTAAAAGTGACTTCATACAATGCTATTAGGGCATCTATTATGTTGGCGTAATCATCGAGAAAAGCGGGAGCATTCTTGAATGCCTCACCCCGGCCCTCTCCGAAGGAGAGGGAGTTGTTTTGGTATATACGTGATAATCTCCCGCTATTACTAACCATGTTATTTAAAAGAAACCCGGTATTCTTTAATGCGATATCCAAATATTCCGGTTTATTAAAAGCGCGGTAGGCATCACACAAGCCTTTAAGCATTAATCCGTTCCAGGATGCTAATATTTTGTTATCAAGCCCGGGCCGTACACGATGACTTCTTGCCTCAAATACCTTTTGACGGGAGCTTTCTATTTTAGCTTTGAGATCCGCCAGACTCAAGCCCAACTTTTCGGCCAGTTTCTCATCGCTTTCCTTACGGAATAATACATTAGACTGTTCCTCCTCCCAGTTGCCGTCATCGGTTATGTGATAATAAATGCAGAAAAGCTCCGCATCATCACCTAAAATAGCCTCGATTTCGGTTTTGGTGAAGATGTAGTACCTGCCCTCTACCCCTTCGCTATCGGCATCCAGTGCCGAGTAAAAACCGTAATCAGGCGATGTCAGTTCGCGCAAAGCAAAATTGATAATCTCATCAACTATCTTTTCATATAAGGGGTCGGGTTTCCAGGTATGGGCCTCCGCATATAGACCGATCAATTGGGCATTATCATACAGCATTTTTTCAAAATGCGGCACATGCCAAACGCCATCTACCGCGTATCGCGCAAAGCCACCACCTATATGGTCATAAATGCCGCCAAAGGCCATTTTATGCAGTGTTAGTTTTACTGCAACTGCTATATTTTCGTCCGGTAGTAAATGGGCACAACGCATTAGGCAAAGCCAATTGTTAGGCATGGGGAATTTGGGCGCACTACCCAGGCCGCCTTCTGTTTTATCAAAATACTTTTTCCAATTATTTACGATATGTTCCAGATCGTCTTTGGTATAAGCCCCCTGTTCCTTTACAAAAGTTACAGATTCATATTGTTGTATTCCTTCTGTTAATCTTACCGCATATTCTTCCGCTTCCTGTGGCTTTTGTTTGTAAAAATCTGCAAGGTTAAATAAGAGGCTGGTCCAGTCGTTTTTTCTGAAATAAGTGCCGCCGTATATGGGCCGCTGATCGGGCAGGCAAATGCAATTCAGGGGCCAGCCGCCGCGACCGCTCATTAGCTGAACAGCGCTCATATAAATCTGGTCAACATCGGGGCGTTCTTCCCTGTCAACTTTTATGCAAACAAAATATTCATTCATAACAGCCGCCACACTTTCGTCTTCAAAGCTCTCGTGCTCCATCACATGGCACCAATGGCAGGCTGAATAACCGATACTCACCAATATCAATTTATTTTCGTCCTTAGCCTTTTGGAGCGCTTCCGTCGCCCATGGATACCAGTTAACCGGGTTATTAGCATGTTGTAATAAATAGGGCGAAGTTGAATTAGCAAGATGATTCATAGCAGATTGTTGATAGCTAAAGTGCAATTTTATATGCAATTAATTTAAATCAATTGTAAATGATAAAAGTTTTAGAAATAAACGGCATTTACATTTATTGTTAAGGCGCGATCGTTATCTTCGCTGAAAAAACAGCACATGACAAAACTTACAATAAACAGCAATGGTTCGGTAAAAGTTGACGGCGATTTTGAAATAGTTGACGCACAGGGCAATAACTATGGGTTACAGGGCCGCACCATCGTTTCTATTTGCCGTTGCGGTTTATCTGCAAATAAACCTTTCTGCGATGGTTCTCATAAAGGACATTTTGAACACGATGCACAGGCGTTCGACCTGCCCCCGCGTAAAGTTTAGTTAACAATAGCTTTATAATAATTCTTTACGGACGACATTATATTTGTAAAACGTTGATTAAATGGCAAAAGCAAAAGTTGATCCTGTAGAATTAGCTTACAAGGTAACCGGAAAAGGCGCACCTATTGTGTTGATACACGGACACCCGTTCGATCACACGATGTGGGCCCCGCAAATAGCGGCTTTTTCAAGCTTCTACGAGGTAATTACGCCTGATTTAAGGGGATATGGAAAAAGTAAATTACCGCTTACCGGCACTTCTACTTTTGAAGACTACGCCGCAGATGTGCTCCGGTTGCTGGATGAACTGAAAGTTGATAATTTTCATCTTGGTGGCCTATCAATGGGCGGCCAGATCATTATGGAAATGTTTCGCCAGGCACCTGATCGGATAAAATCATTAATATTTGCTGACACTTTTGCAGGATTAGACACACCGGAAGCTAAAGAAGCACGTAATAAAGCGGCCACCAAATTAGAAAATGAGGGTATGGATGGTTATGCTAATGAGGTGATCTCCAAAATGATCAAACCCTCGCATGTAAAATCTCAACCGGAAGTGGCTGCACACGTATTGAAAATGATGAAGTCAACTTCGCCGTCAGCTGCCGCAACTGCCATGCGGGCGCGGTCGGGAAGGATCGACTATTTAAATCTTGTACTCCCCGAAATTAATATCCCAACGCTGGCAATCGTCGGCCGCGATGATGAATTTACACCGGTTGCCAAAGCCGAAGAATTGAAAGGAAAACTGCATAACTGTAAGCTGGTGGTTATTGAAGACGCCGGACACATGCCAAACCTTGAACAACCCGAAAAATTCAATAAAGCTGTACTTGAATTTTTGGAAGGGCTTGATTATTCACAAAACTCGTTTTAGGAATCATTCATTCGATCTCAAACCGCATCAATCATTATTTAGTTTTTCAAACAATTTTTGATGCCCATTTTTTAAACTGTTTGCCTCCAATAAGTGTTAAATTTAAAATATAGCCGCTTAAAGGTTTAAACGCATACGTGATATATACAAATACAATGGAAAAACACATCGTTAAAGTTTTAAAAACGGAATTTGTTACCCACAATGTAAAGCGCTTCACAGTAGAAAAACCGCCGGGATATACCTTTACACCGGGACAGGCGACCGATGTGTCTATTAATAAACCGGGACTTGAAGATGAACTTAGACCATTTACCTTTACCAGCCTTGACGATGCTGATCATCTTGAATTCACCATCAAGATTTATACCGATCACGATGGTGTAACAT
>CAZZUU010000090.1:0-514 GCA_964657275.1 uncultured Mucilaginibacter sp. | reverse complement strand
TTAATACTGCATGAAGTTTTTGGGGCGATACAATATAAAGGGCCCGGATTATTTATTGCCGGAGGAGCAGGCCTAACGCCGTTTATTGCCATTCTGCGCAAACTAAAACAGCAAAATAAATTGGCCGGCAATATTTTATTATTTGCAAACCGCACCGAGGACGATATTATTATTAAAGATGAGCTGGATGCTATGCTTGGCAAAGATCATGTTGATATCATATCAAAACCGCTCGACGGCAAGCCTGGCAAAAAAATCGACATAGAATTACTTAGGCAGTATGTTGGCGATCAATCAAGATACTATTATATATGCGGGCCCGATGAGTTTACTGCCCTGATGGTTGAAAACCTCCAGAAATTAGGCATATCAAAAGAAAGAATCGTGATCGAAGAATAGTATTTAATGATCTATTGCGGAATTGCCTCATTTTTATAGGTAAGGGCTTTGATGATAAGCCACGCTGTGATATACACCAGCGCACAAATAGTAAACATGATGGAATAAGCTATAT
>CAZZUU010000089.1:0-12318 GCA_964657275.1 uncultured Mucilaginibacter sp. | reverse complement strand
CCGTAGCTTAGGCGCTGAGTTCTGCACGTAAGCACATAGTGCATCCTCAATAGTGTTGTAGTTATCAGTCTTTTCCCCAAAGCTTCTACCTGTGTTGATGCCCTTTTTATCTGCGCGTACATATTCCATTGGTAGACAGGAAGTCCCCCTTAATTCATACCATGTACGAAGTCCAGTGATGGTAAAGCGCTTTTCTATGTATCCGTAATCGTTTATCTGCGCAAAATCCCAGGCTGTACTTACACCTATTTTAACCAACTTAGCTGCACTTTGAGGACCAATGCCCCAAACATCTTCTATTAGCAACTTCTTCAATGCAAACATTCTGCTTACTTCATCGTCAACTACAAAGACGCCCTCGGTAAAGTGTTTCTTAGCTACCCGATTCGCAACTTTCGCAATGGTTCTTGTAGGCCCAATGCCAATGCAAACCGGCACACCTGTATATTGAAATATTTGGTACTTTAACGACACTGCCATTGAGTGCAGATCGTTTCCTTTGAACTGTTGAAGATCACAGAAGCTTTCATCGATACTATAAATTTCAATCTCCGGCCACAGCTCACCAACTATCGCAGTAATCCTTCTCATCATGTCTTGATAAAGCGAATAGTTAGATGAGCGCCACCACAGTTTACCATCTTCGACTAGCTTTTGCAACTCAAAGAATGGAGTTCCCATCTTGACACCCATAGCCTTTGCCTCTTGACTTCGAGCTATAGCGCAACCATCATTATTTGACAGAACAACACCAGGCTTACCTCGCAATTCAGGTTGAAATGCCCTTTCGCAGGACACGTAGAAGTTGTTGCAGTCGATCAGCGCGAACATTGTTTTGTCTCCTTTGATTTAAAAGTGAATGAGGTACAACGCCCTCTATAATAAACTCATCCAGTTCGTTTATAAGGTAAGGAGCGTACTTAGGATTATCAGGCATCAAATATCGTTTACCACCAAACTCAATAAAGCAGGCGATGATATGCATCGCGTTCAATACGCCTATAATAATGTCACCATTGACAGGTGTAAGGCTCTTGTCGACAATCAGTAAATCATTGCTTTCTATCCCTGAATATTCCATGCAATCACCTACAACCTTCACATAATAAACAGCATTGGGATAATCTGTAACGTATTCGTCTAAACTTATTCTACCTTCTTCATAGTCTGTGCCTGGGCTTTCAAATGCGGCATGTATCCAAAACCCTGCCATTGGTCGCTTATTAAGCTCACCGCGTTCATATACTTTAATGACCATAAGCTATTACGCTTCATTTTTAGCTTTCGCTTCTTCTATTTGGTATTCCTCAAAACTAATTTCGTGCTTTAAGAAAGGCAGAGTAGCCTGAGTACAGCTGAGTTCATTAAGTTCATATTCATAGTTGTAAGGCATGATATGAATCACGTCTTTGTCAAGCTTTTGGTTGCAATAATAACGGATTGCGTCTAACCATATATCATGGTTACAATCGGACATATCGTAACCATTGTAAGATATATCCACCCCTTCGAAATCGTAGGTGGTGTTGTAATCATCTCCTAATTGCTCGGCCAAAGACATTTCTTCCTCTGGACTTAGCTTCGCCAATAGCAGTATCCGCGCTGCCTGCTCTTTAAATATAGCGTACACCGCCTTAAACGGTGGATATTCATAATTTTCGTCCTGCTCATCAGGTGGGATCACTTTCAACGTAAAACCTTGCTCTATTGAAATGATATATTCATCACCGTCTCTCGTATCAATTATATATTCTATCATGTCTTTAATTATCAAAACTTAAGTTATCGTCATCAGCTACTGCCTTACCACATGCATTTTCAGTAATGCGTTTAGCATATAGCGCCCGCCATTCTTCTAATGGTATTTCTTTTTCGTTATCAGGCCTGTTTAAAAACGCCCAGGTCTCCGAATCACAGTTGTCGCTATTCAAATCAACATCCCATCCGACCTGCTCAGAATAGAATGCTTCACTTTGTTTGTTCTTTTGTTTGCTCATATACTCTCGTTGTCTAATCAAATTTGAATGTCTTCATCTCACCCTCACAGAGCGAAGACTCTTTTGGGATGCGCTTAAGGTAGAGGTCTGTATTGAGTATCGACGTAAAGAAGAAGTCTACTGCTAACTTGAATTGGTCAATATCGACATCGGTAGACAGCGGTTTATTGTCACTGTCCAACGCCTCAAACACATAGTTGCCGTTCTTAACAAACACTCCTTCTTCTCTATATAACAAAGCTTCTAGCACAGCCGTGTTTGTCCCAGGAGCAAGTTGCCGATCTTTCTCTACACTCATTCGAAAGAGTGGTGCCGACAGATCACAATGCTCAATGATCGTTAACCCCTGTTCAACTGATATGCGGTATGAATCCATCTGCTTGCTATTTAGACAACAAAGATTACTAAGATTATTAGCAAATACAACTCTAATTGTAAATTATTTTTACATTTGGGTTATGGAGTATGATAATCCTATAATAGGCTTTGAACTGATGTACGGTGGCGCACCCGTCTTTTGCGAGGTAGTGATGTATGAAAATCATTACAAAACCTATTTCAATGGTAAGTTCATGGCAGAGATTGAAATGAATGACGACTTTGATTGGCAGATTGTGACTGGCACGATAATTCCAGAGGATATAATAGAGGATATCGGAGCCCACATTGAAGGACGACTTGATTAGATAAACTTAATTAACATATAGGTGTTTTAAAATAAACGCAGACACTCAAAGTCTATAAATAAGTGAGTATAAATAGCTAACATAAACTGCATAAAGTCATGCCTGAAATACCAGATCTGAATATATTCAGCAGAAACCTTGCTAAGCGACTGGTTGGCAATACACTTGAAAAGATCGCCGTAATAGTGCCCCGGAGATTTAAACTGCCAGAATCAGAATTTAACGAAACTCTCGGAGGACAAAAGCTTTTGTCTATAAGGCGGGTTGGAAAAGAATTACATTTCGTGTTTGAAAACCGGCACGTCCTTGGTCTTCACCTTATGTTGTATGGAACAATGTATTGGTATGAAGGAACAAATGAAAACCGATTTACTATTGCAGAACTTATGTTTTCAGATGGCACAGGCCTGGCCATTACCGACTGGCAAAAATCCGTAATAATAACGCTTGACCCCAAGCCGGTAAAGGTTCCCGATGCATTGGATATGCCTGTTGGATACCTACAAACAGCACTAAAAGGTAATTCACACGCTATTAAAACCGTTTTGACTTCCGGAAAAATTGTTGGTGGTATAGGCAATGCCTATGTAGATGAAATCTTATATGCCGCAAAGATATCACCCTTTTCAAAGGCCGATAAGATTCCTGAAAAGAATGTCGACGTTTTGACGAAAGCGATTACTGAAGTTTTAACTGATGCTGAGAATCATATATCAAAGAACTTTCCTGACACGATAACGGAAAAGGAACGGGACTTCCTGCAGGTACATCGACCGAAACAGAAGCAGACACTGTCTGGCGAAGTTATTCTCAAAGATGAAATCGATAAACGAAAAACGTATTATACTGAAGGTCAAGAACTTTTCCAATGAGCAAATGCGATTGGATTAAGTTATAAATGATATTATTTTCTCTGCTAATTGTCCAATTCGTTTTCGGCGAGACCAACTGTGCCAGTTCTAATATTCTTTTATAAACTCATGACGCCTTTGGAATATGAAAGTTGTTATAAGTTGGAGTGTACACTAAAAAAAACAGCTGCTGTTTGACTTGGCTCCAAGGTTTATTGGGGCGATTCCCTGCGCTTCAGGCGGACATTTACAACAAGCGCAGCGAGGATCAGGAGAGACGCCAGGTAAAAAGGACTTTGAAACGAAAGCAATGCAGCCAGGCCAGCCATGGCTGGACCTACAGCTTGGCCCATGGATGTATAAGATTGGTTGATACCCATTACCTGTCCCTCTTCCTTCCCTTTGCACTCATCAGCTATTATTGCGTTCAGCATCGGGTTACGTAAACCGTTGAAAAGGCCGTAAATTCCGATTCCAATTGCAAATGCAATGATGCCGGAAGCTAAACCGATAGAAACCATAGCTGCCCCGCAGCATAGGGTAGAGGCTAGCAAAATTCCTGAACGAGATGGAATGAGTTCATTGATCATTGGTATCCCGAGCTGCATAAATATCCCCGTCAAGCCAAAGCCCGCGTACAGCAAGCCAGTCTGCGTTGGCTGCAATTTTAGCACATCGCTGCAAAAGGTCTGAAAGCCGATCAGCATCACGAATTGCGCCGTGGTCAGCAGGAAGCCGTTCAGCACCGCCGGGCCGACGATTGGCCGTTTAAAAATAGTGATCAATGCGTTATAGCGAAAGGGAGGTTGTTTGGGGCCGCCTTTTTTCAGCGTTTCCTTGAGGAAAATAAGGCTCAACAGTGCGCCAATAAATGAGAGGCCCGCCGCAAATAAAAATGGCAACCGCATTCCAAAGCCGCTGAGCAAACCGCCGATCGCCGGGCCGATGACATAACCGAGGCCAAAGGCGGAACCCAGGATGCCGAAATTTTTTGTTCGTTGTGCCGATGGGGATATATCTGCGACCATCGCCTGTGCGACCGAAATATCACCTCCGGTAAGACCATCCAGTATCCTGGCCGTGAAAAGCATCAGCAGGCTACCAGCTAAGCCGAACAGGATGAAAGAGGCACAGGTGCCCGCCAAGCAGATGACCAACAACAGCTGTCGCCCGATTTTGTCAGACAAAGCGCCTAACAACGGCGTGGCGAAAAATTGCGCCACCGAAAATGCCGCGGTCAGCAGGCCAAGCGTAGCTTTATTGAGCCCGAACTGCTTGCCATAGCTATAGATCAAGGGGATCATGATACCGAATCCGATGGCATCGATGAGACAGATAAAGGCTAGCAACCATAGCGTTCGCTTCATATTATTTTCTCAGGGCTTTGATGACCGAAGCAGCCACAATCCCTCCAAAAGTGTACCAGGCGACTGTCAGGAGTTTGGTTTTATCGGTGTGCGTAACCGGCGCGTCGCTCAGGCCCATTGGTTTGGTGAACGTCAGTGCGCCAATACCTGCCGCCAAACCGGTCGCTACTCCGGCTATTAGGAGATGCTTCTTTCTCGCAAATCCGATCAGGCTGTAATAACCGCCATTGCTCACGATGTCGGCCGCCAAGGTTGCAGTAAATAATTTTGTACCTGTGGGTGGTGTTCCACCCGCTTTTTCTATCAATTTCGAAAGCCCTTCTTCGCCAACCAGGTCGACCCGCGGTGCGTCATGACCTAGCCGCTGGAATACCTGATGCAAAAGGTTGATCGCGACTGCGCCGGTAATGCCGCCGATTGGACTGCTGCTAAGTTTATTCATACGATTAATAACAGGAACATATCGCCTCTGTTTCAACTAAGAATTAATAGATTCTCCTATTTTATAAACAAACCGGCCCGGAAATAGTTATGCTTAAACAAACAACAAACGATGGATAATTACCCGATCACGATCAGTAAAGACAAGGAAGTACATCATTTCGAAGTTGGTGAATATGTTTACCACGTGGAGGATAAATGCAAGTACCGGGTATTCGAAAATGGCAAGTATGTCGCCAGTTTTACACCTGACGACCATGACTTTCTGCATATCTGCGAGAACCCCGCTGGCCTGGATGAGGAAATACTGCACCTGCTGGCCTACCAGATCGAAGCGCACCACCCGCAAGGGATCAATGATAACATTAGAAAATTAAAGCTATGAGAAGTATCTGGACTGGCTCCATCGGTTTCGGCTTGGTGAGCATACCCATCAAATTATTTTCTGCGGTACAGGAAACCAGACTGGACCTCGACATGCTGGACAGCCGTGACCATGCGCATATTAAATTTCAGCGAGTAAATGAAAATACAAAAAAGGAAGTGCCTTATGATAAGATCGTCAAAGGTTATAAATATGATGATGACTATGTGATCATTGAGGAAGCGGACTTTGAGGCTGCAGCGCCGGAAAAAAGCAAAGTGATCGAGATTGAAAGCTTTGTAGATGTTGCCTCGGTTAATCCTATGTATTATGAGACTTCTTACTATACGGAACCGGCTACCAAGAACAATAAAGCATATGCTTTATTGCTGGCAGCGCTGAAAAAATCAGGCAAGGCGGGGTTAGCGCGCTTTGTTTTACGGAGTACGGAAAGCCTATGTATCGTGCATCCGGTAGATAAAGACATCGTTGTTACGCGCATTCGTTTCGCTCAACAAATCCGCGACCAGGACGAGTTAAAGCTGGACGATAAGATTTCGGTGAGCGACAAGGAATTGAAAATGGGTTTGGCGCTGATCGAGCAATACGCCGAGCCACTCGACCTTTCGAAATATAAAGACGAGTATCATACGGAGTTGATGAATATTATTGAGCAAAAGGCCAAAGGAAAACGTCCGACCATAAAGAAACTAAAACCTAAAGCGGCTAAAAGTGACGACCTATATGATCAGTTGATGAGCAGTTTGGCGGTTAAGAAAGGAGCTTAAGTGAAAAAACGAACATCGTCAAGATTCAGGTTTTTTAAAGAAGTCAAGCTGGTATATATTATTGTTACAATAATTATTCTTGCGATCATTGTGGTGCGGCTGGCTTTGCCGGGCATCGTTAAAAATTATGTCAACAAAAAACTGAATGAGCTGCCAGGTTATACCGGGCATGTTGATGATGTCGACATCCATTTATTGCGCGGCGCTTATGTCATACAGGGCCTGCTGCTCAAAAAGAAAACCGACCTTGAAAAATACCCATTTCTCACTATCAAACAGGCCGACCTGGCCTTAGAATGGGGCGCCATCTTTAAAGGCAGGCTGACGGGTGTAGTTCAACTCGATCAGCCGGTCATCAACATCCTGACTACGGAATCAATTGACAAAGAACCCTCGAAAGATAGCTGGACAAAAACCGTGAAAGCGCTGATGCCGATGACGATCAACAGACTGGAAGTGACTGACGGCCGCTTCGATTACCGCGACCTGAACAAAAAACCAAATACGGACCTGCATATTGAAAAAATGCACCTGACAGCGTTAAACCTGGCCAACGTGCAGAAGACCGCTGACCCGCTGCCGTCACAGGTAAGCCTGACCGGCATTTCTATTGGCGACGGTAAATTAAAATTGGACGCGAAAGTAAATGTCTTAAAGACCATACCCGATTTTGACGTAGGTATGCAGCTCACCGGCGCGAATTTGCTCAGCCTGAATGGCTTTTTCGAGGCTAATGCAAAAATGGACATCGAACGTGGTGGTATTGATATTTTCAGCAAATTGAAACTGAAGGACGGCGAAATGAACGGCTATATTAAACCGTTTATTAAAGACCTGAAAGTGCTGGATGTAAAAAAGGATATTAAAAAGAAAGGCGGGGTACTGAGGGTGGTCAAAAAAGCGGTGGTCGGACTTTTTGCGAAAGCGGTTACCAATCCCAAAACTAAAAAGATCGCTACAGTTATCTCCATTAAAGGCAATGTGAAAGATCCAAAAACCAGCGGCTGGGCGACCTTTGTCGGCGTGTTAAAAAATGCCTTTGTCCAGGCATTCCATGAAAGCTTAACGAATGAGATTAAGTTTCAGCAGCCTTCGGAAGGAGGCCAAAAATAGGGCGTGTTTATTGAGTTTAAATTTAAAACAGCATATTATGAAAAATCCATTTAAAAAAGAAAGCCATACCAGTCTCATTGTATTTCTCGCTGTAGCAAGCGTAACCGCAGGAGCTTTCGCTTTTCTTTACCTGACCGAAAAAGGTAAAGACACCCGCAAAGACTGGAAGAAAAAAATAAAGGGCATTGCCAAAAATGCGGTTGTAAAAGCGGTTAGCAAGAAAACCAAGATCCCTAAAAAAGCGGTCAAAGCTGCGGCTGACCATATCGTAAAGGAATAATTAAGGCTTTGCAATTCCGGAAAAGACCTATTACAAATCGTGAAGATAGCGACCTACAACATCAATGGCATCAATGGCCGCCTTCACACCCTATTGCGCTGGCTGGCTGAGGAAAAGCCCGATATTGTTTGTTTGCAGGAATTAAAAGCTCCCGATAACCTGTTTCCGCAAAGTGCGCTGCTGGGTGTTGGTTATCATGCCATCTGGCATGGGCAGAAAAGCTGGAATGGCGTTGCCATCCTTTCTAAACATGAAATTAGAGAAACCAGGCGCGGACTCGATGGGGAGCCGGAGGATACGCACAGCCGTTATATCGAAGCCTTTATCAATGGCATCGTAATTGGCTGCCTGTATTTACCAAATGGAAATCCCTGGCCGGGCCCAAAATTTGATTATAAACTTCGATGGATGGAACAGCTACAGGCCCATGCCAATAAATTATTATCTTTTGATTTGCCGGTTGCACTGGTTGGCGATTATAATGTGATGCCTACCGAATTGGATACCTACAAACCGGAAAAGTATCTCGGCAACGCCCTATTCCGCCCCGAAAGCCGAAAGGCGTACAAAACCCTGGTCGACTCGGGCTGGACAGATGCGATCAGGCAATTACATCCCGAAGAGCGCATTTATACTTTTTGGGATTATTTGCGAAACGCCTACGGTCGTAACGCCGGCTTGCGGCTCGATCACTTTTTGCTGAACAGGCAACTTGCACCTAAACTGATTAGCGCCGGGGTTGATAAACATGTACGCGGGTGGGACCATTCCAGCGACCACGCACCGGCATGGATAACCATTGAATAAACTTAAATCAGCCGAATTTTAGTCGTCCACATACCGCAGCAGCAGGTTTAGATTTTTTAAGGCATTCCCGGCGGTGTTATTGAAGTAAACATAAACTGTTTTGTCTTCACACCATTCCTGGATATACAGCGAATATTCATACAAAAACCCATCATCATAACTACCCTTATAATTACCACCGGGGCCGTGGAACCGCTGGTAAACGAAATCGCCGGTCGGCTCGATCAGCGGTGTGGCTGAACCGGTTTTATCATGATAAACCAGCCCGGCCCGGAAATCCGAGAGTAATTCGTAAACCTTTTCCTGGTACCAGGATGGATGGCGGAATTCCACCGCGATTCTCCAGCCTTTGTTTTTTTCAGCAATCGCGATCAGCAGCTGTTGAAATTGAGGTAGCAGGTCGATTTTTACGCTTGCAGGGAACTGTACCAGTATACAGCCTTTTTTATCACCGACATGATCCACTACTTCAAAGAATCTGGCTATCGCGCCGGAATTAAATAGTAATTGTTTTTGGTGCGTGATCTCTTTCCATAGTTTAAAGGTAAAACGGAAATCGTCCGGAACCATTGCTGCCCAGTTGGTAACTGTAGCAGCCTTGGGTAGTTTATAGAACGAACTGTTGATCTCGATGCTGTTTAAATGAAGTGCATAATAGCCCAGCCGGGACTTGTCGCTATGTTCCGGCGGAAAATCCCGTTGCGGAATGGCGATCATTAAACCGCTGGTGCCTGAAAACAATGAGGGCGTAATTTTTTTCATTAGTTGGTCGTGACCAGCGCTTTTCTTTGAGATGGTTATCATAAATTATTCCAAATTAATCAAAGAATAACGGAGTTAGCAAACTGTAATTTGATGATTAAAAAAGTGTATACACTACCGAATAATTATCAGGACACCCTATCAGCTTTTTTGTACAATACTTACTTATTTAGAAATAATATTTCCTATAAATAATGAATGAGTGTTTATGGAACAGCAATTGTATTTGTTCGGAACATTCAAAACCAATAATAATTTATCGAAATGGCAACAAAAACAAAAAAAACTGCACCAGCAGCTACCCGCACTCCTGAAGCAGAAAGTGCGCTGAAAGAACTATTTATTGATGAGATCAAGGACATTTATTGGGCGGAACAACATTTGGCCAAAGCCTTGCCGAAGATGATCAAAGGGGCTACTTCCGAAGATCTGAAGCAGACCATCACAGACCACCTTGAGCAAACCAAAAATCACGTTACCCGCCTGGAAAGCGCTTTTGCAGCTATCGGTGAAAAAGCAAAACCAGTTAAATGTTTAGCGATGGAAGGCTTGTTAAAAGAAGCTGAGGAATTGCTCTCAGAAACAGAAAAAGGGACTGAAGTACGTGACGTTGCGATTATTTCTGCGGCCCAAAAAGTGGAGCATTATGAAATCGCTTCCTATGGTACCTTAAAAACATTGGCGACAACATTAGGTTATAGCGAAGCTGCCGACCTGTTTGGCCAAACGCTGGAGGAAGAGAAAACAGCCGACTCCCTGTTAACAAAAGTTGCTGAAAATTATGTGAACGAAGCCGCAATGGCTGAATAAATCCAAAACCGATGGAAACTACAGTTAAAACTATCGATGTATTAAACGACCTGGTGAAGATCAATAATGACCGCGTAGCCGGGTTTGAAAAAGCGAGTGAGAATTTGGAAGAAGATGACCGTGGCTTGCGCGCTGTCTTTAATAAACTGGCAGGTGAAAGCCGCGATAACGCAGCACAGTTGGCTGAAAAAGCGAGGCAGTTCAACGGCGAAGCGACGGAGGGTACCAGTGTATCGGGTTCGCTCCACCGCGCTTGGCTGGAAGTTAAATCAACTTTTACCGGCAACGACCTGGAAAGTATTTTAAATGAATGTGAGCGCGGCGAAGATGCGATTAAAGCAGCCTACCGCTCGGCGCTGGAAGATTCCAGCGATTTACCTTACGAGGTGGTTCAACTGATCACCCACCAGCAGCAAGGTATAAATGAAGGCCATGACCTCATCAAATCGCTGCGTGACCAAAGCAGGTCGGCTGGTGATGAAAATAATAATGAAAATATCATACAAGATAATGATGTGAACAGCCAGGGTAATGAAGCTTGGGAAAACAAGGAGGAGGATTTTAAACCTTTTGCATCAAATACATCTTCAAATAGTAACTCGGAAGCCGATGATTTCAACGAGAATGAACTGGCATTAGCCAATGAAGTGCCGGCCGGGCCGGCCGTTGATAGGGGACCGGTTGATGTCGGCGAATACCAAAGCCTTGACCGGGAAGTTAACCAAAATAATTATGACTTTCCCGGTCAGCAGGAAAATGAAACGCCTGTAGCCGGTGATTCCAGTCTACAGGAATTCTTCGTTAACGAATTGAAGGACCTCTTGTGGGCCGAAAAGAAGATTGTGGATACGCTGCCAAAGATGAAGGAAGCCGCCACCTCGCCGGAATTACAGGAGGCTTTTGAAAATCACTTAGCGGAAACCGAAAGCCATGTGCAAAGGTTAGAGCAGATTTTTGCCCTATTGGGCCTGGAGCCGGATACTACTAAATGCGACGCGATGGACGGCATTATTGACGAGGGCGAAGCGATCATAAGCGACACGGAAGATGGAACAGCTACCAGGGATGTCGGGTTGATATTTGCCGGTCAAAAGGTAGAGCATTATGAGATCGCTTCTTATGGCGGAATGCTAAACCTGGCAAAAACATTGGGTTATAACGAAGCTGCCGACCTATTGACCCTTACCCTGAATGAAGAAAAGGCTGCGGACGATCTGCTGACCGAAATAGCTGAAAATAGCGTCAATTACGAAGCTTCCGGTGAAGAAAAGGAAAAAGGTTTCTTCTCCTGATTATTAAACCATCATAATTAACCTATAAATTAAATATCATGTTTCACCACGTAAAGGACTTACAATTCAACGCCAGGGTTTCGCGTCCTGACCCGCGCTTTGCCAACTTATTGTTGGAGCAGTTCGGCGGGGAGAACGGCGAATTGGCTGCAGCCATGCAATATTTTACCCAGGCTTTCGGCGCGAAAGTGCCGCACCCGGATAAATACGATATGCTGATGGATATCGCTACCGAAGAATTCAGTCACCTGGAGATCGTAGGGGCTACCATTCAGATGCTTTTGAAAGGTGTTAACGGGGAATTAAAGAACGCTGCTGAACAAAGCGAGATCATGGTCGCTATGAACGGCAAGGCCGCGAAAGAAAGTGTTATTCATGCTGCGTTATCGGCCAATCCGCAATTCCCGATCATTACCGGCGGCGGCCCGACGCCGAGAAACAGCCAGGGCATTCCATGGTGCGCTTCGTATATCAATTCGAACGGGGACCTTACGGTGGACCTGCGTACCAATTTAGCTTCAGAATCGAGGGCAAAACTGGTTTACGAGCACCTGATGAAATTTACGGATGACCCTTATATCCACGAAACACTTTCATTCCTGATGACCCGTGAGGTAACACACTACAAGATGTTTGAAGCTGCGCTGGCAAGTTTCCAGCCTAACTTCCCACCGGGTGTTTTGGCCGCAGATCCAAGATACTTGCAGCAGGCATATAACCTATCTGACGGAACCGTTCGCGCCCCCTGGAACCAGGGAGA
>CAZZUU010000088.1:0-12364 GCA_964657275.1 uncultured Mucilaginibacter sp. | reverse complement strand
GCAAACGATGGTGAAAAATAATAAGGGCAAAATCAGTTTTATATTCAAATCCAATTTGTTTATAGTATTTAACCCAATCAGCGATTAAATGTTTTAACCTATTTATCAGCCCATTTTAGCCTTCACAGGTTCAACCCCTGTCCCTATACATCTAAACCAGTCTAAAAAACGTAGTTACATCAGACTTTGATAAATTATGGCACGTAAAAAAGAAACATCGATACTGGATGAAGTTCTAATTATATTGATCCGCATAAAGGCTTTAAAAAAAGAAATCAGGGATTTGGAAACAAAAAAAACGAGCTTGTTAGGTGATGCAGATAGTAACCAAAGCGTTAGGCAATTCTGCAAATACGCCGAGTTAAATTCATGATTGCCGTTGAACAAGAGGGTTAACTGCTATTCTCTTCCGAAGGTTTATGTTATTCGCTTTCTTCTTCCAGTCGCTCTTCTTCCAGGTCAAGTCTTTTTTCGATGATAGCAATCACATCATCATCGTAACCGGCTTTTTTTCTGAAGCTATGAAGTATCCGTCGTTCGTGCTCCGTCACTTCAAACATAATCCTTTTAAAACGGTTAACCTGTTCGGCAGCGCCCTCTTTCCTGATCAGGTTTACTTTAAAACTGTATAGGTCATGCCTGTTACGCAGCATAGGATTATTTTGAATGTCGTCGGGGTATTTTTCCTTTAGCTTCTTGAGCGCGGCGTTATATAACTCAATCTCAATTTCTAAGATTTGCTGCTCGTCCGATTTTTCAAGCTGTAAAAACTGCGGTTTTACTTTTCGTATGAGCCAGGGTAACATCAATCCCTGTCCCACGAGTGTTATGATGATCACCACAAAGGTGATAAATAAAATGATATCGCGGTTTGGAAAAGTTTGTCCGCCCGGCAGTAGCAATGGCACCGACAATGCCGACGCCAGCGAAACCACGCCGCGCATACCCATAAAACTGCTGATCAGGGGGTTACGCCAGCCTGGCCTGCGTTGTGCAACTGTGATAAAGCGGCCGATAAACCGGGTAAATACTGATGAAAATAACCCTGAAAATAATCTCACCAAAATAACTACAAAAGAGATAATCAGCGCGGCAATTAACGATTCGGTGAGTTCTCCGTCTTTTACGTGGTGCATAATAGTAGGTAGTTGTAAGCCGATCAGGAAAAACACAACAGCATTTAAAATGAATACCAAAGCTGACCATATGGCATTGGATTTAAGCCGGCTTGTATGCGAAAAAACAAAATGATTTTGATAAGCCATAAACAGCCCCCCGCTTACAACCGCCAATACACCCGATGAATGAAGTGACTCCGCCGTAAGATAAATAAGGTACGGCACAACGATAGACAAAGTAATATTAAGGTTGGCCGTTGTGGGCAACCAGCGAAATACCGCATAAAAAACAAAACCGATAATTAAACCAATGGCAATACCTGATACAACTACCAGCGCAAAACCGCCAACAGCATGCTGCCACACAAAATGATTGCTTGCTATAGCCAGCAATGCAAACCGGAAGATGGTTAAACTGGTGGCATCGTTAAGCAAACTTTCGCCTTCAAGTATGGAAACGAGCCCTTTGGGCAGTTTAACAAACTTCATGATGGCAGTTGCCGCAGCAGCATCTGGCGGTGATACGATAGCGCCTAATAAAAACCCTTGTGCCAGTGTAAAACCAGATATCAGCCAATAGCTCACCAGGGCAACGGAGGTAGCTGTTAGCAGCACAAAGCCGAGCGCCATCATTAAAATAATACGCCGCCAGCGCCACAACGCTTTCCACGAGGTATTTTGGGCTGCATCGTAAAGTATCGGGGGTAGGATGATCAGGAAAACCAGGTCGGGATTGATCTCTACATTGGGCATCCCCGGCACAAAACCCAAAGCCAAGCCGGCAATTACCAAAAATATAGGATAAGCTATTTTTAGCTTTTGGGCCAGCAGCACCAGGAACGATACACTCAGCACCAACCCAAGACAAAGCAACAGGATTTCTTGCATGCTTAAAAATGCGGATTAGGTTTTATATAAACAAACATTAAACAAATCTTCATAATAATTTGGCTTATACTATGTTAGATTTTAAAAAAACAGCCGGAAGTGCTTTATTTGTAATAAAAGCAAAGTTGTGGCCATCAAATTAACATGAGCCGGCGCACGCTGATGCAAATCGCTGTATTTATTTGGAAAGATTCTAAATAGGCGTATGTTTGTGCCACATTCAGATAATAACACATGTATTATTGTATACCCCGCCACCTTTTCAAATTATCTGTCATCATTTTAGTCATCGGGACAATTGGAATCAGCTTGGGTAGGGCTCAGTCTATAACCGGCATAAAAGGCAAAATTACCGATTCAAGCGGTAATGTACTAACCAACGTTACGGTTGCAAT
Organism: uncultured Mucilaginibacter sp.; assembly: GCA_964657275.1. Classification (GTDB taxonomy): domain Bacteria; phylum Bacteroidota; class Bacteroidia; order Sphingobacteriales; family Sphingobacteriaceae; genus Mucilaginibacter. The sequence goes on along the minus strand of CAZZUU010000088.1, from coordinate 9,963 downwards.
AAAAAAAACGCGATTAGCTGCAATAACGGATACGAAAGGAGAATATTTCTTAAAGACAACCGCCGGAAATTTTGTAATCACGCTGTCGCGCGATGGGTTTATACCTGCAGAACTACCGGTTTCGGTAAAAAATGATGAAGTAACCGTAACAAACGTCACGCTTCAAATGAAAGTTAAAGAGCTGACGGAGGTTGTAATAAAAGGGTATAAATCCGTTAAAGGGATGGGTTATCTTAACGAAACCCATGATAATATCATTTATGCTGCACAAAAAAACGAAGTGCTGGTGCTGGATAGCATAGACGCCAATACTGCACAGGACAATCCACGGCAAACGCTCGGCCGCGTACCGGGTTCCAATTATTCCGAAACAGAGGGAAACGGTTTCCCTGCAAACGGCATCGGGTTCAGAGGGCTAAATCCAACGCAAAGTGTCGAAACAAACACTCGCCAAAACGGCTATAATATAGCGGGCGATATTTACGGTTACCCTGAATCCTATTATTTGCCGCCATTAGAAGCCATTGACAGGGTGGATGTTATACGTGGCGCATCGTCATTACAATTTGGTCCTCAATTTGGGGGTGTGATTGATTATATCGTAAAGAACGGAACCGAAACAAAACCTTTTGAATACAGCGCCGATTTTACCACGGGAAACTTTGGTTTGATCAATTTATTCAACTCTGTAAGCGGCACTATTAATAAATGGCATTATTACGCATTTGTTAAGGCTGAATACGAAAAAGGCTGGCGAAAGAATTCCGATCTCAGGCAGGGCACTGGTTTCGCGAGACTCGAATATCGTGCAAGCGACAGATTTAAAATAGGGATCGAATACTCTGCACTTCGTAACCTGTTGCATTTGCCCGGCGGCCTCGATGATGCTGCGTTTAATCAGGATCCAAACTCGTCGTTTCGCCAACGGAATTGGTTGATTTCTCCATGGAACATTATCGCTCTTACCTCACAATATAAAATATCTGCTAACACCACAATTACGCTAAAATCTGCATTAAATATCAGCTCGCGAAGTATTATATGGCATAATGAGGAAGGCGGCCCGCAAACGCCGGACAGCATAAACATCGCTACCCAAACTTATGGCCCGCGCGAACTGGAACATGAATATTTCAGAAATTCAACAACCGAAATACGATTGTTAAGTAAATATATGATAGGTGGCAGCCAACAGTCGTTTGCTGCAGGTTTACGTTTTTATGATGGCTGGATGCGCCGCCTGGAAGGCGGAACAGGCTCAACCGGTATCGATGCGGACTTCAGAAATTATGGCAGCGGCTATATCAATGATTTGCAATTTACTACGCTAAACGTAGCCCCATTCGTTGAAAATATCTTTCATGCGGGTTCCCGTTTGTCCATTGTGCCGGGCTTCCGGTTCGAGTACATCCGTTCTACGGCAAGTGGCCATGTGCTCGACAGTACCGAAACTTACAATATTAACGTTAGCGAAGCTAAATCCCGTTATATAGTGCTTGCAGGATTAGGATTACAATTTAAAACATCAAATAATACCAATATATACGCCAATTTATCGCAGGCCTACCGGCCTATTGAGTATTCTTTCCTTTATCCGCTGGGCCTGGGTGTTGATGCAAAAATAGATCCGAACCTGAGAGATATAACGGGATATAACCTGGATATTGGCTGGCGGGGAAGCGTTAAGGATTATTTAACTTTTGATGTCAGCGGTTTCTTTATGGCTTTTAACCATAATATTGCTATAGAAACATCAAACGCAGGTGCAAATGCTACTTATTTCGAAACCAATGTAGGTGACGCTCATCATACAGGCATCGAATCGTATGTGGAACTAAATGTAACCAAGCTGTTTAACTCGAATCCTGGTGCAGGCTCTTTTTCATTTTTTAATTCTTTTGCCTACGATAACGCCAAATATGTTAACGGCCTGTACAAAGGAAACTTCGCCGAGTTTGCTCCTGAAACTATCGAGCGGATCGGGGCTACTTACATTGTGAGAAAAATCTCGACCACATTTCTTCTAAGCAATACTGCAAAATCATATTCAGATGCAAACAATACCGTTTTTAGCCCGAATGCCGAAGTGGGAATAGTGCCATCTTACACTGTTTTAGATTGGTCGTCAACATTTAAAATAAAGAATTACCATCTTAAATTTGGCATTAATAATCTGGCCAACGAAAAATATTTTACCCTGCGCACTGTTGAGTATCCCGGCCCGGGTATTATTCCCTCCGTCGGCAGGAGCTTTTATATCGGATTTGGCGGAACGTTTTAGAATATCCCGCGAAAGTTAAACCCCGCTCCATTAATAACCTAATGACCATTGCCTAAATGACTAATGACATTCTTCTGTCATACTTTTTAAAATCCACATTTTTTTACTGCGTATGGCGCGATAAATGGATATTTACGAAACTTGCTGCGGTAACAAAAGCGACTGATAATTATCTATATTTAAAAACACCTCATAGTGGAAGCTATTCTCAATATCTCAGATCTTAGTAAGACATACCAAAGTGCCGGGCACAGCCTTACCGTACTTGATAACATAAATTTCGCGGTTGCCCCTGGTTCAACCAACGCCATCGTGGGCCCGTCCGGAAGCGGCAAAACGACGCTGCTGGGCTTGTGTGCCGGGCTGGATAGCCCCAGCGCAGGCAAAGTAGAACTGAACAATATCAACCTCGGCATTTTAAGCGAAGACCAGCGTGCACAGGTACGTAACCAGTATATTGGCTTTATATTTCAAAATTTTCAGCTATTACCCACGCTTACTGCGTTGGAAAATGTAATGGTTCCTTTGGAGCTTCGCGGAGAAAAAAACATCAGGGAACGCTCGTTAGCTTTGCTGGATAAAGTTGGGCTGGCTGATCGGGGGCACCACTACCCTGCCCAACTTTCCGGCGGCGAACAGCAGCGTGTTTCATTAGCCCGGGCTTTCTCTAACGCGCCACGCATATTATTTGCCGACGAACCAACCGGTAACCTGGATGCCGAAACTAGCGAAAAAGTGGTTAAGCTGATATTTGATCTGAACCGCGAAGCGGGTACTACGCTGATTTTGGTGACCCACGATTTAGAACTGGCTGCAAAAACACAGCGCATATTGCGCATTAAAGGCGGCAAACTAATTGCCGACGATTTAACCGTTAACGCTTAAGCAGGTATGGATATCACCCCTAATGCCGGTAAACGGAACATAAATATCCCCTGGCTTTTTGAAATGGCCTTGCGCGATAGCAGGCGTAACCGGTCGCGCCTGTTGTTGTTTATTTCATCTATTGTATTTGGTATAGCCGCGCTGGTGGCCATTTATTCGTTCAGGTATAACCTGCAAAATGATATCAACAGCCAGGCAGCAACTTTGATTGGAGCTGATCTGGCTATATCCGGCAACAGGCCGGCGGATGCCACCATAAAACCCCTGCTGGATTCGCTGGGCGATAAAAGATCGGAGGAGCGCAGTTTTGTGTCGATGGTGTATTTCCTGAAAGGTAATGGCACCCGGCTCGTACAGGTTCGTGCCCTGCAAGGCAAATTCCCTTATTATGGCAGTTTAGAAACCACACCTGTAGCGGCAGGGCAATCATTTAAACAAGGTAAAACTGCATTGGTTGATAAAACGCTGATGCTCCAATTTAATGCCCGCGTTAACGATTCGATAAAAGTGGGAAATATTACTTTTTTGATAGCAGGCGTGTTGAATAAAGCGCCGGGGCAAACCGGCATCTCATCAAGCATGGCTCCTATTGTGTACATCCCCATGCAATACCTGGATCAAACCGGGCTATCAAAAAAAGGCAGCCGCATTGTTTACAGTTTCTATTATCAATATACCAGGCCGGTTAACATGGATAAGCTGGTTAAACAAATTGACCCGCGCCTCGACCGCGCCGGGCTCAATTACGAAACGATAGAAACCCGCAAAGAAAATACCGGCCGTTCCTTCGGCGATCTGACCAAATTTTTATCACTGGTTGGGTTTATTGCCTTACTATTGGGATGCGTGGGCGTAGCCAGTGCTATCCATATCTATATCCGCGAAAAGATTGCTTCCATTGCCATTATGCGTTGCCTCGGCGTAAAGGCATCGGAAGCATTTTTAATTTATCTCATCCAGATCGTCGGGATTGGCATTATCGGTTCTGTAGCGGGCGCTGCATTGGGCACAGCTATTCAACACCTTTTGCCCGCTGTAATGAAAGAGATATTGCCGATGACCATCTCCACCGATATCTCGTGGCTAGCTATCGGGCAGGGTATTTTATTGGGAATCATAATCTCCATCCTTTTCGCTTTGCTGCCGCTCATTTCTATCCGGAATATCTCGCCGTTAAATACACTCAGACTATCTTACGAAAATGTAAATATGGTGCGCGATCCGTTTCGCTGGCTGGTTTATTTGCTGATACTGGCTTTCATTGTGGTGTTCAGCTTCTTCCAGTTAGATAGCTGGCCGGGGAGTATATTCTTCACCATCGGGATATTGATTGCGTTTTTGATACTTACCCTTACGGCATGGCTGTTAATGAGGCTGATGCGTACTATCATAAAAGGTTCATGGAGTTATTTATGGCGGCAAGGCTTTGCTAACCTGTACCGGCCAAATAATCAAACCATCATCCTTATTGTATCTATCGGCCTGAGTACCATGTTTATTTGTACGCTGTTTTTTATACAAAGTATACTGATCGGGCAGGTTAGCCTATCGTCGAGCGGCAAGCAATCTAATATGATATTATTTGATATCCAAACCAGCCAGGAAAAAGCGGTCGCGGATTTAACGCGGCAGCAGGGTTTACCTGTTTTGCAACAAGTGCCCATTATAACCATCAGGCTTGAAAAGATAAACGGCAAAACCATTGCCGACATAAAAAAGGATACCACGAGTAAGATACCTGCACATGCTTTCTCCAACGAATACCGGGTTACCTACCGCGACTCGCTGAGCGCATCCGAAAAAATAATTAAAGGCGATTGGATAGGTAAGGCGGACCCGGGTAAAGAAATTCCTATTTCTATCGAAGAGAGTTTTTCCGACCGTAACCATATTCACTTAGGCGATCATTTGGTTTTTAACGTACAGGGAATAAGTATGGAAACGGTAGTGAGCAGCGTTCGCCAGGTAAACTGGAGCAAAATACAAACCAACTTTCAGATCGTTTTTCCTGCCGGAATATTGGAAAGCGCCCCGCAGTTTCATGTATTGCTTACCCATGTTTCATCGGCTAAAACATCCGCTGCATTTCAAAAAGCGGTGGTACGTCAATTTCCTAATATTTCGATTATTGACCTCGGACTGGTTTTAAGCGTGCTTGACGATCTTTTGGATAAGATAAGTTATATCATCCAGTTTATGAGCGCGTTCAGTATAATTACAGGTATTGTGGTGCTGATTGCTTCAGTGAGGATCAGTAAGTATCAGCGCATACAGGAAAGTGTGCTGCTGCGCACGCTTGGCGCAAGCCGTAAACAAATATTTGCCATTACCGCGCTGGAATATTTATTTTTAGGGTCGTTATCGGCGTTAACCGGTATCATAATTGCGGCGGGTGGCAGTTGGCTGCTGGCAAAATATAGTTTCGAAGTGCCCTTTGTTATAAACTTATTGCCGGCAATTATACTTTTTGTGGTTATATCGTTATTGACATTAGTTATTGGCCTGTTAAATAGCCGCGGTGTGCTTAACAGGCCGCCATTAGAAATATTGCGGGCCGCTTCGTAAGTGTAAGCCTATAGTATTAAGTCCGAAGTCAAATTTATTGCAGCTTCACTTAAAACTTCGGACTTTTGACTAAAGACTTAAAAAATGGATAAACAAAAAATAATCTGCTTAGTATTCATAACCTCACTTTTGGCCGCATGCGGCGGGAAAAAATCAAACGCTGATCAACCCGGACAGGTAACAATTAGCACCCAAAATACATCGTCGAAAACCATTCTTTTTTTCGGCGATAGTTTAACAGCCGGTTATGGTTTGGACGATCCTTCTGACGCGTTTCCGGGAGTGGTGCAAAATAAAATTGATTCCGCTAAATTACCCTACAAGGTTGTTAACGCGGGAGTTAGCGGCGAAACATCTGCGGGTGGCAAAGGCCGTATCGGATGGATTTTTAAGCAGAAAATTGATGTGTTTGTTTTGGAGCTTGGCGCGAATGACGGGCTTCGTGGTATCCCGGTAACGGAAACCATTGGAAACCTGCAAGATATAATTGACAGTGTTAAAATGAAGTACCCAAACGCCAGACTGGTGATGGCCGGTATGATGGTGCCGCCTAATATGGGGGTTAAATATGCTTCCGACTTTAGAGGGATATTCCCTATGCTTGCCGAAAAGAATAAAATGGCGCTGATACCGTTTCTTCTAAAAGACGTGGCCGGCATACCGGTATTAAACCAGCAGGACGGCATCCATCCCACAACTGAGGGAGCTAAAATTGTTGGACGAAATGTGTGGGAAGTATTAAAACCACTGTTATAACGGCATTAAAGGCATTAATTATAGCGTATCATGTTACTGACAATTGTTTAATCAGAATTAATTTAGCTTACTTTGCGTTAAATAAGTATTACAATCAATAGTGTCTTCTAAAATAAGTTACCTCATCAGTGCCCTTGGTTTACTCCTCAGCGCTACAGCAGCTTCTGCCCAAACAACACCCGATTCCATTCAATACGATCACCTGGATATATTTGGCCCGGCGACCTGGCCCGTAACGGGCGGCGATACGCGCACAGCAAGCGGGCAACCCGGCCAGCATTACTGGCAAAACCGTGCTGATTATCAAATTAAAGCCAGTTTAAACGAGGGTACGCAGGATACAACCATAACCGGTGAAGAAGTAATAACTTATACCAATAACAGCCCCGATAATCTCGATTATCTGTGGCTCCAGCTCGATCAAAACCTATTTAAATCCAATTCAAGAGGATGGTTAACAACGCCGGATGATGACGACCGTTTTACAGTAAAAGGCTTTAACCGCGGCGGCGATCATATTACTTCGGTAACTGTCACTTACAAAGGGCAAAGTTATAAAGTTGATCCGGTAATTACTGACGCGCGTATGCAGTTGCGCCTAAGCTCACCAGTTGGTCCTAACGGTGAAAAAGTGGAAGTCAAGATCACCTACAATTTTTCGATACCTTTTTATGGTGCCGATCGCATGGGTCGTAAAATGTTCAGGCAGGGATATATTTATGAGTTAGCGCAGTGGTATCCCCGCATGTGCGTTTATGACGATACCGAAGGCTGGAATACGCTTCCTTACATGGGTTTAGGTGAGTTTTACTGCGATTACGGCGACTTTGATTACTACATTACTGCGCCAGCAAATATGACCATTGTCGGCTCTGGCGATCTGCAAAATGCTGCAGAAGTACTCAGTTCAATACAACGAAATCGGTTAGCCGAAGCAGCAAACAGCGATAAAACCGTAATGATCATTAAACCTGAGGAAGTGGAAAGGCTTTCGCAGCGTTCCGTTAAGGGAACCTTAACATGGCATTATAAAATGCAAAATACGCGTGATGTATCGTGGGCGGCGTCAAACGCATTTATCTGGGATGCTGCGAAAGTAAATGTTCCGTCGGGCCGGAAGGTAATGGCGATGAGCGTTTACCCGGCAGAGAGTATAGGACAAAGTGGGTATGGTCGTTCTACCGAATACCTAAAAAACAGCATGGAAATTTATTCAAATGCTTATTTTGAATATCCATGGAATTCGGCGGTAAATGTAGGGGGATTGGTTACGGGGATGGAATATCCGGGCATTATTTTTTGTTCCTCCGACTATAAAAAAGAGGAGCTGTGGGGGGATATTACCCACGAGATAGGTCACAATTGGTTTCCTATGATCGTTGGCACCAATGAGCGCAAATATATGTGGATGGACGAGGGCTTTAACACCTTTATTAACCAATACGCTACACAAATATTTAACGGCGGAGAGTATTTTAATAAAAACGACCGGCCTGCACTCGGAATTGCCGAAACCATGATTCAAGCCAAAGACCCGCTGATGACCGCTCCGGAAGCTATTAATGATTATCACCAGTATTACAGTAAAACAGCTTTAGGTTTGGCTATGCTTCGTAACCAGGTATTAGGGCCTGACCGTTTTGATTATGCTTTTCGCGAATACATAAAGCATTGGGCATACAAACACCCGCTGCCCTATGATTTTTTCAGAGCTATGAACGATGCGGCCGGGGAAGATTTAAACTGGTTCTTTCAACCATGGTTCTTCACTACGTGGAAACTCGACCAGGCTATACAGTCGGTTAGCTATGTACATGGTTATCCGAGCAAAGGGGCGTTGATAACGCTGGTGAATAAAGACAAGATGGCGATGCCCGTTGAAGTTAAAATTACGCAGATCAACGGCAAGTCGGAGATTGTACACTTACCGGTAAATATTTGGCAACGCGGCTCAGTATGGACGTTTTCATACCCGTCAACCTCGGCTATTAAAACGGTAGAGATTGACCCTGATAAACAACTACCAGACGTAGACCGGTCAAATAATATCTGGAACGGGAAGTAAAATGATATTGAACCGGGCAAAAGCTATCAGGCTATTCCGGTAAATTATTACTGCTTTTTACTGAAATTTTCAGGTGGTGTTGAAACGATTTCACCAAATTCATTTACGTACGCCATCATGTTATCCATATCGCCGCCCGTAGAATTCTGCTGACGCTCGAGTTTACGCTGCTCTTTATCCTCTTTCTTTTTCGCCTTATTTTTTTCGAGTTGCTTCTTCATGAAAGTCGCCTGAGATTTCGCCATAATTTTTATTTTAATGAGATTGCCTGTAAACTGACTGCGTTATGTTATCCCGGAGATTTGGGATCAATATTAAACAGGTGGTTTGCAAAGGTAATAAAAAAACTTTTAAAGCTGTAAGGGTTTAATGTTGAACGGTTATCTCCTGGCAATAATTACTTTAAGTCAACAAAGTAAAACACTGTTAAACAAATGGTTAAAGCAAATTAACCTTCGCATTTTCCATCTCAAAAACTGCATCGATCAATAGGTTTTTTTGTTTGGCAGCAGCAACGGCTAACTCATCGCAGCGTTCATTTTCTTTATGCCCCGCATGGCCGCGCACCCAGGTAAATTTAATGTTATGTAATTTACTTACCTCTAAGTATCGGAGCCAGAGATCTTTATTCTTTTTATCCTTAAATCCCTTTTGCAGCCAGCCGTATACCCATCTTTTATCAATAGCGTCGATCACATATTTTGAATCAGAATAAATAATAACAGTTTGATTCGGGCTTTTCAATGCTTCTAGCGCCTTTATCACTGCCAGTAGTTCCATTCGGTTATTGGTGGTTTTGCGAAACCCTTCCGACAGTTCTTTATAATGATTTCCTGAACGCAGGATGGCTCCATATCCCCCCGGCCCCGGGTTGCCGCTTGATGCACCGTCTGTAAATATTTCGATCATATTGTTTGGTCCATGGCCCATGGTTGATAGTCCATAGCCTGTGTATGGTTTCAAAAATAGGAAACATTATGCCTCGCCCATTAAATATTTACCAATATCATGAAATGCTATGGACCATGGTCTATGGACTAGTTAATCCAATCGCTTAATTTTCAGCCTCAGCGAGTTTCCTATCACTACTACATCGGAAAAAGCCATGGTAAAAGCCCCCACCATTGGGTTTAAAAACCCTAAGGCAGCCATCGGGATAGCTATAATATTATAGGCGAACGCCCAGAAAAGATTTTGTTTAATGGTGATGAGCGTATGTTTGCTGATCTGTAAAAACTTAACAACCGAGTTCAGGTCGGTATTTAGTAAGACAACCCTGGCTGATTGTATGGCAATCTGGCTGGCATCATTCATGGATACACCAACGTCTGCTTTAGTCAATGCAGGGGCATCGTTGATACCATCCCCTATCATTATAGTCTTGCCTTTTTGTTTGTAGATGTCAATTACC
>CAZZUU010000087.1:4983-12372 GCA_964657275.1 uncultured Mucilaginibacter sp. | reverse complement strand
ATCGCCGCCTGTGGTTTCCTTGGCCTGGTTTATCCGCAAAAAACTGAAGGATGTGCGCGCCGATACAAAAATTGCGAGCGAAAAAACGCTGCAACATTTGCAGGAATCATTATCAGGATACGTGGAAAGCAATATCTACAATAAGAATAACTTTTTCTCCGATCGGTATTTCACCTACCAGCAACAGTTGAATAATAATATCTCAACTATGCAAACTTTGCAAAGTTTGCCGTTGCGGCTGATCGAGATTTTCGCAGTCCTCGGTTTTTTTATTTTGGTGATGATCAGTAAGTGGTGGGCCAGCGCGCCGGGTATCGACCTGCTCACTATCGGGATATTTATGGCGGCTTCTTATAAGATTATTCCCGGCATTGTTAAAATATTAAATTGTACCGGGCAGATGAAAACCTACCAGTTTACTCTAACCGACCTTTTGCCAGCGACAAGTCAAACCTTCGTAATAAATGATAGTCAAATCGCTGAGATAAGCTCGGTAAAATTTGAAAACGTTTATTTTAAATATAGGGAACAATCTATTTTACAAGGTATCAATTTCCAGATGGAGCCAGGCGATTTTATCGGCATATCAGGGAACTCCGGCAAAGGGAAAACCACGGTAATCAACCTGTTGCTTGGTTTCCTGCAACCGGATTGCGGGACCATTTATTTCAACGATAGAAAAACCGGTAACACTGAACGTCAACTCTATCGCAAAAAAATTTCGTATGTAAAGCAGCAACCGTTTTTTATTAATGATTCGATAGTGAAAAACATAACCCTGACAGATGATAATTATAACAGTACCAGGCTAAACGAAGTGCTTTCATTTTGCGGGATCAGTAGGTTTCTCGACGGTTATACCGAGGGGCTCGAAAAAAATATTAAAGAAAGCGGGAAGAACATAAGCGGAGGGCAACGGCAACGGATAATGTTGGCAAGGGCCCTTTATCATGATTTTGACCTGCTGATTTTAGACGAACCTTTTAGCGAAATGGACAGCAAATCAGAAAATTGCATTCTTTCAAAATTGCAGTCGCTTACCGGACAGGGAAAGATGATCCTGCTGATAACGCATAACAAAGCAAGTTTATCTTTTTGTAATAAAATACTTTCATTGGATGGAGAATAAACAGGAAACACTGGTTATACTTAGTCCCGGCTTCCCCGCAAATGAAGCCGATACCACCTGTATGCCCCCGCAGCAGTTATTTGTGAAGGCGCTTAAAGAGATATGCCCCGGCCTTAATATTATCGTTATTGCATTTCAATACCCATTTATTGCCGATGAATATCAATGGCACGGCGTAAGGGTGATAGCCATAGGCGGCAAGGAAAATGGGCGGTTCCGCCGGGCTTTTACATGGGTAAAAGCGTGGCGAATTTTACGGAAGCTCAACAAGGAATTTCATTTATTGGGTTTGCTGAGTTTTTGGTTTGGCGAGTGTGCTTTTGTAGGCAGTCAATTTGCTAAACGAAATGGTTTAAGTCATTACAGCTGGTTATTGGGTCAGGATGCCAAAAAAGGCAACAAATACTTTAACTGGATAAAGCCGAAAGGCGATTCACTGATCGCACTATCGGATTTTATTGCGAAGGAGGTGCGGAAAAACTATGGTGTTTCGCCGCTTCACGTGATCCCTGTTGGTATCGATACAGCTTTATTTACGGATGCTCCTTCCAAACGGGATATCGACATTTTTGGCGCAGGCTCGTTGATACCATTAAAACAATACGATGTTTTTATTGAGACCATAGGTTTGTTGAAAGAGTTTTTTCCGGAGATCAAAGCGGTTATTTGCGGAAACGGCCCTGAACTGAACAGGTTAAAGTTGATGGCTGCAAATAAGCACCTGCAAAACAACCTGGTATTTGCAGGGGAATTGCCACACGAGGAAGTATTATCGTTAATGCAGCGGTCGAAGGTGTTTTTGCACACCTCAAATTACGAGGGGTTTGGTGCTGTTTTATCCGAAGCGTTGTATGCCGGGGCACATGTGGTATCCTTTTGTAAGCCAATGGCAAAGGATTTCAGGCATCACCACGTGGTAAAAACAATGGATGATATGACTACCGAAATTACAACTATACTCCGAAATACCCGCCGCGGTCACGACCCAGTACTCATGTGGTCTACACAACAAATAGCAAAGAATATGATCAGCTTGTTTGTTTAGTATAAGTTGCCCTTCGCTGCCTCATCCCCGGCAATCTGTTAATCCTTTAATCCGGGTTCTGACAATAACATATTTTGATAAAACCCTATCAAAATGATAGTCTGTTTCTAAGATGGAAACTCCATTTATCTTCTTGTAATTCAATTAAGTTATTGATTATAAATAAGTTGTAAATAAGTTAAATGTTTGTGGCATCCGCTTGGCATATAGTCCGGCAAGCGCTTAAATATTATGAAAAAAACAGACTTAAAGTACAAACTCAAAGAAGTAGTAACCATCGCCTTTGTATGGCTGTTCGCGATAGCAGTGGTCTATATGGTCTACATCAAAATCAAAACATTTCACTTCAACTAATACGCATACACTTAAAACCCAATCAAAATGGATGTTATACTCACTATCTCCTATGTAATATGCTTCATTGTCATATTCTGGCTCTTTTTTAAATCAGTTAATTACTTCGAAAAAATCTAAACATCATGTTAGCACTCTTCATCGTAGCCATCGCTGTATTTATTTATATGGTTTATGTGCTGCTCAAACCCGAAAAATTCTAATCACAATCTAAAAATTAAATTATTATGAATACTGAATTCATAGGTATTATTTTCATGTACCTGGCAACTGTAGCCCTCGCCATTCCGCTTGGTAAATACATTGCTAAAGTTTTTAACGGCGAAAAAACCTGGCTCGACTTTATGGCGCCCCTTGAAAGGCTGATCTATAAATTTAGCGGTATTGACCCTCATAAAGAAATGAACTGGAAACAGCATTTAAAAGCCATGTTAACCGTTAATTTATTATGGTTATTTTATGCTTTCTTTTGCTTGCTGTTCCAATCGCATCTGCCGCTTAATCCTGATAAGAACCCTAATCAAACTCCCGACCTTGCTTTTAATACGGCGTTGAGTTTTTTAACCAACACTAACATGCAGGATTACTCGGGCGAATCAGGTGCTACCTATTACACACAATTATTTGTGTTTATGTTTTTGCACTTTGTGAGTGCGGCAACCGGTATTGCAGCTATGATGGTTGTTTTTAAAGCCATGAAGGATAAAATTACCGATAAGCTAGGTAACTTCTGGGATTACTTGGTGAAATCAATTACCCGGTTATTATTACCCCTAAGTTTTGTGGTTGCTGTCGTATTAGCATTTAACGGTACCCCAACCAGTTTTAAAGGCAAAGACACGGTAATAGGATTACAGGGCGATACGGTACACGTTTCACGTGGTCCCGCGGCTGCGATGATTGCTATTAAGCAGGTAGGTACAAACGGCGGCGGTTGGTTTGGCGTAAACTCGGCCCACCCCTTCGAAAATCCTAACTACGTAACCAATATTGTTGAAAATATCAGCATTATACTGATTTCAATTGCGCTTGTATTTGCTTTAGGCTATTATCTGAATAGAAAGAAACTGGCCTGGGTTATCTTCGGTGTAATGACGGTTGGCTTTCTCTGTATGGTGTTCCCATCGGTAAGGGCTGAAGTTAACGGAAACCCTGCTATCGCCCACATGGGTATCAGCCAGCCCGGCGGATCAATGGAAGGCAAGGAAGTGCGCTTTGGCGCTGCTGCCTCCGCTTATTGGGGTATTACTACAACGGTCACTTCAAATGGTTCGGTAAACTCCATGCACGACAGCATGATGCCAATATCAGGCATGACACAGATGTTTGATATGATGGTAAACTCGTTTTACGGCGGTGTAGGTGTAGGTTACCTTAACTTTTACATATTCATCATTATAGCGGTATTCATTTCCGGCCTGATGGTGGGTCGAACTCCTGAATTTATGGGACGTAAAATTGAGGCCCGCGAAATGAAGATCGCTTCACTTATAGCGTTGCTTCACCCATTTTTGATATTGGTAGGCACATCGCTGGCAGCCTATGTGCTTGTTTATTATCCAAATATCGCCTGGGCAACAAAGCCATCGGCTTGGTTAAACAATCCCGGCTTTCACGGATTTTCGGAAATGCTGTACCAGTTTACCTCAGCATCTGCTAACAACGGATCGGGTTATGCCGGGTTAACTGCTAACAATATATTCTGGAACGTTGGCACCGGTTTAGTGATTTTCTTAGGGCGGTTTTTACCGATCATTGGCCCCGTGGCCATTGCAGGCATACTCGCCAATAAGAAATTTATTCCCGAATCAGCCGGAACGCTTAAGACAGACACCGTTACTTTCGGTATCATGATTATGGCGGTTATCGTAATTGTGGCTGCATTATCGTTCTTCCCTGCCATAACCTTAGGGCCAATTGCAGAACATTTTTCAATTAAATAAAATATTAGTGGCCTCACCCCGGCCCTCTCCAAAGGAGAGGGAGCCAAAGGAGCTGATAAGAAAGTCCTCTCCTTTGGAGAGGATTTAGGTGAGGCGACGACAAAATACTTAACAAAAAGAAACATCATGAGATCAAATCAAAATACATTGTTCCAGGGCGACCAGGTGAGAGAAGCCTTCAGGCACTCCTTCACTAAGCTCAATCCCCGCTTACTGTTCCGCAACCCGGTAATGTTTACCGTGGAGATAGGTGCCGCAGTAATGCTTATCGTTACCATCTTCTCTTTATTTAACAAAGAGCAGGGCAGTTTTGCCTATAATCTTACCATCTTTATCGTACTATATCTAACTGTTCAGTTTGCCACCTTTGCCGAAGCAATTGCCGAGGCACGCGGCAAGGCCCAGGCCGAAAGCTTGCGTAAAACACGCGAAGAAACTCCTGCACGCCTGCTGGTTGATGGCAAGGAAAAAATAGTAATGTCGTCATTATTAAGAAAAGGTGATGTGTTTGTTTGCGAAACCGGCGACAATATCCCCACCGATGGTGAGATCATTGAAGGTATTGCTACCATTGATGAATCGGCTATAACAGGTGAATCTGCTCCGGTTATCCGCGAGTCGGGTGGTGATAAATCATCCGTAACCGGCGGTACCAAGGTTTTATCGGATAAGATAAAGGTAATGGTAACCACCCAGCCCGGTGAAAGCTTTTTGGATAAAATGATAGCCCTTGTTGAAGGTGCATCACGTCAGAAAACGCCAAATGAAATTGCCTTAACTATCCTGCTGGCAGGGTTCACGCTCATATTTGTGATCGTTTGCGTTACGTTGAAGCCTTTCGGCGACTTTGCAAACACCCCTATCACCATTGCTGCATTTATATCATTGTTTGTTTGTTTGATCCCTACAACTATCGGTGGCCTTTTATCGGCCATCGGTATTGCGGGGATGGACAGGGCATTGCGTGCAAATGTGATCACCAAATCAGGTAAAGCCGTTGAAACAGCAGGCGACCTTGATACCCTTCTTTTAGATAAAACAGGTACCATAACTATTGGTAACCGTAAGGCAACCAATTTTTATCCGACCAAAGGAATAAAAGAAGAAGACTTCATTACGGCCTGTATATTGAGCTCAATGGCCGACGAAACACCTGAAGGAAAATCAATTGTTGAATTGGGTGAACAAGGAGCAACCAAAGTATCGGTTAAAGTTCCCGAGGGTTCGGTGTTTATAAAATTCACCGCCGAAACCCGCTCAAGCGGCTTGGATACCCCTAACGGATTACGTATCCGCAAAGGCGCCTTCGATTCTATTCGTAACATAGCGCTCAAGGCCGGTAACGAATTTCCTGCTGATGTGGAGGAGATTGTAAAAACGGTGGCATCAAATGGTGGTACGCCATTGGTAGTGTCGCAAAATGAAAAAATATTGGGTGTTATTGAGTTGCAGGACATTATAAAACCCGGTATTGCCGAACGTTTTGAACGCCTGCGCAAAATGGGTGTAAAAACAGTAATGGTAACAGGTGATAACCCGTTAACAGCTAAGTTTATAGCCAATAAGGCTGGTGTGGATGATTTTATTGCAGAGGCTAAGCCCGAAGATAAAATGAACTACATTAAACTGGAGCAACAAGGCGGAAAGCTGGTAGCCATGATGGGCGACGGTACAAATGATGCGCCTGCCCTGGCACAAGCCGATGTTGGCGTAGCCATGAATAGCGGAACACAGGCCGCCAAAGAAGCAGGCAACATGGTTGACCTGGATAACGACCCTACTAAACTTATTGAAATAGTGGAAATAGGCAAGCAATTGCTGATGACCCGCGGAACATTAACCACATTCTCTATCGCTAATGACGTAGCCAAGTATTTTGCCATCGTTCCTGCATTATTCATGGTGTCGATACCAGCGTTAAGGGCATTGAACATTATGGATTTGCACAGCCCGCAATCTGCCATATTATCAGCGGTTATATTCAATGCGATCATCATTCCAATGCTTATACCGTTGGCTTTAAGAGGGGTTGAATATAAACCGATAGGGGCCAGCGCTTTATTGCGACGTAACCTGTTGATCTACGGTTTAGGCGGAATATTGGTGCCATTTATCGGTATCAAATTAATAGACCTTTTAGTGGGTGTATTTATCTAAATCGACGGAAATGATCCCAGTGGTTAAAAACATAAATCTCATATCTAAATAAAAATAAAATGAAAACGTACTTATTGCCTTCTTTAAGGATATCTTTAATATTGTTAGTGATATTATGCGGAATATATCCGCTGGTAATTGCCGGAGTCGGCAAATTAACCAAAGGCCATGGCGATGGCGAAACTGTTACTTTTAAAGGAAGGGTTGTTGGTTACGCCAACATCGGCCAAAAATTCACTAAAGATCAATATTTCTGGTCACGCCCGTCTGCCGCCAATTACCAGGCAGATGCAGGTGCAGGATCAAACAAGGGTCCGTCAAATGCCGACTATTTGAAAGACGTCAGCGCTAAGATCGACACCTTTTTAAAACACAACCCGGATGTAACCCGTGCAGAAATACCTGCTGAACTTGTTACTTCGTCAGGCAGCGGCCTGGATCCTGATTTATCACCTGCCGGTGCAAAAATTCAGGTACCCAGAATCGCAAAAGTGAGGAACATATCAGCAGACCAGGTAGCCAAAATAATTGATGAAAATACGGAGAAGCCTGTATTAGGTTTATTTGGCCCTGCAAAGGTTAACGTGTTGAAAATGAACGTAGCTTTGGATGAGTTGGGTAAGTAGGTTTGATTAAGTGAGTGGTTGATTAAGTTGAAAATGCTATCACATAAAAAATTGTCATTGCGAGGAGGAACAGCTTGTCCCGAATTTAGTTCGGGAACGCGGCAATATCTTAGCTATCCTTCAGGAAATATGTAT
>CAZZUU010000087.1:0-4973 GCA_964657275.1 uncultured Mucilaginibacter sp. | reverse complement strand
GCCATGCATGGGGAGGAGATTACCACTCCGCCTATCGGCGGATCGCAATGACAAAGTTTGTTAAAAATGTATGAGCGAAAATAAAGAGCAATCGGTTGAACATTTCCTGGAGCTTATCAAACGTTCCAGGCGCGGTAAGTTTAAAATTTATATTGGCATGAGTGCCGGTGTAGGTAAAACATACCGCATGCTAAAGGAAGTGCGCACATTGCTTCGAAATGGTATCGACGTAAAGATCGGGTATATAGAAACCCATCAGCGTAAAGAAACACAGGCGCTGATGGACGGTTTGCAAATAATTCCGCGCCGCAAGTTGTTTTATAAAGGCAAGGAACTGGAGGAGATGGACCTCAACGCTATTATTCAATTACATCCAGAGGTTGTTGTTGTTGATGAGCTTGCTCATACCAATATAGAAGGCAGCAAAAACGAAAAACGTTGGCAGGATGTGATGGACATTTTAAACGCAGGTATTAATGTGATCAGCGCGATAAATATCCAGCATATTGAAAGTTTGAATGAAGAGGTTGAAAAAATAACCGGAACAGCTATCAACGAGCGCATCCCCGACAATGTTTTGCAGATAGCCGATGAAGTGGTTAATATCGACCTAACCGCCGACGAATTAATCGAACGCCTTAAAGAAGGGAAAATTTATGATGCGAAGAAAATACCCACCGCGCTGAATAACTTTTTTCAAACGGAAAGGATATTGCAGCTGCGCGAACTGGCGCTGCGGGAAGTGGCACACCAACTGGAACGCAAAATTGACCTAGAAGTACCAAAAACGATTAAACTGAGGCCCGAGTTGTTTTTGGCGTGCATAAGCACCAATGAAGAATCGGCAAAAATAATTATACGGAAAACTGCGCGGCTCGCTTCATACTATCGTTCAAAATGGTATTTGCTGTATGTGCAAACATCGCGCGAAAGCAGCGACAAAATAAACCTGGCGTCGCAGCGCCATTTGATAAACAACTTGAAATTGGCTACCCAATTGGGTGGCGAAGTTTTAAAAGTAAAAAGCGACAATATTGCCAAAACAATTTGGGAAACAGCTGAGAAGTACGATATTACAACTATCTGTTTGGGCAAGCCCCACTTTAAATTTTATCAGCTGGTAATGAAGACGGCCGTTTTTACGCAACTATTAAATAAAATGTCGCAAACACATATTGACCTCGTAATACTATCATAATGAAAATTAAAAATAAACTCCGTGCCGGCTTCGGCTTCCTGTTTTTGCTGGCCATATTATCCTGCGGTTTATCAATTTATTTTTTGAACCGCCTTTCGACAGATGCCAGGGATATATTGAAGGATAATTATAAGACCGTTCAGTACACTAAAAATATGGGCGCCTCGCTGGATGGAAGTCCCGGATTGTTAACCGCACAGCAAGTAAGCCTGATAGAAAGCAACCTGGTAAAGCAGGAACACAATATTACCGAGCGCGGCGAGCGCCAGCTTACAGATTCGTTACGTTTAAAATTCAACCTGCTTAAAGCGGCGCAAAGTAATTCGCCCCTTGTAACCCAGTTACATACCGATATAAAAAGATTGTTGTATGGCATTATGCAGTTAAATATGACTGCTGTTGAACGTAAATATGGCACGGCTCGCAAAACGGCAGATGACGCGACATTACTGGTGGCTTTTGCAGGCTCTTTCCTGTTTTTGGTGGCATTTAGCTTTGTAGTAAACTTCCCCGGCTATATAGCAAACCCTATAAAGGAGTTGACAGAACGGATAAAAGATGTTTCAAACCGCGATTACCATCAGCAACTGAACTTTAAATCGAACGATGAGTTTGGTGAGCTTGGCCAGGCTTTTAATATCATGACCAAAAAACTGGATGAATATGAAAACAGCAACCTGGCCAGTATATTATTTGAAAAGAAGCGGATAGAGACCATTATCAACTCCATGCACGATGCCATTTTCGGACTCGACGAGAAACAATTTATCATTTTTGCGAATGATGTTGCCTGTACGTTAATCGGCGTCCCTGAACAAAGCCTTACCGGTGGATTTGCGCCCGACATTGCTTTAGAAAACGACCTGCTGCGTAACCTGCTGATGAATGAACAGCATAAAATGAAAATATTTGCCGATGGTCGCGAAAGCTATTATACCAAGGAAGTTTTATCGGTAACCAGTAAAGACAAGGTTATAGGCAGTGTGATCATATTGAAAAATATAACTGAGTTTCAGCAACTGGATGATGCTAAAACCAATTTTATCGCCACGATATCCCACGAGTTAAAAACGCCTATCTCGTCCATAAAAATGAGTCTCAAATTATTGGAAGATAGCCGCATAGGGGAGATGAACACAGAACAAAAACAATTGTTGGAAAATATTGAAGAAGACTCCCGCAGATTACTGCAAATAACCGGCGAACTGCTGGATATGGCGCAGGTTGAAACGGGCAAACTGCAGTTAAACTTCGGCAGTACACACCCAAAAAACATTGTGGACTATGCGGTAAAGGCCCTAAAAACTACTGCCGAGCAAAAGCATGTAACCCTAAATGTAAAATGCGACGAAAGCCTGCCCGATGTGCAGGCCGACTTGGACAAAACCACCTGGGTATTGATCAACTTATTATCTAACGCTATAAAATATAGCCATGAAAAAGATGTGGTTGATTTAACGGTAAAGAAGTTCAACGGCGATGAGATAGAGTTTTCGGTAACAGATCACGGGCAGGGGATAGACCAGCGCTATCTATCCAGAATATTTGAACGCTACTTCAAAGTGCCCGGCGCAACAACCGAACAAACCGGAACAGGGCTTGGCCTTGCTATAGCAAAGGATTTTATTGAAGCACAGGCCGGCAAAATAGGTGTAGAAAGTGAAATAGGCGAGGGGAGCAGGTTTTACTTTACTTTAAAGAGGATCCGTAAAGAAATAGCGGCTTAACGTAGAGACGCAATGCATTGCGTATTGGGGGATTGTTCATGTCGTTTAGACAGTATTTCCGAACCTGGATGGTATCTTTTGTCCCCAATACGTGGCGTATCAAATAACCCTTAAATGTAAATTAAAGTAGCGACAGCCTTTTATTAAAGGTTGCATTTACATTTAACGGATGTTTTTTAAGATACTTCTCTTCACGGGGTTCCATAGAAATTAAACTCCCCCCATCATTTGTCAATTGTGCTTCCGGAGTAGTTGCTACCGCGGATGCACCATCTTTTTTGGTTCGGCTGCTCATGATAATTTCAAGTTAAAAGTTAGATATATAAATTTAAGTATAATATTTCCTTATAAGCAAGAAAAATCCAAATAATAATTAATTAATATTTGAATTTGAAGATATCGACATCTAATATGGATTTTTAGGGACGTCAATCCACAGATTGCAATCTGTCAATTTTCTTTTGGATAGTTTGTGCATCCGTTACCGTCTTGGCGAGTGACAAGGCCTTCAAAAAATTATCTCTTGCTTTTTTATTGTCGATAGCTGTATTCAGCTCGCCCAGCAGCGTAAAGTAAAAATGATTGTTTGTGAGATTTAGCTTCTCCGCAGCTATAATTGCTTCCTGTTTACTATTTGCTTTTGACAGCGCATAGGTGCGGTTGAGTGCTGCTATAGGCGAATATTCTAATTGCAGCAAATGGTTATAAAGTTGTAAAATGCTTTCCCATTTTTCTCTGGTGTCTGCCTTTTGCGTGCTCCAGTAAGCAATGCCAGCCTCCAGATGATATTTGGAAAGTAAATCTCCAGTTGCCGAACATTTTAAAAAATAGCCTCCTTTAGTAATCAACGATGCATCCCATAAACGCTCATCCTGTTCGTCGTATAAAATGAGTTCGCCGTTTTTGTTTAGCCGTGCATCAAATCTTGAAGCGTGAAAATACATTAGCGAAAGCAATGCGTTCACCTGGGGGTTGTTGGTGCTATTATTTTCAACCAGCATGTGGCACAGGCGGATGGCTTCAAAGCACAGTTCTTTTTGTATCGTTTGATTTTTGCTTTCTGAATAATATCCCTCGCTAAAAAGTAAGTAAATTGTGGTCAACACGGTTTCCAGCCTTCCGCCCATTGCCGCGGGGTTGGGCAATTCTATTTTTATATTTTCTTCCCGCAGTTTAACCTTGGCCCTGAACAATCGTTTATTAATTGTTTCCTTGTTTGAAAGAAATGCGTCTGCAATTTCGTCAATCCCAAAACCGCAAAGAATGCGAAGGGATAAGCCGATCTGAGCCTGCGGCGATATAGAAGGGTGGCAGATAGCGAACATCATTTGAAGCTGGCTGTCTTTTATGTTTTGCGCCGACAGATCAATTTCAATTTCCTGAATGGCAGAGGAGGCAGTTTTGAGTGCCGGAGCTATTTTGCTTTCATAAATGGCGGAGCGGTGCAGGTGATTTTTTGCCTTGTTTTTTGCAACGTTATATAGCCATGCGATGGGGTTTGGCGGCAAACCCTGCAATCCCCAGGTTTGCGCAGCGGCAAGGAATGTCTCGCTGGCAATATCTTCGGCAACTTCCACCTGTTCAAACCCAAAACGCTTACAAAGCACCGCAACTATTTTCCGGTACTCCGATCTGAATAAATGCGGTATTAACTCCTGCTGCTCCATAAATAAAAGAAGAGGCCGTATAATAAGTCCGATTAGAAAAATTGGAACAGAATTATATTTTGAATGTCTGACTCTTAGCGCCCTTCGTGCATTCCGTTGGGGCTCTTAGTGGTAAAAATTAACCACAAGGACCACAAAGTACGCACAAAGATCACGAGGTCAAATATTATTTTGTTTGTCTTTTTCACTAAACCCTTTTCAGACAGCCTCGTTTGCGACTATTTGTGAATATCATCGTTCTTGGCAATTTTTCGTACTTCCATGCTATTGCCCTCTCCCTGCAATACAGGGGCGCCCTTTGCAAATTCAACCGCTTCTTCAAAAGAATCTGCTCTAACGGTGATTAATCCGCCGATGGTTTCTTTAATTTCGCCAAAGGGT
>CAZZUU010000086.1:8833-12426 GCA_964657275.1 uncultured Mucilaginibacter sp. | reverse complement strand
ACGCCTCCCTCTATTCCACGATCAAAAAAGATCGAGTATTGCATTGGCGTCATTAATGGGCCGGTTTTATAAACGGAGATAATTGGCAGTTTCAATAAAACGTAAATTGCTAAAAGCTGGACATGGACCCTGAACTTTAACGTGGTAAATAATTTTAACAGATAATAAAAGTATACAAATACAATCCCCGGACAAAGTGTTAGTTTGATATACTCACCATTCGATATCAATGAAAATCGTTTTTTTATGTGCTTGTTTAGAACCTGAAAAAGATGGAGTTGGCGATTATACCCGCAAGCTTTCCAACGAATTAGTAAACTCAGGTCACACGGTTTCGGCGATAGCAATTAATGACAAATATTGTAAGACATTAGTCGAAGAGAACTATCCTGAAAAACTGAATTTTTCAATTTTAAGAATACCATCCGTGTGGGTAAATGATACAAGATTTGAGTCGGCCCGAAAATGGATAATTTCCTTCAACCCAGACTGGGTGAGCCTTCAATTCGTGATTTACGCATATCATTCCAAAGGCCTGCCTTTTAAGTTAGCGCGATCATTAAAAAATCTGGGAAAAAGCTTTAACTGGCACATAATGTTCCACGAAATATGGATAGGTGTAAGTCCCACTTCACAGATAAAGGACAAAATGATCGGATTTGTTCAAAAGAAAATTATTGTATCTATCGTAAGGTATGTTGAACCTAAAATTATCACCACATCAAATATATTATATCAATTGATGCTAAATAGTATTAATATAAATTCGACGATACTACCTATGTTTAGCAATATCGATATCGCTCCGAAAAACGATATATTAACATTTCAATTTTTAAAAAGCATCGGGCTAAATAGCGTAAGAGAGCTTGATGGTTGGGAGATAATCGGTATATTCGGTCAATTACATCCAGAAGCAAATTTGGAGCAGATATTAAACCAGCGATTGTTTGAAAGCAAAAAGACTAAGGTAAAACTGGCATTTGTAGCATTCGGTCGAATTGGGGAAAAAGGAATGATGGAGTTTAAACGCCTGGAAATTCTTTTTAATCAAAAAATCAAATTTCTGGACTTTGGAGAGCAAAGTCAGGAAAACGTCTCAAACTTAATGCAATTAATAAATATTGGTATTTCTAATACCCAATTATCATATATAGGTAAAAGCGGCGTATATGCGGCGATGAAATTGCATAATATTAACGTAATAATCCCGGACGACCAAAAGTTTCCACAATATGATGAGGAAATAAGGCGGTACCATGCTGAGACAATAAGTCAACCGCCAATAAATTGGAATGTATTAATGGTTGCTAAAAATATGATAAATTTATTATCAAGCACTAATGTTATGGGGGGTTAGTGTAGAAATTCGTATTAAAATTTTAAGAATTAGTTAAAAAGTAGTGTTATTATCTAAATCAATCTTTAAATAAAATAATTATGCGATTAAAAGTAGCATTGCTAAGTTCTGGTTTGGGATACGTTTTCAGAGGGTTTGAAGGCACTACATCTGTTTTGTTTGATGAAATTAAAAAAGACGAAAGTCTGGATGTTCGATTGTTTTCAGGTGGAAAATTTCCAAATGCTACAACCGTTTGGAATTTTCCAAGAGATGGAAAGATAACCTCGTTAATTAAATTTCTAAGGCTGGCTAAAGACGGAATAAGACTTGAACAAATTAGTTTTAGCGCTGGGTTCTTACTTCATCTTTTGTTTTATCAACCCAATGTTATTTTGTTACAAGAAGCTTCACTTGCAAATATGCTGCTTAAATTTCGGAAAATATTTGGATTTAAATATAAAATAGTTTTCTGCGATGGAGCTCCGGTAGGTCATCAATATGCCAAAAGGTTCGACTACATAATTTTTTTGCATGAAAGCGTCATGACATCAGCAGTTGAAGATGGTGTAGAAGCTGAAAGATGTATTGTTATCCCTTTGATCACTTTTCCTCCGGTTCAATCAGAAAAGACGGATGCCAGAAACATATTAAATATAGATCTCAATAAATTAATAATTGTATGTGTAGCGGCGTGGAATAGACATCACAAACGGATAGATTACCTTCTAGAAGAGATAGCACAACTTAACGATAGAAATATAACTCTTTTATTATGTGGACAAGCAGAGAAAAATTCGGAGTCTTTAAAGAAAATGGCCGTCACTTTGAATATAGATGCAAAATGGCATACATTTAATAGAGAAGATTTATCAATTGCTTATTCCGCCGCTGATATTTTTGTACTTCCCAGCCTAAATGAAGGTCTGGGTATGGTTATGATTGAAGCCGCTCAACACAAACTGCCAGTTATTTGTCATGATCATGCTGCAGGAAGATTTATATTTGGTCAGGATTATCTTGGATTGACAGATCTTTCGATGAAAGGTAATCTATCAAAAAAAATAACCTATTATAAGGATTTTGTGAATCTGAAAGAGTTGGGACTAGATACCGAAAAAATTGTAAATAAGAAATTCGACAGACATGATTTAGCCGAGAGATTCATCGGAATTATAAAAAAAGCGTCGTTAAATTGATCGACTAAATTTCTATAAACTTTTTTAAATGGGCAATTAGTGTTTGTATAGCTAATTAATCTGTAAAAAAGTCAAATGTTAATAATTACAAAGTAATATGAAAGTTTCAATTTGCATTCCTACGTATAATCAAGCTGCCTACCTGGAATTAGCTATACGAAGTGCATATGAACAAAGTGTTCAACCGTTTGAAATTATTGTAAGCGATGATTGCAGTACTGATAATACGCCGGAAATTTTAAATGAATTATCAAACGAAATTCCAATATTGAAATTCAAAAGGCAAGAAATTAATTTGGGTATCGCAGCAAATGTAGATGCATGTTTAAGAATGGCTGTAGGCGATTTTATAATCAGACTTGATTCTGATGATCAACTATTGCCTCAATATATTGAAAAATTACTTGACCTTTTTCACAAATACCCTCACGCAGGGTATGCCCATGCTGCTGTTCAAGAAGTGGATCAGGATGGTAATAATTTGAACCGCCGAAAGTTGTTGCGAAAAACGGGCTTTCAGGATGGCAATGATGCTTTAAAAGCGGCTATTAAAGGATATAAAGTGGCCGCAAACATTATCATGTTTAAAAAAGATGCGCTTGTGAAAGTAAATTACGTAACAGGTAGGCCAAATTATGTAGAAGATTATCACCTTACCAGTTCAATATCGGCAGCAGGATTTGGAAATATATATTTAAATGAAATATTATCCTGTTATCGCGTTTGGGTGGATTCAAATAAAGTTAGACAAAAGCGAAAATTACAAGAAATTTCGGGCCTCCGTTGTGTGTTTGAACAAGTCATTGAACCGTACTACATTTTACTCGGCTGGAACTTAAAGCCGGTGTACAAAAGCAAAGCATATTTCGCGTGCAAACAAGCGGATTGTTTAGGCTGGGATGTATATGATTCAAATGAAAAAGCAGAATTAGCGCAGTCCTTAATTCAACTTTCTGCATCTTCAAAATCAAAATTGTTTATATGGGGCTATTCAAACGGTTTTGGGCCATTGATTTCAATCTATCCTAAAACTGTTAGCTCAATTAAAGTATTTA
>CAZZUU010000086.1:1009-8823 GCA_964657275.1 uncultured Mucilaginibacter sp. | reverse complement strand
AAGCTTATTATTTCCAGGCTATTACCTTAATTAGTTACTCTGAGTTTAACGCAGTTATCAATACAAGTAAATCGTCAAGCTTATTATGTTCCTATAGCATCATGTACCAACCATAAAAATGAAAATTGTTTTCTCACACCCAACCGGAAATGCAAATGTAAGAGCAGCGGCAAATGCCTTTGCGAAAATGGATATGTTGAGCAAGTTTTACACGACTATAGCCTCTTTTCCGGGTAGTACGCTTGATCTCATTAGTAAATACCCTAATTTTTCTGAAATTAGTCGGCGTCAATATGATCCTGCATTAAAACCGTACACAGAAATGCTCTTACCGTGGTTGGAGGTTGGAAGAATGCTTGCCCCAAAAGTGGGTTTGAAAAAGCTCACTAAAAATGAAGCTGATTTTTTCAATATTTCACGGATATATAGCGAGTTTGATAAAAAGGTAGCGCAAAAACTGAAACCAGGTAAACTCGATGGAATTTATGCATATGAGGATGGCGCATTCCATTCCTTTAATAGAGCTGAACAACTCGGATTGCCTCGCTTTTATGATCTGCCTATAGGTTATTGGAGAGCCTCACGAACACTTTTAGAAAAAGAAAAAGAAAAATGGCCAGATTGGGCAAATACCTTGACTGGATTTTCCGACTCAGAAGAAAAATTGGAAAGAAAAGACCAGGAATTAAAATTGGCGACCAAAATTTTAGTTGCCAGTAAATTTACGGCCGAAACTTTAAAGAGCTACAAAGGACAATTAGCACCGGTAGAAGTAATTCCCTATGGATTTCCTCCACCAATTGACGGACGTGCATATGCTAATATTTCCCCCAGTCGGCCGTTAAAGCTTTTATTTGTAGGAGGGCTTTCGCAGAGAAAAGGCATTGCGAATCTTTTTGCAGCGGTAGAAAAATTAAAAGGGTATGTGCAATTAACAGTGATCGGACGTAAACCTGTCGTAAATTGCGCTGTGTTGAATAATGCACTGAGTAAGCATCAATGGATAGATAGTTTGCCGCATAATGAAATTTTAAAAAAGATGCGCGAGCATGACGTATTTCTTTTTCCATCACTATTCGAAGGCTTTGGATTGGTGATTACAGAGGCAATGTCACAAGGGACCCCGGTTATTACTACCGATAGGACTGCCGGACCCGATTTAATTGAGCACGGCCACAACGGATGGATAATTGAGGCAGGATCTACCGAAGCTCTTCAAGAAAGTATAGAACAAATTCTCTATAAACCTAGCCTTATTAAACAAACTGGTGAGGCAGCGTTAAAAACCGCCGGTGAGCGGCCATGGAGCGTTTATGGCAGTGAATTGGCCAGATCTTTAAGGGGAAATAAATTATGAATGATTTTTGTTAAGTTTGTCATATAAAAATACGACATTGAATAAGATAAGCAACATTTTTGAGGTGTCAGGTTTGGAAGAAGAAATTAAATCGTCCCGTTCAATAAATTTGAGCGCCATCCATTCGATCAAACAAGGGATTTGGGTATACTATATTCTTATTATTTTCGAAGGGGCGCTTCGTAAATGGTTTTTGCCTGGCCTGGCCGACCCACTTTTAGTTATAAGGGATCCTATAGCAATATGGCTTGTGTTTTCGAGCTTAAAACACGGTGTTTTATCGTCTAACATTTATTTAAATGCGGTAGTAATAATCGGGCTTGTAGGGTTGTATACAGGTATTTTTGTTGGGCATGGCAACGTTGTAGTTGCTTTATATGGCGCCCGTATATTGCTATTGCATTTTCCGCTCATTTTCGTCATTGGCCGTGTATTTAATCGCGACGATATATTAAAAATGGCGAAGTTCACTTTATATCTATCCATTCCGATGGCATTACTAATCAGTATGCAATTTTACAGCCCCCAGTCTGCCTGGGTAAACAGGGGTTTGGCCGGCGATATAGCCGGGGCTGGTTTTGCTGGTTCGGGCGATTTTTTCAGGCCTCCCGGAACTTTTTCGTTCACCATTGGCAACACGCTTTTTTTCGGATGGTTAGCGCCATTTGTATTTTATTATTGGTTTAATGTCCAACAAATTAATCGGTTGGTACTCATTGCCGCGTCAGGAGCGATGTTGATCGCTATTCCGTTTTCAATAAGCAGGGCTTTATTATTTGAGTGCCTTCTTACACTAAGTTTCGCAATAGTTGCGAGTATGGGAAAACGCGAAAATTTAAATAAAATTATGCTTTCTATGATAGTTGGGTTAATAGTGTTGGTTGTTTTAAGTCAAACAAGTTTTTTTAATACAGCAACTGGCGCATTTATGGACCGATTTACAACCGCTAACGAGTCGGAAGGAGGCTTGGTTAAAGGCGTTATTGCTAACCGCTTTTTTGGTGGAATGTTTGAGCAACTCGCTTCATCTGCCCAACAGCCCTTTTGGGGTTATGGAATAGGCATGGGCACAAATGTAGGCAGCATGTTGTTAACGGGGACACAAACCTTTCTTATTTCTGAAGGTGAATGGGGGCGTGTTGTTGGAGAGTTGGGTCCATTTATGGGGATTGTACTGATAATTTTCAGAATTGCATTAACAATGAAGATAGCAATCGCTAGTTTTCGTAGGCTTGCCGAAGGCGATCTGTTGCCATGGCTTTTATTGAGTTTCGGCTTCATAATCCTTTCTCAGGGAGGTTGGGCGCAACCCACGACATTGGGTTTCTTTGTAATGATTGGTGGCTTACTTATCGCATCATTAAAAGGTGAAAACAAAGTTGAAGAATATCCAGAAGAACAAATAGAAGAGTGCACGTAGACAGGGATAATTGTGAAAATCGTATTTTTTACTCATCCTGATTTTTTGGGCTCCCAGAGTATGCCGCGATTTGCGGCGATGCTTTCCGAGGGGATGAAAGAACGTGGCCACGAAGTTGAAATTTGGTCCCCTCAGCCTAAATTTTTTAAACTGTCGTCAATTGGCCCGCTAAAAAAATGGTTGGGTTATATTGATCAGTTTGTGGTATTCCCTTCCGAACTAAAAAAAAGGCTCAAACGCTATCCTCCAGATACTTTGTTTGTTTTTGCTGATCATGCTTTAGGGCCCTGGGTACCACTGGTAAAAGATCGTAATCATGTTATCCATTGTCATGATTTTCTAGCACAACGATCTGCCCGGAAAGAAATAACAGAAAATCCCACAGGTTTTACCGGAAGGGTTTACCAAAATTTTATCTGGAGAGGATATTCAAAGGGAAAAAACTTTATATCGGTGTCTAATAAAACCGATCAGGAACTTTTACAATTCTTAGCAGCCGAACCGCAATTGCATGAGGTTGTTTACAACGGGTTAAACAGGCCATTTGAAATTTTGGACGCTATTGAAGCCAGGGTGTTGATGAGCAAAATAACCGGGCTTGATTTAAGCGAGGGATATATTTTGCATATTGGAGGCAATCAGTGGTATAAAAACCGTTTGGGAGTGATTGAAGTATATGAATCATGGCGTAAATTGAGCAATAATAAGCTTCCCTTATTGATGATTGGAAAATATCCTGCTTTACCATTGGAGATGAAAAAGAGGGCATCCGAATTTAAGGATGATATTATATTTCTTGCCGATATTTTAGACGAACAGTTACAGCAGGCTTATTCAGGTGCCCGATTGTTGTTATTTCCATCCCTTGCAGAAGGCTTCGGATGGCCTATCGCCGAGGCAATGGCTTCCGGATGCCCGGTTGTTACAACCAATGAAGCGCCCATGACTGAGGTAGCAGGAGAGGCAGCATTTTTGATAGATCGAAAGCCGGAAGCACCACAATATGTGATTAGTTGGGCAAATGAAGCTGCACAAATTGTTAATAAGGTTATAAGCCTGTCGCCATCAGATCTTCAAATGGTAATTGACGCGGGGATTAAAAACTCTATGCGTTTTGACACCAATAATGCACTAAACTCCGTTGAAAACATATATAAAAAAATATTGAATAATTAGCAAATTTTGTTTGTAAACATCGCATTGTTTTGTAATTTAATGCACTGCCTAAATGCTTAAAATAAAATTAGTGAATTACTAACGCTTTACCGCCATTACCAACATGCATATTCCCTCTTAAAAATGAAACAACAGCAAAAAATTCTGGGATACAATAGTATAATTCTTGATAGCCTCAGAATATTAGCTGCGCTTACGGTCTTTTTTTTTCATTTTTTTTATCATTGGTTTAATAAGCTAACTGTTTCTGGTAAAATAGATCGTTTTGCGCATGCAGCAGTAATTGTGTTTTTTGTGTTATCAGGTTATTTGATTGCTTATACAACCACGATTAATAACCGTGGTGGCGTGCAATACCTCCAGGCTCGTTTTAGCAGATTGTATAGTGTTGTACTTCCCGCATTAATAATTACAGTCATATGTGAGCTTATAGTTGGTCATTATAACCCCGCCATGCTTTCCTCTTTTACACGAGGGCTGTCATGGCCAAGATATATTATGTCAGGTTTATTTCTTAATGAAATATGGTTTTTTTCTGCGGCTCCGCCAATGAACGCACCACTTTGGTCATTAAGTTTTGAGTGTTGGTATTATATAATATTTGGGCTATTTTTTTTTCGGAAAACAGGGCTTTTATCCTACGTCTTGCCGATAGCAGCTTGCTTAATAGCAGGGCCTAAAATATTGATAATGATGCCCATTTGGTTGATAGGATATTTTGCATATCGATTTCCTCCAATATCAATTTCCAAGCCCGTTTCTTGGATCGCATTTATAATTTGCTTCGCGTTAACGGCTTTTATAATTATTTATGTGAACCCTTTGCCTTTTAAATTGGGGTCTAAGCCATTATATTTTGCAGGGCAGTTTTTTACCGACTGGATGGTGGGAATTTGTATAGGTTTTGCGCTTTGGGTCATGCCGAAAGACAATAATGCAAAGCAATCAAATATAATTGGATTTTTTAGAATCGCAGGTGATCTCACATTTCCCCTATATGTTTTACACAATCCCTTACTAATATTGTGGGATGCGATTTTTGTAAACAGAATTCATAATATTTTTCAATTGTGGCAACCAATTCTTACGGTATTAGCTATTTCGATAATAATCGGATTTTTTTTGGAAAAACAGCGATATTTGTGGGTGCGATTTTTTAAGTATTTAATCTCAAAAAAAAAATTATTTAGACAATAAAATTAGTGATTGTTGACTTATAATAAAAAGTACAATGGTTGCTTATTTAGCGTCTTTGAAATCAAGATGCTGCTTTTTGAGCAATTCCTAATTAAAACAACTTTATAATAGATGTCGTAACATACGCGGAAGTTATTTCGTAGAAATATTTATAAAATAATCATGATAGCCAATAATATTATTATAACAACAGATTTAAATAAATTGCTATTAACTAAAATTATAAAAAGTGAAAGAATTGCCTTTTTTACCAATGCTTTCCTAATTGCGTTAGTTACAATTGCTCTGTTCGTTTCCCCCCGGATAACTTTTGCGCAAACCACGAGTAGTTCGACAGGTTCCTATACTTTTACACTGAATACTGCCTCAATGACTAGTGCAGGCGTATACAACGCTGTTGACAGTACAATGATTAGAACTTTATGGACCCTTGTAAAATACAATGCCGGTACGTACAATATAATATGGGATGGAAAAGACGACTCAGGCAAGCAAATGCCTGCAGGAAATTATATAATAAAAGTAGTATCAAATAATGTCCAATATTCTTGGGCTGGAGTAATTGGAAATACATCTACAAGCGATACAGGAAGTACCGTTCATCGGGCGCAATATTATTGTATGACAGGAATGACTGTCAATAATGGCACTGCTTACTATTGCAACGGATACAGTGAAAGAAGACCTAGTGTTTATAAATTCCTCACATCACAACCCCAACAAAAGCTTAATATTTTGAATTCCAACGTTACAACAGCGAATACAGATATTGTTGTAAATGATGGAACGATCGTTTATTGGGCTGGTTATGATGCTTACAACATGAACAATACGTTTGTTTATGCTACTCAAATAAGTAACGATGCTGACGTGTTTTTTTCGAACGGCAAGAATTTTCAACCCACAACTGCAAGAAGCTATAACACGATAGGTTATATGAACCATGCAGGTTCATATATTTCCGGCATTGCCGTTCAAAAAAAAGGTAATCTGTTATTTATTTCGAGAGAAAATTTAAATCAATTTGCAGTTTTAGACAAAGTTACAGGTAAACTGCTTCAAACAATTTCAATCAAACAGCCAAAGGCGCTGTGTGTTGATATGAATGATGATCTGTGGATGGTATCCGATAGTAATGTCGTTACTAAATACAAAGTAAATATCAATGGTACACTTTCTTCTCCTTTACTAACAATTTCAAGCGTCTTAGCACCTGTAGCAATGGCGGTATCTCCTGATAACACTACGCTGGCTATCGCAGATGGCGCAATGTCAAGCCAGCAAGTAAAGGCCTTCAATAACTCCAATGGAACCGCCATGTGGACATTAGGAGTAGCGGGTGGTTATATGAATAACACTGCTGTTACAAACAACAAATTCTATTTTAACGATATAAGAACAAAAATGTACTATAATTCGGGGTCCCCGGGATTTCTTGCATTTATAGCTTATCAGCCTGACGGCTCTTTTTGGGTTAATGATCCTGGTAATTATCGGGTACAACATTATTCTGCAAACAGAGTATTTATAGAAACTATTATGTCATTGGGACCTTCTTATTCTACCTGGGCCGATAAAAATGACAACACGAGAGTTGGCGCCGAATATCTGGAGTTTAAACTCGACAATACTAAACAGCTAAGTGGGAGTACTGGTTGGCAGCTTGTAAATAATTGGGGAGCTGCAGTATCATCCGCTTATGACCATACCGCAAAAATTACCAACTTTATCACCCTTACTTCGCAAGGTATTAGTCATACCTATGGATTTTTAAGAATGGGTCTTTATTATTCACTGGTGGAATTTCAAAGCAATAATGTTTTGAGATTTACCGGTATTACCCGTTATCATTGTAACATTGACCGTGACGGTTCACTTTTAACAGATAATTTAACCAAATATGCATTTTTAGGTTTTGATAGTGCCAATAATCCAATTTGGGCTACACAACCAACAATACTTTCGACGGTTTCACTAATATCAGGGAACGCGTTACTGCCAAATCAATGGGTAAAAAATACTTATCTTACCTCGACGGGTAAAATTGTTTTTTACGATTATGGGATTTATATAGGAGGCAACACAACATCGGCTTTTAGCGCCAGTTATCATCTTGGGGCCATACAAACTGGGAGCACTAATTTTCTATGGCAAACAGCGATGGCTACACACAGAAGTTATACAGGTTTCTTCCCCGACCCCAGCCATTACGATATAGGCAACTTGGTTAATAATAATGCGGGCAGTTCTGTAATGGTGTTTGGGCAAAATGTTATTGCCGGATACCACGGCGAATTTTGGAAGAATTCTCAAACCAATAAGTTTAATCATTATTGGGACAACGGGTTAGCAATAGGCCAATTTGGAGTAACCGGGCCTCAAACCGTTGGCGAAGCACCATCGATGATGGCGGGTAATGCTTTAGCTCCTCAACTAATATACGGCTCAACAGCAGATGAGTTGTATTTGTATCACGGAGATGAGGGTTTTCATGGCGGCATGCATAAGTGGAAAATAAACGGGCTAAGTACCATAGCCGAACAGGATGTTCCAATTACTTATCCATCTCCTGTTTTAACCTCAATTATTCCCGGAACTAATTTGATGGTAAACCTGCCTTACAACTCTGCATTATCAAATAACACAGCAGGTTGGACATTTTCC
>CAZZUU010000086.1:0-999 GCA_964657275.1 uncultured Mucilaginibacter sp. | reverse complement strand
AACCGGATGGGGCATTAAAACCAATGCTTATGTTTCAGGTGTACAAAATACCCCCGACATTTATCTGGCCTGTCAGTCATTAACAGGAACTTTTAGCCTCAATAGGGATTTAGGTAATAACTCGGGGTTGCTGTATTGGGCAATAACGGGTCAAATAAGTTACTATGGCTCCAACCAGAGTGGTAATATGACAGAAAATTTTGATGTAGTGGATAATAAAGGGAAAATCATCGCGAGGTTAACTAACAAATTTGTGGCGGTAGCGGGTGGTAGCGGCACCAACACTGTTTATTGGAATAATAAGGTTCTTGTGTCCGGATCAAATACCAATATTAAACCTATGTTGGATAGTCTTCAATCAATGGAAATTAGTGCGGTAAATAAACTAGTGACCATCAAATACGCTGGGTATACATTAACGGCTCCTATGTTCGATCCTACAGCTAATATAGCAGCGCCAAAAACAATGCGGGTTTACATAACCGGTGGCTATAACCCTACACCAAAATGCATGGATTTGCAGAATATGCAATTCATAATCAACAAAACAAATCAGTCAATAAATTTTAGCCCTACGTTGGCTATAACAAATGGAAACCCGGCACTTACGCTGGTTGGTTCTGCTTCTTCCAATTTACCCGTAACATTTACCGTGATATCAGGGCCGGGCACTATTACAGGCAACACGTTAAATTTAACTTCTAATATTGGAATTGTAATAGTACAAGCCACCCAGCCTGGTGATGCCGTCTATAATTCTGCGATACCCGTTTTACAAACTTTTATTGTAAATAACCTAAAAACTATCCGGATCGATCTTTAAAGTTGTTTTAAGTCTTATAACTTCCAATATCGTAAATGAGTTATACTATTAGTTTATAATAATTAAACTAGTAATATAACTCATTGATATTTTGTAATTAAGTGCGATTTTTTTCGCGATTATCATTTACCCCTCGTTCTTTTTAAGCAGAATTTAAAACCTCATCGAAGGGAAAT
>CAZZUU010000085.1:0-12456 GCA_964657275.1 uncultured Mucilaginibacter sp. | reverse complement strand
GTGCTACCAATAATGAATATTGGAACAACCCCGAACTCACACTTAATATTAAAATACTGCCGCCGTGTTGGAAAACTACATGGGCATACCTGTTATACGCAGTGGTATTTTTGGGCATATTGTATTTTATACGTCGCAGGGGAATACAGAAACTGAAGTCACAATTTTCCATTGAAAAAGAACGCGAAGAAGCACAGCGAATGCATGAGCTTGATTTGATGAAAATAAAGTTTTTTACCAACGTAAGTCACGAGTTCAGGACGCCATTGTCGCTTATAATGGCGCCCGTTGATAAAATACTTAATCAAATAGCCGAACCTGAAATAAGGAGGCAGCTTTTTTTGATAAACCGCAATGCGAAGCGGCTGTTGAACCTGGTTAATCAATTACTCGATTTCAGAAAAATGGAATACCAGGAGCTAAAGTTGCACGAAGAAACAGGTGACATCATTAGTTTTATAAAAGATCTGTCCTTTGGTTTTACCGATATTGCGGATCAAAAAAATATCAGTTTTATTTTTGACTCGGAGATCGACGAGCTTTACACCAGGTTTGATCACGATAAAGTGGAACGGATATTATTCAACTTGTTATCTAACGCCTATAAATTCACTCCGGAAGGCGGCCAGGTAAGTGTATTGCTGAATGTAGTGGCGACAACACATTCCGACACTAAAAAATTGGAGATTAGGATAATTGATACAGGCATTGGTATATCAAAAGAAAAGCAGGATAAGATATTCGATCCATTTTTTCAAAATAACATTCCCGGCTCAATGCTTAACCAGGGTAGCGGTATCGGCCTGGCAATTACGCGGGAATTTGTACGGCTTCACAATGGTGAAATTTTGGTCGAAAGCGAATTTAATGAAGGTAGTTGTTTTACCGTTTTGTTGCCTGTTAAATTAATTGATAAAAATTTATTTATAGATTCACCTTTAACCCCCGTTTATTTTTCGGAACTTTTACCTGAACAGGGTACGCAAAAAATTGGTGTTCACAAAGATAATCGTGATGGAAGGAAACCGACATTATTGATAGTGGAAGACAACGATGATTTTAGGTTTTATATTAAGGACAATTTAAAAGGGTCATTTAACATCATAGAAGCCGAAGATGGAAAAAAAGGGTGGCAAAAGGCCTTGGCTCAACACCCAAATCTTGTGGTAAGCGACATCAATATGCCCGAAATGAATGGTATTGACCTGTGTCTAAAAATAAAAAAAGACAAACGTACCTCTCATATCCCCGTTATACTATTAACGGCTTTTATGGGCGAAGAACAGCAACTAAAGGGATTAGAAACCGGTGCATCTGACTATATCACCAAACCTTTTAATTTTGAAATACTGCAATCTAAGATAAAAAATATTCTTAGCCAGCAGGAGTATATGCGTAAAACCTATCAAAAACAGGTGGAAGCAAATCCGACCGAGATGCATGTAGAATCGCCTGATGAATTATTTATTAAAAAGGTTTTGCTGCTGATAGATAATAACATTTCAAATCCGAATTTTTCTGTGGAAGAGCTAAGCAGCGAGGTTTTTGTAAGCCGGTATACTTTATATAAAAAAATACTGTCAATGACGGGTAAAACGCCGAATGAACTGGTAAGGTCAATGCGCTTAAAACGAGCGGCTCAATTGCTTGAAACAGGGCATTTAACCATTTCGCAGATATGTCATAAGGTGGGATTTAAGAGTCAGAAATACTTCGTAAAAACATTTAAATCAGCATACAATACTATACCCTCAAAGTATTCAGAAACCGTTGCCGCAGAACACGAAAAACTTAACGCGGATTAAATTTTGAAACAGAAGCTTCAAAAATCATTCATTGAAACTCAATTTTTCGTTTTTGATATAATGCGCTACTGCATTTATCGTGTTAAATAATGTAAGATTGTTAACTTACTTTTAACCTAATAGTATCACAGATGGTAGTACTATAATCTCACTATTTTATTTAATCATAAATTACTTCAGGGCTACATTTGTCAAGTTTTTCATCATTTTTGATCATTAATTTCATGTTGTTTTCATTTAAATTGTTTATAATCAAGTACTTAAATCAGGTTGACATTTGTGCCCCTATTTATCCACAATCACAGCATAAAAGCTATATAATTTTACCATCAAACCAATAGGCAAATATATTAGCCACTGTAAATCATTATTCGCTAAAGTATATCTATTTTTTACCTCGTTGGCCGTCGTTGTGTGAGGGCATGTAAAAAATACACAGCTTTATGTTAAAAAAATATTACATAGTGGTTGTTTGACTTAAATTTATTTTTACTTTTAGACCATTATACCAATTAAGCTTAAATGAACCGCGAACGAGGGATTAACATTAGTCCTGCTAAGTGGTGATACTAGGCAATATTTTTTGAGTTTTTTATACAAGTGATAATTGTTTTTTTAAAAATTAAATCAATTATTTATGGCAAATTTCTCCTTGACGGACGCGGAATTATGGAGCCTTATAATCAAAGATGATCACTATGCTTTTACAGTATTGTTTAAGCGGCATTGGTTGACTCTTTATAGGACGTCGCTGCGTTATGTAAAGGATACAGAGGCATGTGAAGAAGTTATACACGACCTTTTTTTAAATATTTGGAGGAGAAGAAGTTACTTAACGATAGTGGATTTTGATAGTTACTTCAAAGCTGCAACCAGGTATCAGGTATATAAATATCTAAAAAAACACAAAGCCTTTGCTTTGGAATACAGGGAAAATTTTTCGGATGAAGATGCGGGGTATGAATTGAATTCAGCTTATGAAGAGATTTCGTACAGGGACCTCGAAGATCAATTAAATCAGCATTTGAAAGCGCTTCCGGAACGCTGCCAGGAAATTTTTTATCTCAGTAGAAAGCAACAACTTAATAATAGTGAAATTGCTGAAAGATTGGGTATTTCTAAGAGAACTGTTGAGAATCAAATAACTCATGCGTTACAATGTATTCGTTTCAATATGAAAGATATTGTTGTTGCAGTTTTATTACTGGTTGTTGCAATAGTTAAATGAAATGGTAACCCGTATTGCCTGCGCTCGCTTAACTCAATCATTTTTTACTGAATTTATCAATTCGTTTTGAACTGGAGCCTGCACTAAATTAATTTTTGTTAAAAAAGTTATTTATTAATGTGTGTGCGGCATGCAAAAACAACTCTATATCTAATAGAAACCAATTATCTTTCTCTTTTTTCTTTTTTATGAACCGGGATCAGTATTTATTACTATTTGAAAAGTTTTTATCTGGCAGCGCTACGCCCGAAGAGATAGAAATGATAATGTCGTTTCGTGATAAATTCGAAATTTCGGACCAACATCCGGAAGAGCATCCAAACCAATATAAAGAAATTGAAGACCGTTTATTGGAAAAGCTAAAATCAAGCATTAGTCCTAAGAAAGCACTTGTTTTTAATATCATTAAATGGCTGCCTGCGGTAGCAGCTGTACTAATAATTGCACTTGGCGGGTTTTTGTTTGAAGTTAGCCATAAAAGCAAATCAAAAAAATTCTATGCGCTTAATAATAAGGTCAATAAAAAAGATGTCATTAATATAGGCTCGAATAGGGCAGTGTTAACATTGGCAAATGGTAAAAAAATAAGTTTAAATGATGCAAGGCCAGGTACGGTTGTAAAACAAGGTAATATAATAGTAAAGAAACAAAAAGACGGGTTATTACAGTACGCTGTATCTCAAGCAAGTAATTCTAGCAACCAGAATATTGGATATAATACAGTGTCTACCCCAAAAGGCGGTCAATACCAAATTATTTTGCCCGATAGCACAAAAGTTTGGTTGAACTCTGCCTCCTCTTTAAAATTTCCCACAGCATTTGTTGGTGGTCAGCGAGTTGTAGAATTGACTGGTGAAGGATATTTTGAAGTTACAAAAAATAAACATATGCCCTTTAAGGTAAGGTTTAATAAGGAGGAGGTTGAAGTGTTGGGAACGCATTTTAATATTATGGCTTACAATGATGAAGATGAGTCGAGAACAACATTGTTTGAGGGTTCAGTAAAATTCTCAAAAGCTAATCATAACACAGTATTAATACCCGGCCAGCAAGCAGTAAGCCCAAACAATGGAGATACTTATAACATTCAGCATGCCGATTTTGAAAAAGTTCTTGCCTGGAAAAA
This sequence comes from uncultured Mucilaginibacter sp., assembly GCA_964657275.1. GTDB lineage: Bacteria > Bacteroidota > Bacteroidia > Sphingobacteriales > Sphingobacteriaceae > Mucilaginibacter. The sequence continues at coordinate 8,297 of CAZZUU010000085.1, read as the reverse complement.
TGGATTTTTCTCATTTAGAAATACCAGTATTCAACAAATTATGAGACAAATTGCCAGGTGGTACGATGTAGATATAATTTATCGGGGAAATCTCGAAGATAAAATGTATGGCGGTCGTTTATCCAAGTCAAAGGACATAACCGAAATACTGGACAATCTTGAATTGACCGGTACCATACACTTTAAAATAGAAGGAAGGAGCGTAACTGTTATGCAATAAATTTTATTTAAAATAATAGTTACAAAAAAAATCACCAGAAACGTTGGTCCGTAACTGGTGATGCAGCTCTTGAAAGCTGGTCAGGTAACTAATCAAGATCATTGTCAGAATCACTCATTTAAACCCAACATTCAAATGTACAAAAATTTTACTGCAAAAATTTGCGGGGTCAATTTCCGCAATAAAACTAAACTCCTCAAGATAATGAAACTAACCATTGTTTTATGGGTTGTTGCCTTAATGCAGGTCAGCGCTTCTAGCTACGGTCAAAAGATCAGCTTAAGCGTAAAGGATGCCTCGTTAGAGGAAGTTTTAACTAACATTAGCAAGCAAAGCGGATATAATTTTCTTTATAATTCCGTAATGCTAAAGGCAGCTAAACCTGTCAGTGTAACAGCTACTAACGCCCCCTTAAAAGAGGTTTTAGATCGATGTTTTATAGATCAACCCCTCGGATTTGTAATTAACGGCAACACGGTAGTAATCAACAAAAAAAATATTTCACAACCTGCCCCGCCAATTGTAGTTTCCGGTACAGTGACCGACGAAAAAGGGGTCACACTTCCGGGTGTTTCCGTTACAATTAAAGGCCTGCAGTCGAGTGCAATTACCGACGTTAATGGCAAGTATAGTATCCAATTACCGGAAAATGGTAAAACGCTTGTTTTCAGGTTTGTAGGTATGGAAACACAAGAGATCACAGTTGGTACTAAAACCGTTATTAACGTAAGCTTAAAACTCTCTTCAACGCAATTAGAAGCTGTTGATGTGGTAGCCATCGGTTATGGTCAACAAAGAAGAGTGGATGTTAACGGAGCTATATCATCGGTATCTGCTAAAGATATTGCAGATATCCCCCAAGTCAGCGTTGACCAATTGCTGCAAGGCAAGGCGGCAGGTGTTACTGTAACTCTAGGTACAGGTGCTCCCGGAAGTTCAGCATCAGTTCACATCAGGGGTATAACAGCCCTTTCGGGTTCAAACGAACCGTTATATGTGATTGATGGCGTATTTATTGATGGTGCAGCCTCCTCCGTTCAGAACATTAACAACGGAGAAAATACCATCAGCCCTTTAAGTTTAATTAACCCTAATGACATAGCGTCTATCGACGTATTGAAAGATGCGTCTGCAACAGCTATTTACGGTAGCCGTGCATCAAATGGTGTAATTATTATTACCACTAAAAAAGGTAAAAATGGAGCGGCTCACCTTAATTACGATGGTTATTACGGTTATCAGCAACAAGGCCGTTTCCTGGCTGTTGATAATTTGCCTCAATACGCCAGTATAGAAAATGTGATAGCAGACGCTACAGGTGTAGGGCGCAGAGGTGAATTTTCAGATCCAACTTTACTTGGGCCTGGTACCAACTGGCAAAAAGTGGTATTCCAAAACGCCCCCATGCAAAGCCATACACTTTCGATGACAGGTGGTAACGATAATTCGAATTATTATATCTCAGGTGGTTATCTTAAACAAGATGGAACCATCATTTCCTCAAACTTTAAGCGTTATTCGATCCGTTCTAACGTAGAAGGACATCTTAAAGATTGGTTTAAGCTGGGTTCTAACATAACGCTGAACCGCACCGATCAAAATATAGGTGCAAGTGATAATGGCGGTATTGTTTACCAGGCGTTGCTAACACCTCCCGACCAGGCAGCTACTAATCCCGACGGCAGTTATACTGTTGCCCCGGCGTCATACGGTGGCGGAGGTTTCATTAGCCCGCTTGCCCTTGCAAAGCTGAATACCAATAATTGGGTAAGCAACCAGGTAAATGGTAATTTTTATGCCGACATACACTTTTTAAAAGACTTTACTTTCAGGTCTGAGTTCGGTGGTTATTATAATTTCTCAAACGGCAATCAATTTAATCCATCGTTTACCATACCTGCTCCGCAAGTGGTAACGTCTCCTACAAACCCCCCAGTATTCTATGGTAACCCGGTGTCTAGCTTATATGAAAACCGGGGGCAATATTTAGGCTGGACCTGGAAAGAATATATGAGCTACAGCCATACATTCGCCCAAAAACACAATATATACGCCACAGCCGGTTACGAGTTGAACGAAAATAATTACGATTCTATAAACGCCAACACCAGTATATTCTTAGATAATGAGGTGCCAACGCTTAATCTCGGCGGGGCCAAAATACCCGGCATTGGTGAAAGTAAAGGTTCCAGTACCCTTGAATCTTTTTATGCCCGTGCCATCTATACTTATGATAACAGGTATAGCCTTACTTCTACCATCCGTTCTGACCGGTCATCTAATTTTGCCCAGGGGCACCAGACCGGTTATTTTCCATCTGCCGGGTTAGGCTGGACGCTTTCTAATGAGTCGTTCATGGCCGGCGTGAAATCTGTAGTTGACAATATTAAAATAAGGGGAAGTTATGGTGAGGTAGGTAACCAAAATATTCCCGGTTATCAGTATGGTTCTGCGTTGGGGCCAAATATTACCGGTTTAGGTACAGGATTTACGGTATTAAATTATAACAATCCATTACTTAAATGGCAAACTTCCATTCAAGCCGATATAGGGGTAGATTTTAGTTTGTTCAACAGGGTCGACATGGCTTTTGATTGGTATAACAAGACTTCTAAAAACTTCCTTTTCCAGGCGCCTATACCGCAGTTCTTGTCTGGTGATGCTACTTATCTTGGCGGTATTGCACCCGAATATGTAAACGGCGGGCAGGTGAACAACAAGGGTATAGAATTCAGCATTAATTCAAAAAATATAGTTTCTAAGGATTTTAACTGGAGTACCAATGTGACATTTACACACTATGTAAATAAGGTGGTATCTACCTATAATAACAGCGTAATAAACGCGCAGATCACTTCGGGATTTTTACAGATTCCTGTTACGCAAACAAAAGCAGGTGGTCCAATAGGTGAGTTTTATGGTTATACCGTTAAAGGTATATTTAAAACCCAGGCCCAATTGCAAGCTGCTCCGTTACAGTTTGGCCAGGCAATTGGCTCTACACCGGGTACCAGCGGTGTAACAACTTTAGGCGATATTCAATACGTTGATGTTAATAAAGACGGAAAGATTGATGCCAACGATGAAGGGCCTATTGGTAACCCGAATCCTGATTTTACCTATGGAATAACCAATAATTTCACCTATAAGGCATTTGACTTATCTATTTATATTTATGGGTCATACGGTGGTAAAGTACTTAACTACCTGGATTATACGCTGGAAGGCTTGAATGGCTTATATCAAAATCAGCTTGCAGAAGCAGCTAATTTCTGGAGCCCGTCTAACCCTAATTCAAACATTCCTGCACCTAAGGGTGGTGTTAATACCAACCTCGAAATGTCTACCAGGTTTTTGCAAAGCGCTTCTTTCGCAAGGCTTCAAAATGCACGTTTAGGCTATACTTTACCTACTCGTTGGGCTAAGTACGTAGCGCTTAGTCGCTTAAAGGTATATTGCAGTGGGCAAAACCTGTTTGTAATAACAAAGTATAAAGGGCTCGACCCCGAAGTTGGCCAGCAAAACCAAAACGTGTTTTTAACCAATGTAGATTTAGGAAGATACCCTTCGCCGAGAGTTATTACGTTTGGTATAAACGCAGAATTTTAATTTGACAACAACTAAAAATATTAAAATGAAAGCAAAAATGAAATATTTAATTTGTGCGGCAGCTATCAGCCTTATAACGGTAACAGGTTGTAAGAAAGATTTCTTTAACCGCCCGCCCGAAAGTGCTATCACAATTGATAACTTTTATAAAACTGATGCGGAAGTAGCATCAAGTACGCTCGACCTATATGGTTCACCCTGGTTCAATTACGTTGCCAAACCCGGCTGGGCGGTATGCGAAATGACAGGTGGGAATGGCTTCAGCTATTCCAGTGATGTAAGTGACTTTGCTAAACTTCAAGGCGCTGTTACCAACCTTAATTCGCAAAATGATGCGGCCTGGACTTCGTTATGGACGGTTGTAGAGCAGGCTAACGCTTTGATCAACCTTATGCCATCAAGGGTAGGTGCCGCGGTAACTCCTGCCGTGGAAAACAATGCCTTAGGCGAAGCGCATTTTATGCGTGCTATGGCTTATTTCCATATTGTAAGGTTATGGGGCCCGGTGCCGATTATTGCAAACGCCAATAACTTTTTAACGAATTTCCAGGTTAATACCAACCCGGTGGCAGATATCTATACGTTTATGATAAGTGATCTGAAATTTGCCGAGGCTAACTGTACCGCGATGATAAGGACCGGATCAGTGACGCAGGGGCATGTTTCAAGCGGTTCTGCATCTGCCATGCTTGCAAAATTGTACTTATATATGCAGGATTACCCTAACGCCCTTACCGAAGCCCAAAAAGTGATCAACAGCGGCGAATTTAAGTTGTTTGGTATCGACATTGCGGGTAAAACTTATAACGACCTGTTTAAAACAGCAAACAATAACAACCAGGAAAGTATTTGCCAAATTCAGTGGGCGGGCGGTGCTTCATATGGACATGGTAACCCGCAGCAGGCATCTTTAGCCGCAAATGGTACTATTACAGGCACCGGTGATGGTTACTCAGTGTTGGGGCCAACTATCGACTTGCAAAAATCATATGAAGGCGGTGATTTGCGCCTGCACGCAACTATTATGCAGGCGGGTGACTTTTATCCCGAAATTGATGCAGCAACAGGTGGTTATACTGTTCCAGCCAACGTCAATTCTCAAAACATGGATGCCGCAATAAAAAAATATGTTGTGGGTACACCTGCAGACAATGGTGGTATTGGTTCTGCACAGTCTGCTGCTAACAATACTTATTTGATGCGTTATGCCGAAGTTTATTTAATTGCAGCCGAGGCGATAGTTGGCAATAACACAACGTCTACAGACCCTCAGGCATTAGCTTATATAAACGCTATAAGATTAAGAGCAAATCTGGCGCCGCTGACTGTAATAAACAGGAGCCACCAGGTGCCTAATCCTAATTATGATGCTACCTATAACAGTTCTGTCCCTTTAACTATTTTACAGGATGATATTTTGACTGAAAGGCGGCATGAATTTGCAATAGAGAATGATTATTGGTATGACCTTTGCCGCATCGACGGATGGCAAGGTATAATTACAAATACCCACCCTAAAGCTACTACTTTTATAAGCCAGCAGGAAAGGGGTACTTATGCCAGCGACAGGAAAACAATATATCACACTTCTATAACACCCTTAGCCACAGATTTTCTACTGCCGATACCAATAGCTGAAACAACAAGTGATCCAAAACTATTGCAACCGCCAGTACCTTATAAATTTTAAAAATATAACCATGAAGAATTTAAAATTAACGATTTTTTACTGTGTGCTATCATCCATGATGATACTCAGTATTAGTTCTTGTAAAAAGAACGATGAAGGCCATGGGGCGCCTTCTATCACCAGGATACGCAAGGTATTTAGCAGCGTGAATAATTCGGCTGTAGTAACAGCCCAGGATTCAACTACCGGTGATGGTAAAATAGGAACGCTATATGCCATAATAGGTAACAACCTGCTACATACTACGGCAATATACCTCAATGGCGTACAAATTTACTTTAACATAGCGTATGCTTCAAACACCACGTTGCAGTTTTCGGTGCCCAACACAGTTCCTTACAGCAGCGCAAGTACCAACAATGTGATTACCGTTGTTAATCCTTACGGAAAAGTCAATTTCCCTTTTGTAATAGAGCAGCCACTGCCGGCAATATATTCGCTTAGTCAGTTCGCAGGTGCCCCCGGAGATGTTCTTACTATTACAGGTTCAACATTTAATGGACTTACAGGCGTAACATTTGGTACTACACCTGCTACCGTTATTACAAACAACCCCACAGTAATAACTGTAAAAGTTCCTGCTGGTGTTGCTTACGGGCCGGTTTCAGTTAGTACTGCTGCAACTAAAGGTGGTGGTGTTGGCACAGGGCCGCTGTTAACCTCCGGAGTAAGTCTATTGTCAAACAATGTAAGTGCATCGCATCAATCGAGCGCTATTTTTGGCTTTAGTACCCCAATCTTTGAAGATGCAGTTGAAAATAGCTGGAGCATCCAGGGCGGCTGGGACGGAACCCCTTATAGTATAGACACAAAAACGGTAAGAAGGGGCACGTCGTCTATAAATTATACTTTCAGCGGCGGTTACAATGGCTTTATAATTAATTCGGGCAACGGAAATACTGTTGATGCGAATACGGCTATTAAATTTTCGATATATGGAGGAAAGGGAACTAATGGAAAGAATATCCATTTGATACTTAATTATAATTTTAATACTTCTGTTCAGATCACACTTGTTGAAGGCCAATGGACCGATTATCAAATTCCGGTAGCTAACTGGGTTGATGGTAGCAATCCTGCACCTTCGGGCATTTACAATTTGGTTTTCCAGGAGTATAGTGGTAATGCATCTCAGTTTAACATGGATGATGTAGGGCTGGTTGAGCTTAAGTAATAAGAAATCTAATTGTTTAAAAGGTCATCACCGTTAGGTTAGGTGATGACCTTTTTTATCTATGCGGAAGGCGAGGCCTTTAAAATTCTTTTGGCGGGAAGAAGTGTTTCAGCGTCGATATTTGATTGGCGATGTGGGTATCGTATGGTTGCTAACGAGCATGCGGTTATACATTTTTTGTTAAACCCGCTATCTAAATTAAAGCCTGTTTACGATTATAAAAGTAGAATTTGTAACCTGTTTAACTGATCGGACATGTCTGCGGTGTCAGGTATATTTATGAATTCATACTGCTTATTTATCTTATAGACCTAAAATATTTTTTATGATAAGCAATGTAATGCGCGAAATTACCCCGCTAACACCAAGCGATTGCTTTACGATGTTTTCGAGGATCAAGAAAAAATTTGATTTTCCACTTCATTATCATGACGAATTTGAGCTTAACCTCATATTAAATGCTAAAGGGGCTAAGCGGATTGTAGGGGGACATGTTGAAGTTATTGATGAGCTTGAGCTTGCACTCGTCGGCCCAAATCTTTATCACGCATGGTTTACAAATGAGTGTACAAGCGAAGCAATTACCGAAATAACTATACAATTTCATAAAGATCTTTTTGATGACAAATTTTTAAAGAGAAATCAGCTTAGTTTTTTAAGGAATATGTTCGACAAGTCGCAATGGGGTGTAGTATTTTCTCCCGAAATAGTAGCGTCAATAAAAGATCGGATATTAACATTGGATAAAAAAGTAGGGTTTGAATCAGTATTGGAATTATTATCCATACTCCATACCTTATCAGTGTCAGGAAACTTTAAAATGCTTTCTAACCCTAGCTTCTCAAACGAAAAGTTTTACTATAACAGCAGGAGAATCGAAAAGGTGTTTGAGCACATGAACAACAACTATAATAAGCAAATAACCCTGGCGGAGGTTGCCCGAATTGCAAATATGCCAGAAGCGTCGTTCAGCCGTTTTATAAAAAAGCGAACCGGCAAAACCTTTATCGACAGCTTAAATGAAATACGGCTCGGCCATGCTTCAAGAATGCTGATCGACTCGACAACAACTGTGGCCGAAATTGCTTACAAATGTGGGTTTAATAACATATCAAATTTCAACAGGATATTTAAACGAAAAAAGCTCTGTATCCCAAAAATGTTTAGGGAAACCTATACCGGCAACCGGGTATTTATTTAAAAGTACAAAGGTGCAGGTTGGAAACTTTGCCTTTGCGGGAGCGGCGATGTGTTTTGGTTTGCGAAGCCAAACTTATGGTTAAAATAGTACTATAATATTAATGGTAATAAATCTACTTTAGTCGTCCAATTATAGACGGATTATGGTACAAAATCATTATCCGGAGGACTTTAAATTAAATGATTAAATGAAACTTCATCCTGTAGATATTGCCATCATAGCGTTGTACCTGTTAAGCACAATTTTTATCGGGTTATGGTACCGGAAAAAGGCGCGCGAAAATAAGGAAAGCTACATGCTGGGCGGAAAATCATTACCATGGTATAAACTTGGCCTAAGTGATGCGTCAGACATGTTTGACATCAGCGGAACCATGTGGATGGTTAGCCTGTGCTTTGTTTAT
>CAZZUU010000084.1:0-12471 GCA_964657275.1 uncultured Mucilaginibacter sp. | reverse complement strand
GGTAACGGCCCCGAGGTCCTTTAACACTGCAGTAGACCCCGTAGTGTTTATTTGGATATCATAATTCCCAACCGGCACTTCAATGAATTTTGAAAAATTAGGATATGTTACTTTTGTAAATGCCGGGGTGCCGTTTGCGAAGACATCAAGGCCCGACACTCCGGTTGGGGAAGCGTTAACAAATCTAATTTTCCCACGCCCTACGGCAGGTGATGTTGCCGTATCAATTGTAAAAATTTGTTTAAGCGCACCATCGCTATTGGTGCCCGTTATAAACAGTGAATATTTTAAGCCTGTTTTTAATGAGTCGTTACGTGAAAATATAGTGGTTTGGGATAATGAATCGGTCCGGATCTGGTATGGAATATCAACCGATGGCACATAAAAATAGCCGTGATTAACGTTAAAGACAAAGGGATTGCTGGTGTTTCCAATTAAATTAACCTGTTTAAAATCTATAAACAAATTAACCGGCCTCAGATCGGGGCTTAAGTTAAGGATCTCGTATTGGATATTTAAACCCGACTTACTTGCGGTGGCCACTTTTCCGCACGACGCTAGGCTTAGTCCTAACCATCCCCCACCTGCAATTACGCAAAGCCAGGCAAGTATTTTTATGCACCTTCTGTTTATCATGTACTATAACTAGTAATTTCTGGCCAAACCAACGCCTATTTTAGATGTTCCCTTTCCATTAATCAAACCTTTGGAAAACAAGGTGTATATAAACTGGGGTTGCATCGCAATTATGGTGTCTATTAACGGCAAGGTAGCGCCAGCTTGGTATACTTTTATTGTTTTTTTTCCACTACCTACAACCCTCAATGCGGAGGTTTGCGCGTAAGCTAGCGCACTGAAGCTGGCGGTATCTCCAATAGAAACGGAAAGGTTACCTGCATCAGGCGACGCATTAACAAATCGTAATTTAAAGAAATTGCCTTTGCTAATACCCGAAGTATCTAAAATATCCTGACTATAAAATACCCCTGTACTTGCTTCATCGGCCACATATATAGAATAGTTAAAATTTTCGGCTAATTTTAATGGCACATTAAATAGAACTACCGGACTCCCCGTTTTTTTAAACTGCAAATTTTGCTGACCGTCAGGGACCTTTATATAAAAAGTTTGCGATGTGGGATTTATGCCGGATAAGTTATTTTGACGGGTGCCGTTTAAAAAAAAATTAAGGGTATCACCAGATGCATTTACAAAATTGATATAGGAATAATTAACCGGTGCAAAAACGTTGTCATCATTTTTGCACGACAAAAGCCCCATGACAACGATAATGAAAAGTAAAATAGAATACCTCAGGTACATATGGTTAATTGTTATTATAACTGCTTATAGTAAGTTTTGTTATAAGCGGTCATAAAAAAGAGGCTATAAGTGGTTAGTGAGCAGAGATTAGTTGACAGATTAATGCCTGATGCTTAGGCGGCTATATTTGAATTGGTATTTCCTAATCTCTAATTCCTAGTCTCTAACCTATAATTATGCATAACTATTAAGCATAACCGGCATAACCAGCATCAGCACATCCTCGTTAACGTCTCCGCCTTGCGGTAACAACAAGCCCGCACGATTAGGAGTCGACATTTCTAAGGAAACCTCTTCGCAGCTTAAGTTCTTTAACATCTCTATTAAAAAACGTGCGTTAAAACCAATTTCCATATCCTCACCCTCGTACTGGCAATTTAACCGTTCATGGGCTTCGTTTGCAAAATCAATATCTTCCGATGAAATATTTAACTCGCTGCCATTAATCTTCAACCGTACCTGGTGCGTGGTTTTATTGGCATAAATAGCCACCCTGCTCAGCGATCCTAAAAAGGCCAAACGATCAATACTTAATTTATTGGGATTATTTAAGGGGATAACAGCCTCATAATCCGGGTAACGTTCGTCAATTAAACGACATACCAAGTTAATGTTGCCAAACTTAAAAAAGGCACTGGTGCTGTTATATTCAACAGAAACGTTAACGTCATCTGTGGGTAATGACGATTTCAGTAACGTTAAGGCTTTCTTTGGCAATATAAACGAGGTGGTAGCTGCTGCTTTGGCATCCTTACGGCGATAACGTACCAGTTTATGTGCATCAGTAGCCACAAAAGTTAGTGAATCTGTTGATAACTGGCAGTAAACACCCGTCATAGCCGGGCGCAATTCGTCATTGCTCACCGCAAAAATAGTTTTGCTGATCGCTTCGGCTAATACCGACGCCGGCAGATTTACCGATGAAGCATTTTCAACTACGGGTATCTTTGGAAAATCCTCTCCGTTCTCGCCGTTCAATTTATACTTGCCGTCGCCGGCATTTATTTCTATAGCAAATGTTTTATCGTCAACTGAAAAATTTACAGGCTGCTCCGGCAATGATTTCAATGTTTCCAGCAAAATGCGCGATGGTATAGCAATACGGCCGTTTTCCTTGGCCTCAACAGACAAAGAGGTGGTCATACTGGTCTGCAGATCAGTCGCCGAAATAGTTAAGTTCCCATCCTTTATCTCGAACAAAAAGTTTTCTAAAATAGGTAATACGGTGCTATTGCTTAATGCACCGCTAACGGCCTGTAATTGCTTGAGTAAAGTTGATGTAGAAACAATAAATCTCATAAATAGCTGGAATTAATCACTCAAAAGTATAAAATTTAATGAGCATACTTTCGCCTGCGGATATAATGTTGAAAAATAGCAAATATTAACAATAATGCCAAGGGCACAATGTTATTTATCAGCTGCCAATGTAACTTTTCTGTACGTATGCGTGCGCGGTTAAGCAGACGTATTTTAATCTCTTTTGTGCGCAGTGAAATAAGTCCAGAGTCATCGGTCATATAGTCTGCTATATTCAACAAAAGATTTTTATTTCCGAAATTTTGCCGCATATAATGGTCATATCCAAGCGGATAAGGCGAGCCATCGGAGCCGATCTCATTTTTAAATACATCACCGTCGCTTATCACTATCATTTTTGTCGGTTTGCTTTGGGGCAGTATAGCCACCTTCTCATTCAAACCCTCCGGCAATGGCCTGTTCATAAAATCCGACTTAAATTTACCTTCCAGTAAAACAGCAACTGCTTTTGGCTGGCCCTGGAAATCTTTGGGGTTGGGCTCCTGCTCAACCGCCTGCAGTGATACGATATGGGGGGCGCTTATTTTTTTATTGTAAGGCGATGAGTTGAGCAAAACAGTTTTCTTTACATTTTTCACAGCCAGCGTATCAATAGTACTTATAAACTCGCTTTTAATGGCATCAAGGTTTTTCACCAGCGGGTTTTTTGAATCGGGCATCAACAGCGGGTAATAGAGCCACGGCAGTAATTGTATTTGGGCCTGCCCGCCTACGTTGCCGGTGCTGATAGGTATTTGCGCGCAGCTCATGTCAGCTATCAGGTCGTAATTAATGCGGATTCCGTAGGTAAACAATTGGTCGTCCAGCTCCAGTTGCTTGGGGAACGACATTTCTTCACCCCCATGGCCGCGCAGGCTATCCATCTCGGCGTTAACCTGGTCGATGGCCCACAACACCCGTCCGCCGCGCATGATAAACTGATCTATTTTAAACTTTTCCGGTTCAGTGAACGCTTTACTTGGTTTATCGATAATCAGCAGCTTTGCTTTCATCAGGGTGTCAAATGGCACAATGTTTAAATCAAGCCGTCCCACTTCGTACCCGTCTGATAATGATTTGATGGCATCGTTCAATTGCAGGTCAGAAAGTTCTTCGTTGCCTTCGGTAAACACAACAATGGGTTTCCCACCGCTGGTTACCTTTTTTATGGCGGATGAAAAGGCGTATTCTAAATTTTGAATGGAATTATTGTAAACCTCTTCATCCGAAAGGCCGATACGTGTTTGCAATAAATTTACAGCTATTTGCCGCCCCCCATACTGCACAAGCGCCTGCGGAAATATCAGCATCTGCGTTACGCCGTTATCGGTTTTTACGCTGTTGGGTTGCCCAACTATGCCTTTGGCCTGCAAAGAATCATAGGCCGATTTTTGTTCGTCATCCGGCAAGCGTTTGATCTCCGCAATCGGGTCGACAAATATAAATTGCAGCTTATTATGGCTGTAAGCCTGTAAATCGCTTAACATATCGCGAGTGGCCCGCTGCAACCTTTTCATATTGGCCGGGAAATTATCACCCTGCAGATAAACAAATACGTTAACAGGCTTTTTAAGGCTATCCATTATATTTCTGCTTACCGCAGATATGGTGAAGCGTTTTTCTTTTGTAAAGTCGAAACGGGTAAATATTGAATTGGATATAATTCCCAATAAAATTAAAATCACTACGGTTCCCAGCAAAGTCCTGTCCTTTATACTTTTTTGCCTTTGTTTAAGCAATACAAGTAGTGTAAGGCAAATGAATACTCCGGCCAGGATGATAAAGTAGGCCAGGTCGCGGGTATCTAAAACACCCCGGCTTACCGAATCGTAATGTTCCGTTATTCCGAAATTTTGCAGCCCTAAATTTTGCAGGGATAATAGCTGACTTAAAGAGTCAAATCCGCTGTAGAAAAAGAAACTAAGAAACACCGCAACAGTAAAAGCGATGATCTGGTTTTTACTTATGGAGGAAGCAAACAAGCCAATAGCCGCAAAGCCCGCGCCCAATAAAAATAAGCCGATATAGGAACCAATTACCCCGCCGGTGTCAATATCGCCCTGCGGCGAACCCAGCGTATAAACGGAGTAATAGTAAACCAGGGTTGGTACTAATGCAAAAAACACAATAAGCAGGGAGGCAAAATATTTGCCCAGTACAATTTGCCAGTCGGTTAAGGGGCGTGTAAGCAGTAGCTCAAAAGTGCCTTCTTTACGTTCTTCGGCCAGGGAGCGCATAGTTATAGCCGGAATCAAAAACATAAACAGGTAAGGCGCAGTGCTGAACAAACTGTCTAACCCGGCGTAGCCATAGTTAAGGATACTGGAATCGGGGAACACCCATAAAAACAATCCTAAAACCAACAAAAACACGCCGATAGTAACGTAAGCTACCAGGGAACTGAGATAAGAAGTAATTTCTTTTTTGAGAATGCTAAGCACTTTATCTGATCAGGTATTAAACGCCGAAATTACGACAATAATGTACAAAGGAAAAAGCCAAAGTACAGATTTTATTTTTTGCTATCCTTACTTTTTTCAACATGCCGGAGACTCCAATTTACACCTTAAACCTATACGCTATGCGCACAGCTATTTGCGTGATACTGCGGTGACTTTCTACCCGTTGCTCGGCCCTTAACCCAAGATCGATGGTGTGTTTGTGGTGATTAGTTGGTGCGGTTACACCAATTATGGGGGATAAAATTAACGCGGTTTTAGAATCAGGATAAAAACGGTTTAGATTAGACGATATGCCCGCATCACCTTCAACATAGCCAATCTTCGAAAAATAGTATTTAACGCCTAACTCAAAAGGCAAATAGGTAGCATTGCGCTCATTTCCGGTATAATAGAACCGGAGAAAAAAAGCGCTGACGCCGGTAGTGACCGTTGCGCTCAGCCCGGGTGCTATAACCGGCACTTCGAGCTTAACCGATGCCCCGATGGCAGTACCATATATAGAACTTGCCGCTGAAACCGGCATACCGAATTCGCCACCAACGCTCATCTGGGGCGATGTATTTGACCGTTGGGCAACACTGCTGAACCCAATGCATGTCAAAAAAGCGACAAAAAGTAAAAATTTATTCATATATGAGGAGTATTTTATGCTTAACTATTTCTTAAACCCTATTCTTTCCCGTTCGTCCCATTTCTTTTGCGCAATCTTCTCATCCAGCAAATTTTCAATTGCATCGTAAATTTCGTTGAGCTGTACATCGTGTTCCTCCAGCTTTTCCTTTATTTCCTTTATCTGCTCTATCGCATCCGTTGGTTGTAATGCAAGCTTTCTAATTGCCACAAATGCCCGCATAATCGCAATATTCATGTTTATTGCGGTATCGCTGTTAAGTACGCCGCTTAACATGGCAACGCCTTGCTCGGTAAAGGCATGGGGTGTAATATTTATATTCCTTTTATTTTGGAATGCGGTCACATTTTGTGACCCTAAAAGTATGTTGCTTTTAGATGCGGTCACATTTTGTGACCGCATAATTTGCCATTCGGTAATCGTAAGCCGAAACATAAAATCGTTCGGAAAACGCTTGATATTACGCTTTACGGACTGGTTAAGTACTTTTGTCGGTACTCCATAAAGGGTAGCCAAATCCATATCCAACATTACACGCTCACCACGTATTTCATAAATTCTGGTTTGTATACTTTGTATAGCAATCATTTTTGCAGTTGATTATTTTATTAATACCACCACTTACACCGCATTGGTCAGTTCGATAAAAATATTTTCAAGCGTTTTGCCTTTATTCTTTGTCCGCAAGCCTTCCAATGTGTCATCGGCTACTATTTTACCTTTATTGATGATGATCACCTGGTTACAAACCGCCTCAACCTCCTGCATAATATGGGTTGATAAAACGACTGTTTTTGTTTTACCTAATTCGAGAATTAGCTGACGGATACCGATAAGTTGATTAGGGTCTAACCCGGACGTTGGCTCGTCTAATATCAATACTTTCGGATCATGCAGGATGGCTTGTGCCAAACCAACGCGCTGGCGATAGCCCTTTGACAACTGGCCTATTTTTTTGTGCTGCTCGGGCCCCAAACCGGTTTGTTCAATAATTTGATCTATACGCTGCTTTGGCGATTGCATTTGATGGATATTTGCAATAAATTCCATCGACTCCTTTACATACATATCCAGGTAAAGTGGGTTGCTTTCGGGCAGGTAACCTATATTACGCCTTACCTCCAGCGGTTGCTTTTCAATATCGTACCCGCATACTGATGCACTGCCCCCCGTTTGTGGGATAAAGCAGGTAAGCATCTTCATAGTAGTTGATTTACCGGCTCCATTTGGCCCTAAAAACCCCAATACGCCCGGGTTGGCACTAAAACTTATACCATCTACGGCCTTTTGGGCACCATAAACTTTTGTTAATGATTCAACAACGATACTCATGCTTCAAATGTATTTTTTTATTTCGGAAATCGGATTTTCCATTTCGGATTTTTTATCATGGGCGAAAGCAAGCTGTTTTGGTTTTTGACTTTTGAATTTTAACTTTTGAATTCAATTTGTCATTCAAAAATCAAACCTGCCCAATATTCATGTAAGGAATAATATTATTGTCATATTGTCATACTTATAGTTGCGGCAAGCTATTTGAATAGTATATATTTGTAACACTAATTTTAAAAAATAAATATCATGGCTTTAGAAATAACTGATGCAAACTTTGATGAACTTGTTCTTAAATCTGACAAACCCGTATTGATTGATTTTTGGGCAGAGTGGTGCGGACCTTGTCGTATGGTTGGCCCGGTAGTTGAAGAAATTGCAAAAGAATATGATGGCAAAGCGGTTGTGGGTAAAGTAAACGTTGACAACAATCCCGGTATATCAATGAAATTTGGTATCCGTAACATACCAGCTCTTTTGTTTTTCAAAAATGGCGAAATTGTAGACAAACAAATTGGCGCAGTTCCAAAATCTGTATTAACAGATAAGTTACTTAAGCAATTAGCATAATTAAGATTACACCGATATTTTATATCGATTGCACCGATTAGCGCAAACTAGTCGGTGCAATTTTTTTATATTAACTTTATTTTAAATCGGTGAAATTTCTTTAGAATCGGTGAAATCACAAAAAATATGTTAGGTGAGGATCAGCACGTTAGGCAATTAGCTAATTTGGAACTGCTGGCAAGGCAGGTGGTGGAAG
Source organism: uncultured Mucilaginibacter sp. (assembly GCA_964657275.1). Lineage (GTDB taxonomy): Bacteria > Bacteroidota > Bacteroidia > Sphingobacteriales > Sphingobacteriaceae > Mucilaginibacter. Next base: position 4,658 of record CAZZUU010000084.1, on the reverse strand, counting down.
GATTTATAACCGGCCTGCATCAAAGCCCGTTTCACGGTTTTTCAGTTGAATTTGCAGAACATCGCCTGTACAACAATGGCGAGTCGGTAAAAAATATTGATTGGAAACTGCTTGCCCGTACTGATAAACTGTTTGTAAAGCAGTTTGAGGAAGAAACCAACCTGCGTTGTTACCTGCTGCTTGACACCTCCTCTTCAATGAATTTCCCCGAAAAGGGAACGAATAAGCTTCAATTTTCTATTTATGCGATGGCATCGCTCATGTACTTGTTTAAAAAACAACGTGATGCCTTTGGCCTTTGCCTTTTTTCGGACAAAGTTGATTGGCTGAGCCCTGTAAAATCAACTTCTACCCACCTTTTTTATTTATATGCCGAATTGGAGAAAGCATATAACCAGCCTAAAATAAATACCGCTACCGATATCACCGGTGTATTGCACCAGGTTGCAGGACAGATACACCAACGCTCAATGGTTATTATTTTTAGCGATATGCTGGAAAATAGTTTAAGCCGCGAAAAACTGCAATCGTTATTTGCCGCTATACAGCATTTAAAATATAACAAGCACGAGGTGGTTATTTTTAATGTTAATGACAAGCAAAAAGAACTTGATTTTAACTTTGATAATCGTCCGCATCATTTTATCGACATGGAAAGTGGTGAACAAGTCAGGGTTCACCCCAACAAAATACGGGATTCGTACCGGTCGTCGCTCGAGCATTATCGCCACGAACTTGAACTAAAATGCGCGCAATACCATATCGACCTTGTTGACGCAAATATTGAAGACGGATACAACCACGTTTTAAAATCGTACCTGGTTAAGCGAAATAAAATGGTTTAAAAGTTCATTAAGTTAGAGTGGGTTAAATTAAGTTGATTGATTAGTTATTTCAACCAACAAGTTACATATCCATTTCGCTAAATTCATCTCGCATACCATGTGTTGCTTTCTTACCCATCTAATTAAAACTAATTTAAAAACTTCGTTAAAAGGTTTGTAAAATTGCCGCAATCAATTTTGCAACGTTGGTGTTAAATAATAAATACATTTTCATCTATGAGACTTTCCATTGAACGCAAGCCAATACGAATAAATCCAGATCCGAAACGTGTTATAGCCAGGTTCTTTTTTAATGGGAACGATCGTGCTAAAGAAGTAATTCAAAGGGTAATGAGCATCAGCGAGGATGGGGCCTTTGCAATAGTTTCGCCTTTATTGCAGGAATATTCAAAGCGGCACAGAAATATAACACGTGCACTAAATCGCCATTGCAGCAAATTAAAGCCGCTTTTCGCTGAACTCGACATCGAATATGACACCTTAACTGTTTATCGTAAGTTATTAATCGGATCTTATTTTACGCATGAGTATTCTATCGAATCGGCTGCGTTTTTTAATCCCTCAATAGTTGAGGATCCAGATCAAACTGAGTTACAGGAAGGCCAGCGACGCGTTATCATTAGCTTCAGGGCTGTTGGCGAGGGGCACATTTCGTCTATCACCTTCAGGCGGGCATTAATTGACCAGGCTAATAACATTACCGTTCTACCGGCAGGAAGCTACATTGACGAAGCTGAAATTGTGAGAAATGCTGTTTATAACAAGAAACTCTTTTTTGAAAAGGCCGTCACCACGCAAATCAATATCGATGTATTGAAGGAACTGGAAGGAAAGCTCGATCATCATTTTGAATATTCAAACCTGCGCAGGATCATTCTCGATTCGCAAAAGCTACAGGAAAGCGACATGAAGAAGCTGGAATATGATAAGATTTTGTGGCTGGCCGATTCTTACTATGAAATTGTTTTTTCATTAGATACCGATATCTCCGACCGGGTAATATTCCCGATATCCGAATATGAGCGAAAAGGGATTGAAGATGCCCGGTTTGTGCAATTTACCGATGAAGATGGGAGCTGTGTTTATTATGCCACTTACACGGCTTATGACGGCGCGTTGATAATGCCCAAGCTGTTACAAACCACCGATTTTTATAATTTTAAAATAATGCCATTGTATGGCGATGGGGCTCAAAATAAAAACCTGGCACTTTTTCCACGTAAGATAAACGGTAAGTATGCCATGATATCGCGCATTGATGGTTGCAATAATTACATCATGTACTCGGATAAGATTAACATCTGGGAAAAACCCATTATGTACCAGCAGCCTAAATTTGCCTGGGAATTTATACAAATTGGTAATTGCGGTTCGCCTATAGAAACGAAGGATGGCTGGATAGTGATAACCCACGGTGTTGGCCCGATGCGCAGGTATGTACTCGGCGCAAGTCTTCTTAAATTGGATGATCCTGCTGTAGAAGTAGGCCGCCTGCGTGAACCATTGTTGATCCCTAACAGCGACGAACGTGAAGGCTATGTACCTAACGTGCTTTATTCCTGTGGGGCGCTCGTTCACAACAACAAACTGATCATCCCCTACGGCGTATCAGATTCTTCTACAGCTTTCGCAGAAGTTGACCTTGATGAACTGATCAATAAGCTTAAAGAGGACGGGATCTGATATTATTGGGATTGGTTAATTTAAAATCTGCTTATACAGGTTTAGGTAATCATCCACCATTTTCTCGCTCGAAAATTGCGAGCCGGCCCAATCACAACATGTCCGCCTGTCAATTTTAGCCAATTGATTTACGGCTTCAATAGCCTCCTGTATATTGTCAACTAAAAAACCCGATCGTCCATGCTGTATTAATTCGGGCATGGATCCTTTGTTAAAAGCGATCACAGGTGTGCCGCATAACATAGCCTCTGCCACACTCATACCGAAAGGCTCATTAAAATTTATAGGGTGCAGCAAGGCCGACGCGTTCCCTAAAAGCTCGTTACGTTTTTCCGGGCCCGCATGGCCGACGTATTGTATTTGCGAATTTAATTGCGCCTCTATCTTTTCCCGGTAATAGTTCTCATCCTGGATAATACCCGCAATCAGCAATTTACGATTGCTTTTTTTGGCAATTTCTATCGCCTCCGCTGTTCCTTTATCATGATGTATTCTTCCGAAATATAACAGGTAATCATCCGGTGAGGCATTAAATTCAAAATCTTTGATATTCAAACCATTGTAGACCGTTGCCAGGTATTCCAGTTCCGGGCTTCTGTCTGCGTTGCTTATCGACACATAATGCCCCATGGAATTATACTTTTTAAACACCGGGATGATCTTCGGAGATGAAAATCCATGTATAGTAGTAATAACCGGCGTTTTTATCAAACCAGAATAGGTAAGCGGTAAAAAATCGAAATTATTATGAATGATATCAAATTGGCCCGCTTTTTCCATCAGGTTACTGATGTGCAGGCATTCCAGCACTTTGGCATCCTGGCTTCGATCTTCCTCATAACCTTTATCACATACCGCCTCTAACTTACCAGCGGTGATGGAATCACCGGTAGCAAAAAGTGTAACGTCTACGCCTTTTGCTACTAAACCTTCCGCAATATTGGATGCTATTTGCTCCCACGGGCCATAATGCCTGGGCGGTGTGCGCCAGGCAACGGGCGCTAATACCGCTACCTTCATTTAATAGCTTTCAACCTGCTGACCTACTTTGTTATATTCATATTCCAGCTCAAACGCTTTCAACACAGTAAGGTGGGATATGAGATAGGCAAGCGTGCTTTCAGCGCCCTGGTTACGGTTAATGCCTGTAGGCAGTAAGCCATCGCAACAGCCTTTTGTTTCGTGATCATATAAAGGAGCGCGCAGCGTGTTTTCCCCAAGGAACCATTTATAGCTCAGGAACATTTTCTCGATATACTGCGGCTTACGCGATATCTGGTATGCCTGGAAATGCATTAGCACCATAGCCATGGTTTCTATAGCCTGCTGGTCAAATGTTGGGAATGTACCGCCACGATAATACCAGCCATCATTGCCAACAGGGCTCAGATAACCATTTGATAATGTTAATTTATCCAAAAAGGCCATCGTTTTAAGTGCCACCTGTCTGGCTTTTTCATTCCCTGTTATTTCGCAGGAGTGTAGCAACGCAAGTGGGAGAATAGCGTTATCATAGGTCATTTTTTCTTCAAACCACTGCCAATCTTCCGACTGCTGGTTTTCATAAGCATCAATCAAAGGCTGGGTAAGCCTTACCAATTCTGTAACCATTCCTTCATCGCCGGGTACAGCTTTAAGATATAAGCTAATGCCAATTATGGTATTGGCCATCCCCCGTAAATGTTTTAAGGCCTTAAAATGCGGGAATGACCGTTGAAATATCTCTAATGCAAATTCCTTGTAAGAATTGCTTGCGCCGCAGCCAATTAAATACCCTAATGACCAAATAGTACGCCCGAACGAATCTTCAGAACCAACTTCGTCCAGGTAACGCCGGTCAAAACTCAGGAAATTGCGGAAATTTCCGTCGTCGGTTTGCATATAGTGGATATAGCTAAGGTATATTGGCAATAATTCAAATGCTTCACGGCTCTTGCTGCGCTGATAAGCCATTAGCGCCATGATTAATGCCCTTGCATTATCATCCAAACAGTAACCTTCCTTTAAATTTGGGATGCCGTATTTAGCATGCTGCACAATGCCGGTATCGTCGGTTAACCGCAATACGTGGGTTAAATTAAACTTTGGCATTATTTCGGGATCAACGATGCTGTTCTTTAATATCTTATC
>CAZZUU010000083.1:0-12745 GCA_964657275.1 uncultured Mucilaginibacter sp. | reverse complement strand
TTTTACTACTGATTTCTTATTTGAATCATTTAGCGTCGTAACCTTTTTGTCAAGGTTATGATCGATGTAAGGTCCTTTTTTAATTGAACGAGCCATTATTTTTTCCTTCTTTCAATGATATAACGATCCGATGTTTTCTTTTTGTCACGGGTTTTAAAGCCTTTGGCTAATAAACCTTTACGTGAACGGGGATGACCTCCTGAGGCCCTACCTTCACCACCACCCATAGGGTGATCTACCGGGTTCATAGCTACACCACGAACTCTTGGCCTGCGGCCTAACCAGCGTTTTCTACCGGCTTTACCCAACACTGCGTTAGCTCTTTCGCCATTTGAAACGGTACCGATAGTTGCCAAACAAGTTGACAATATCATACGGGTTTCACCTGATGGCAATTTGATGATGGCATATTTGCCATCACGGGCAGATAGCTGGGCATAAGTACCGGCACTGCGTGCTATGGTACCGCCCTGGCCAGGGTTTAATTCAATATTGTGTATGATTGATCCCAGTGGTATGCTCTTTAATGGTAACGTATTACCAATTTCTGGAGCAACAGCCTCGCCTGACAATACTGTCATTCCAACTGTTAAGCCTTCAGGGGCCAGCATATATCTTTTTTCACCATCAACAAAATGTAATAGTGCTATACGTGCAGAACGGTTAGGATCATACTCAATAGTAGCAACCTTTGCAGGGATGTCAAATTTATTACGTTTGAAATCTATTAACCTGTAAGCTTGTTTGTGGCCACCACCTAAATAGCGCATGGTCATTTTACCGCTGTTGTTACGTCCACCCGATCTTGTATTTGCAGATACCACCAACGATTTTTCAGGAACGTTTGTAGTGATATCCGAAGTACTGGTATCAATGCGGAAGCGGGTACCGGGCGTAACCGGCTTAAATCTTTTAACTGCCATCTCTTTATTTATATACCGCTATAAAAATCTATTACCTCTCCGTCTTTCAACGTAATGATCGCCTTTTTATAAGTTGCAGAACGACCGCTTACGGCGCCTGCCTTAGTATTGCGACTTTTTAGTTTTCCAACGTATTTCATAGTGTTTACGGCTGTAACGTTAACACCATACATTGCCTCAACTGCTCCTTTGATCTGAATTTTATTAGCTCTGTGATCAACTTTGAAAGCATAACGGTTAAGTTTCTCGGTTAATTGAGTTATTTTTTCAGTAAGTAAGGGTTTCTTTAAAATTTCCATAATTACTTAGCTAATGCTTCCTCCAAAGTTTTAAGAGCACCTGTAGTTAAAATCAGCTTGCCTGCGTTTAACACATCATAAGTGTTTAACTGCTCAGCTAAAATAACCTTAGTTTTTTTCAGGTTTCTGCTTGATAAATAAACATTGTTGTTTGCAGCGCCTAACACTAAAAGCGTTTTTTCATCACTAACATTCAAATCAGTTGTAAATTGTATGTAGCTTTTAGTTTTGATAGCATCAAAATTAAAATCTTCAACAACTACGATGCTGCTGTCTTTTGCTTTGTATGATAAAGCTGATTTACGTGCCAGTGATTTCAGTTTCTTGTTTAACTTGAAACTGTAATCGCGCGGCTGCGGACCGAATACACGGCCACCACCATTAAACAATGGTGATTTTACACTACCTGCACGGGCACCGCCTGTACCTTTTTGCTTATATAATTTGCGGGTTGAACCTGCAATTTCGTTACGCTGTTTTGCTTTGTGTGTACCCTGACGCTGATTAGCTAAATACTGCTTAACATCAAGATAAATAGCGTGATCGTTTGGCTCAATACCGAATACGGAATCAGAAAGCTGCGCTTTTGCACCTGTTTCTTTGCCTGATACATTTACTACGTTGACTTCCATCTTATTTATCCACTATTACGAATGAACCCTTAGCTCCGGGAATGGAACCTTTAACAACCAACAGGTTTTGCTCAGCATACACCTTAACCACCTGCAGGTTTTGAACCTTGATGCGTGTGTTTCCGGTTTGACCAGCCATGCGCATACCTTTAAATACGCGTGAAGGCCATGATGAAGCGCCCAGTGAACCAGGTGCGCGCAAACGATTATGCTGACCGTGAGTTTGCATACCCACACCGGCAAAACCATGACGTTTAACCACACCCTGAAAACCTTTACCTTTTGAAGTACCAACCACATCCACAAAATCGCCGATTTCAAAAATATCTACAGTGACAGTATCACCTAAGCTTTTTTCATCTTCGAAAGTTTTGAATTCAACCAGTCTGCGTTTTGGGGAAGTACCTGCTTTTTGGAAATGGCCTTTTAAAGGAGCAGTAGTATGCTTTTCCTTTCGCTCACCATAAGCCAGCTGTATTGCTGAATATCCGTCTGTATCAACAGACCTGATCTGTGTTACCACACAAGGGCCAGCTTCGATTACTGTGCAGGGAATGTTCTTTCCTGCTTCATCGAAAATGCTGGTCATTCCTACTTTTTTACCAATTATTCCTGACATTTTCTTATTTTATTAGTGCCCATCGAAGCAGTAGGGCTTCGTTCAAGGCATATTATCCCCCGTTAAGGGACGGCAAAGATAGAAATTTTAGATTAATTGTCAAATAGTAGGTAAGTTATTTTTTTATAAAATATTGCGTAGGTTAATTTCCGCGAGAAAAGACGCATTTTGAATCAAGATTTTCGAATCAATTATTTATGCGCCCAATTTTCTTCGGAGAGGTAACAGCTATAATTAATGGGATATTTAATAACACATTGCTCTAGTTTACGCTACTAAATAATATAGAATGAGTACATTTTTGTACGTTCTGCTCCGTACTATTCGAGTGTTCATTTGCTATATATTGCCCAGAGATTTTGTTAGATTTACTTGTTTCTAAATGTTTGATCGTTGTTCTTTTGTAAATTTCTTTATCGGATCGATCCTTTTCTTTTACTTCACTTGAAAACTTAGCGCCAACAAGCCCCAATATTCCTAATCCAAATGCGAAGGGGTTCATTCCTGAAAAATTTACAGATAATATTGCCAATGAAGAAAGCACGATACCTGCATAATTTGGAGTATTATACAAAAGCTCGACTGGCCGAACATTTTCTCTACAGATCTTTTTAGGCTCTTTTAAAAATGGAAAACATTTCAATATCTCGTCATCAATTGTATTTTTATAGGTTTCATAAAAATACTTAACATTCTCAAATGCCATTATTGAACCATCATAGTTATCTATGGAATTTCTGAAATTTTCAAATTGTGAACTCTCTCTTAATTTAAATATCGATTTAGTTGTTAAAGAATTTATTCCGATTTCATATTGCATAAGACGTGTGTTATAAGCTTCATCTTCACCAATAATTTCCATTTTTGATTTGCCGTTCATAATTTGAATTTGAGGTTTGTGCATCTCTCCGTAAATTGGATTGGCATTGAAAATTTTCGGTAATGCGGTTAAATATGGAGATTGGACTATATCCAAAATAACTTTCTTGCTTTTTTTCCATTCTTTTTCGAATCCCATTATTCTTAAGTCTTCGTCTAACTGATTTTTAAAGTAAGCTATTCCGATTCCACCTTTTGGATTTATTTCACTTATTTGCTCAATTCTTTTTTGTATTACTAACTCATAAATTTGTGTCGCCAGTTTTTCTCCAATATTTTTTTGTATTTCTTCTCTTGCTAACAGGGCTAAAACATCGTCGGTAAAAGTGCAGCCAACTGATACCAGTGAATATCGCTCTAAGTTTGCTCTCTTAGCAATATTATTTAATTCGCCTGTTTGAGCATATTTATTTCTGTCATTTGTATTTAAATTATTTCGCCAATAACATTTATCCCAACTTATAAAACCTTCCAGTACATCAGCAATAGTAGGTGAGTGAATATATCTCGGCGAGTATTCCTGAGCATTTTTGCGAATGTCGATGACATTTCTTAGGGCAATTATTAAGTTATCCTTATTAAATAGGCTCGCGAACTCGCAATCCTCAAATAATAATTCTCTTAGGTTTCTATTATCTATTAATTGCGTGTCCGTAAACAATATATTCTCTTCAAATAACAAAGAATATTTAATATGAGATTTGAGGCTCTCTTTTTTTAAAGGGTTTAATGATAGGTCTATTGAACCGTCAGCAATATGTAGAAAAGATGGCGAATGCATAAAACTAAGATTAGCACAAAGTTAATTCTTACCTGATCAAGTCCTTATTTCTTAAGAGCCTTCGATTGGCTTTATTGATTTGTTGATCTACTAAAAATACAAAATTTTAGTCAATTAAAAAATGATTGGACGAGCTTACTAGCAAACTAATTATAATGATACCTGCATTGCAAAACATGCAGCCGGTTATCCTTTATACAATATATTAAACGGTGTTCGTCCGTTATCCGTCTGCTCCAGTTACCTGCAAAATTTCCTTTTAATGGCTCTGGTTTGCCGATACCTTTAAATGGTGTGCGTAAACACTCTTTTATCAAATCGTTAATTCGTTGTAATACCTTCCTATCTGTTTGCTGCCAGTAAAGGTAATCCTCCCATGCTTTTGATTGCCAAACTAACTCCATATCAATCTTCGATCAATGGGTGGGAATGATATTTACCGCCATTCATCTCATCGATAGAATCCTGCAGGCGTTTCCGGTTAGCCTCGCTTTTAACAATATGTAAGGTTTCTGCCATCGCATTATATTCATCCAAATCCATCACCACCACATTTTTTCCTTTACTGCGTGATACGATCACAATTTCGGCATCGTCATTTACTTTGTCCAGGCTTTTAGCAAGATTGCGGCGGAATTCGGTATAATTTAATACATCCATATAATTAAGTACTTATTTACGTACAAAAATAAGATAAAAAATTAATTTTTAATATTTAATTCAAAGACTTCCGAGGTTTAATTCGGGATTGTTTGCTTTCGAAGGCCTCATTGAGGGCTTCGCCGTTTAAAAAGTTCGGAAGTCGGGTACTTTTCCTGTTTCCATCAATTCTTATGAACAAAAATGGGCACTTTGAAAGTATAAACAATGTCAACCAATATTTGTTAACAAATTGATTATAAACTATTTACAACTTAACATATTGAGTTCGATTAAACTATGTTAAACGGATTTTGTTAATTTGATGAGTTAAACAAGCCTCTGATAGTCAAAAACGCTATTTATTTATCATTAGCTGTAACGCTTTCATCAAGAAAGCTATCTAAACAATATAACACATCCAACTGACCTCTGTATAGAAACTAACAGGCATTTCCTTTGCAGGATTTGCCCGTTAGTTTAAATAACCTTAAATACTATATTAGCGGCCGGATTGATTGGGTGAATAATCTCAAAACCGGCCGGTCAACCTTTCCATATGAAAAAACAGATTGTATTGCTTTTCTTGTTGATGTCCTGCACATCGAAACATAATTTGGCTCAAACCATAACGGGCCCAATGGGCGAAAAGTTTACAGAGCGCCTGATCGCCGATAAACTAAGCGATCCCTGGGAGATTACCTACGGCCCTGATGATTATTTATGGGTTACCGAGGCAAAAGGATACCGCGTGTTGCGCATTAACCCAGAGACGCGCGAGCGGAGCGTTATATTGGATATTAATAATAAAAGGGAATTCCCGAGATATGATAACATGTACTGGGGGAGCGGCGGAAAGCCCTGGCCCCAAAGCGGGCTAATGGGTATGGCGCTGCACCCTAAACTATTAACCGGCAAACCTTATGTGTACCTTATATATGTATATCATTTTGATGGCGAGAACAAAGAAGGCAATGGATGCCTGGTAAATTATAAAGGCTGTTTTTTTAAGGCGCGCATTGTACGTTATAAGTATGATACAACAGTTAAAAAGCTAATTGAACCCGTTACGTTATGCGATAGCATACCTCAAAGCAGCGACCATGATGGCGGCAGGCTCACCATTGCGCCGGTTGACGGCAAAGAATATCTTTTTTATACCGTTGGCGACATGGGCGCCGGGCAATTTGATAACTCGGCACGCGTTAATCATGCGCAAAATAAATATGTTTATGAAGGCAAGATCCTAAGGTTTAATACGGAACCGGACGAAGATAAAGATCAATACGACCAATGGATACCGAACGATAACCCTTTTAACGCCCCTGATAAACAAAATGCTGTTTGGACATACGGTCACCGTAACCCGCAGGGTATTGAATATGGAGTGATTAACGGTGTCGGACGTTTATACTCGTCAGAGCATGGGCCATTTTCTGATGACGAGGTAAACATTATTGAGAAAGGCAAGAATTACGGGCATCCGCTGATCATCGGTTTCGCAGATGGTAATTATGACGGTTTAGCCGCCGGAGTATCTGAGTTTAATGAGATACCCGGAAAATGGCATACCAGCTATCCGCTTATCGTGAGTGAAAAAGAAAACCTGAAAGCTATTGGCCCTGAGAATTATCGCGACCCATTGATTTCTCTTTATCCTAACTCAAACGCTTCGCTAAAAAAATTATTTGACGAGCGTGTAAAGGGTAACCAGGATTCGGACTGGCCATCGGAAGCGCCAAGCAGTATTGCCGTTTATACATCTGATGCCATACCCGGATGGAAGAATTCATTACTGCTGCCTACTTTAAAAGGTGGCAAGTTGATCCGTTTAAAATTAAACAAAGACGGCAGTAAAATAATAAGCGATACCATAAATTATTTTAAAAACAGGCTGAGATATCGCGACATCGCGGTCTCATCAGGCGGGAATAAAATATACCTGGCCGTTGACAGTACGATAATGACCTCGGGACCATCGAGGCACAATCCGCAGCAAATCAGCTGCAAAGGCTGCATCCTGGAATTCACCTACCAGGGAAATGAGCCGGTTAACGACACGATATTAAAAATTAAAATTCCGGAAAAAATAGACAGGCGCCGCAAATAACAAACGCATTAAATGGCTGCGCTCAACAAAAATAAGCACCTATTTTGTAAGCCACTTTTTGTAATACTGGAAGAAGTTAAAATCTTCTTTCCCAAGGTATTTGATTTTTGCTTTTTTGAAAAATGTTTCAACAGGCTTGTAATCCTTTAAATTGAAGTTACTTAACAACAGCGTCTTCCCTGTTTTTAAATGCACCAGCAACCCTTCATTGTCTTTCTTTTTGGTATAAACCATGGTGGAGCTATAATCTTTAATATCAGCCAATTGAATTTCCATAGGTTTTAACAATAAAAAGGTAACGGTGATTTTTTTTGAAGAATCATCAAAGGAAACACCTATAGGCAGATATTGCAACTGAACGAACATGTAGATATTTAGCAGAAAAGCCGCTATGCATAGCAGAATTCTTAATAACAGGTGAAGCACGTCTAACGGTGGCCCCCATGGATTAAACAGAATAACAACCGATAAAGCGAAAACAAGAAAAAGTGGTATCTGGATCGCCAGTTTTTTAATTAACTGCGGTTTGTATGATTTGATTACTGTGAGCATAAATAGAATAAATCGGGTAGTTAATAGTAGTTTAAATTTTGACCAATGTAGGCAGAATAAATCATTTCTGCTATCAAGTGATTTTGCTAGATATTTTTTAAATCCGGCATCGAAAATCCGACATCCGCAATTCCCCCTACTCCATCATCAGTCTCCTGATCAGTTCAGCGCTTTGTTTGTTACCTTCTTCCAGTCTTCCCTGGAAAAAAGCCTGTACATCGTTGAAATGTTTTTTATAGCCTTCCATATCGCCATAACCAATAATAGACGACCATTCCCGTACCGCCGAATGAAACTCCAAATCGTCGCCCCTAATGGTCTTATCGTATAACGCGGTTTCGATAGATTCTTCCAGTAGCTGTTCGTTTTTAAACAGGTATTCGGCAATCCCGAGACGCAAGCGGAACGGCGGCGTCTGGCAGATGAGGTTATCATAAGGGTTAACGCCCAGATGGTACCAGGCATCAACCATACTTAAAATACTCAAATGCGAATTGGGTTTTTGCAATTCGGGCTTGGGGGAAAGCGAAAACTCCTTCATTATCTTATCGTTCAATAAGATTGGTTTACGGCTTTCATGAAAAACAAAATCGCGTGCGCGGTACAATCTTTCCCTGAAAATGCTTTCCTCCTCTTTTATCATTAACTTAAATAACTCCGATTCGGATACAGCGTATCTTTTTACCTGTTGCCGGGCATAAGGGTTCAATATAGCCAGCCCCGCGTACACGTGTGCTTTATAACTAAAAATACGCAGCGTGGTTAATATTTTTACATTATCAATACCGCCGATATAGGAGGCATTTTCCCACGGAAAAAAGCCGGCTTCCTTCCAGGCAGTTCCCATGCTTTCAAACCCTACGTGTGTTACGGCTTGTGTATCGGCTACAATTTTATCATGCTCGTGGTAATCGGCAATCTCAACTATATCCGTCTGAACAGCAGTAAAAAGGTCAACCATGCGCTGGTACGCCTCCTTATCGGTGCGGTGTGGTATTAATATAAGCTTTTGCCCTTTTGGTTCAAAACCGGGCCCGTGCATGGGATGAAACGTAATAATATGTGCATCGGCAGGCAGGTACTTCTCGAATGTTTGAATTTCAGGGGTTTTTACAGAGGTTTGTCCGGCCACAATTGCGCCGTACTTGGTCGAAGGGCCAAATTCACCCACAACCATTGCCAGCCTGTCGGCTTCCACCGAATAAATGATCAAATCACATGTACGTGAAATATCTTTACCGTTGTCTAGTATTTTTATCCCAAAAGGGGTAAGCTCAGCCTCCAGCCGCTCGCGGTTTCCGGGAAGGTCGCAGCCGCAAACTTCGTAGCCCGCTTTTGAAAATGCTTTGGCGTAAAGGCGTCCCATATCGCCCAGGCCAATAATGCCGATATTCATGCCGCTAATATAGTAAGAGATTTGTTAGTTAGTGGTTAGAGATAAGTTGATTGGAGACTTGTTACTGGATGATTGGTTTGAACCAAATTTACCGGGAACACATCTTTTTCTTTCCGACTTTCGGACTTTCCCAACTTTCGGACTCCTCAAATTATCCATTTATCATATCAAAACACTAATTTTACTTTACAAACCTATTATTATGCTACGTATATCTCTTATAACAATTCTTATTTGCGGTATTATTTCATCAGGCTATGCCCAAGATAGCACGAAGAAATTGAAGCCGGTAAAACCTGCTGTGATAAATAAAGCTTACAAGTATCATACTTCTAAATATTATGTCCCGAAGAAAGATACAACCGCAACAACCCGCGCGCTACAGCGCACTGCTCCTTTAAGACACGACAGTGTTGCTGTTCCCACCGCACCGCTCGATAAAAGCTTAAACGGACAGTACCAATTCCTTTTATCAAAAATATACCATTACCAGCAGCCGATGGTTTCAGCCCTTTGGAAGAGCGCGATGGATACCATAAATATTAATAAGCGTAAACTAAAGTCGGCTGAAAGCCGGCTAAGTACACAGGATAAAGCCATTGACAGCCTTAAAGCCGATGCAGCTACCAAAGATCAAACCCTCGCATCATCAAATGCGAAAATTAACGGAATGACTATTTTGGGTATCACTTTATCAAAAACCAGCTATAATTTCATTGTTTGGGGATTGGTTTTGATATTTGGAGTTACCGCGATTGTTGTTATAGCCCGCACGGGTAATTATGGTCGCGAAGCTAAATACCGAACCCAGCTTTATAATGAACTGGAAGAAGAGTTTAAGGCCTATAAAGCCAAAGCCAACGATAAGGAAAAAAAGCTGGCCCGCGAACTGCAAACCGAGCGGAATAAGGTTGATGAATTGATGGGGAGAGGCTGATCACAGGTTTTCTTTGATTATTGTGATTTCGCAGATTAAATGCCGGAGGATTTATTAAGGTATATGCAGTTTTTTCTTAAACTCCTCCAAAGTGATAAACCTGCCGGCTTCAATATCAGCCTGACCCCGGGCGATGCCAGCTAATACATGTGGTGGTAGCTCTTCTTCATCCTATTTTACAAAAGGAATTTCCAATGCTTCAGCAAAGCTTTTACAAACTTTTCCTGTTCTGCGGCCGGGTATATTAAGTATGCTGCCATGTATTAAATTTAATGGAGTTGGTGCCATTTCTCCATTAATTAACTATAAAGTGGTACTTTTTTGGAATAAGCTCGCTTGTAACATTTAATTCAAACATGTTTTAATAAACAATCAATACTACTCAGAATGATATAAAACTAAACAAAAAAGCCACCTCTTTCGAAATGGCTTCTTCATCTATCTTGAATCTTGATTTTTAGCTCTTGATTCTAAATACCTTGATCTTCCGGTACTATCATACTTTGATCTCAACTTCAACACCGCTTGGCAATTCAAGCTTCATCAGGGCGTCAACAGTTTTTGAATTTGAACTGTAGATATCCAGTAAACGCTTGTAAGAGCATAGTTGAAATTGCTCGCGCGCTTTTTTGTTCACGTGCGGTGAACGCAAAACGGTGAAGATTTTCTTTTCGGTTGGTAAGGGAAGTGGTCCGCTTACTACGGCGCCCGTAGGCTTTACTGTTTTTACGATCTTCTCAGCTGATTTATCAACCAGGTTGTAATCGTACGATTTTAATTTAATTCTGATCCTTTGGCTCATTTTATTTTTTGTTGTGGGATTTCACCGATTGAGGGTGATTTCACCGATTTTTAATTTGGCCAGCTATAAGAGCTATTAGTTATATACTGACCGGTTTTTATTTATACTAAATTGATTGGCAACTAATCTCTAATCACCAATCAACTAATCTCTAATTATGCATTCGCAGCAGCCTTCTTCCCTTTTGCTTTGGCTACAACTTCTTCCTGCACGTTTCTTGGCGCTTCGGCATAGTGGTCAAACTCCATAGTTGAGGTAGCACGGCCTGATGTGATGGTACGCAACTGGGTTACATAACCAAACATTTCAGAAAGTGGCACGGTAGCTTTAATAACCTGTGCACCTGCACGTGAATCCATACCCAAAAGCTGGCCACGGCGACGGTTCATATCACCGATAACATCACCCATGTTTTCTTCAGGGGTTAGTATCTCAATTTTCATGATCGGCTCCAACAACACTGGTTTACATTTTGGCAATGCCTCACGGTAACATGATTTTGCTGCTATCTCAAAAGACAACGCATCCGAATCGACCGCGTGGAACGAACCATCAATTAACCTAACTTTCATATTTGTTAACGGGAAGCCGGCTAATACACCATTATCCATCGAAGCCTTGAAGCCTTTTTCAACAGACGGGATAAACTCACGTGGGATTGAACCACCGCTAATCTCGTTAACAAATTGTAAGCCTTCCTGGCCTTCGTCGTTTGGCGAAATAATAACCTGTATATCTGCAAACTTACCACGACCACCGGTTTGTTTCTTGTACGTTTCGCGGTGTTGTGTAGTACCGGTAATTGCTTCTTTATAAGCAACCTGTGGTGCACCCTGGTTAACCTCAACCTTAAACTCGCGTTTTAAACGGTCCATGATGATATCAAGGTGAAGTTCACCCATTCCTGAAATTACGGTTTGGCCGGTTTCTTCATCGCTTTTCACCTTAAAAGTTGGATCTTCTTCAGATAGCTTACCTAAAGCCATACCTAATTTATCTACGTCTGCCTGTGTTTTAGGCTCAATAGCTAAACCGATAACCGGATCAGGGAAATTCATCGACTCAAGAACTATAGGGTGTTTCTCATCGCAAAGGGTATCGCCTGTTTTAATATCCTTAAAGCCTACTACCGCGGCAATATCACCTGCCCCAACATTAGGGATAGGGTTTTGCTTATTAGCATGCATCTGGAAGATACGGCTGATACGTTCCTTATTTTCTGAACGCATGTTATATACATACGAACCTGCTTCCAGGTTACCTGAATATACACGAATAAAGCACAAACGGCCTACAAACGGGTCGGTTGCAATTTTAAATGCTAAAGCTGCAAACGGCTCTTTTTCTGACGGCTGGCGAACGATTTCTTCGCCGGTGTTTGGGTTTGTACCAACAATTCCTTCAACATCCATAGGCGATGGCAATAATTCCATCACATAATCGAGCATGGTTTGTACACCTTTGTTTTTGAACGATGAACCGCAAACCATCGGAACTATTTTGGCATCCAAAACAGCTTTACGCAAAGCATCTAAAACTTCGCGCTCAGTAATGGTATCCGGAGCATCAAAAAATTTCTCCATCAGGCTCTCATCATAGTCGGCAACTGATTCCAGTAATTTTTCTCTCCACTCGGTTGCTTCCTCTATCATATCCTCCGGGATAGGCACTTCGGTAAAGGTCATCCCTTTATCATGCTCATTCCAAACAATACCTTTCCAGTTGATCAAATCAACAACACCTTTAAAATTTTCTTCAGCACCTATTGGCAATTGCAGCGGAACAGCGTTACTGCCCAGCATGCTTTTTACCTGTTTTACAACATTTAAAAAGTCGGCGCCTGAACGGTCCATTTTATTAACGAAACCGATACGGGCAACGTTGTAGTTGTTGGCAAGCCTCCAGTTTGTTTCTGATTGTGGCTCAACACCATCAACAGCCGAAAACAGGAACACCAAACCATCAAGCACACGTAAAGAACGGTTTACCTCAACGGTAAAATCTACGTGTCCGGGTGTATCAATAATATTGATGTGGTATTGGTGGCCGCGATATTTCCAGTCGATAGTAGTGGCAGCCGAAGTAATGGTAATACCACGCTCCTGCTCTTGTGCCATCCAGTCCATTGTAGCAGCACCCTCGTGAACCTCGCCTATTTTGTGGCTAAAGCCCGAAT
>CAZZUU010000082.1:4140-12790 GCA_964657275.1 uncultured Mucilaginibacter sp. | reverse complement strand
TGGAGTAAAAAAGCAGGAACCTGCAAAAATTAAAAAATATATAGCTGATCACAGCGACACAAAATTTACCGAAACCGGTTCGGGCTTGTATTATGTTATAACTAAACCCGGATCGGGAGATAGTCCCAAATTGGGTGATACCGCTGTAATCAACTATGTGGGGAAAAACCTGGATGGTAAAGTTTTTGATTCGAGCATAAAAGCCGAAATACAAAAAGCAAAATTACCTGTTAACCCTCAAAATCCTTATAAGCCGCTTCGTTTTGAATTTGGCCATGCAGGTATAATAAAGGGATTGTTAGAAGGTATCGGTTTGTTAAACAAGGGCGCCAAAGGAACGTTCGTTTTACCGTCGAGCCTGGCTTATGGTGAAAACTCAAGTGGGCCTATACAGCCATTTTCTCCGCTGGTATTTGATATTGAATTAGTTGATATCATTCATCCAAATCCAAACGCACCAAAACCGGTTGTACCAAAATTTGTGATGCCAACACAACAGAAACAACCAGCCGCTAAATAATATTTAAAGCTAACAGCCTTCCCGCTTCACGGGGAGGCTTTTTTTATTACGATGAAATATATTCTATCTATTTTAGTGTTAACACTTGCTGTTAAAGCTAATGCTCAAATTGTATTGCAAACCACGCCTAGGGGCGCGCAATACCAAATATTTACAAATAATACCGGCGATAAAATAAAGCTGAACGATGTAATCACATTTCAGTTTATCCAAAAAACGGATAAAGACTCGGTGCTTTTTAGTACCTACGCCGCCGGACACCCTGTACAGGTGCAGGTGCAGCCCTCGCAAAATGTTGCCGATTTAATGGAAGTATTTCCGTTGCTGACTTTAAAGGATAGCGCATTAATAAAAGTGCCTGCCGACTCGATATTTAAAGGTCATGAAGATCAACGCCCGCCATTTTTACCGAAAGGCAGCCGCTTAACTTTTATTATCAAGATTGAAAAAGTACAGTCGTTAAACGATGCCATTGCAGAGCGAAATGCCAATCTCGAAAAAATCAAGGCAACTGAAATTGCTGATATGAATAGTTATATCGCTTCTCATAAATTGGTTGCCAAAACAACCGCAACCGGCTTAAAATATATCATCACTAAACCATCGTTAAAATCAAAGCCTTTAAAAGGCGATACAGTTTTGGTTAACTATGTAGGAAGGACACTGGACGACAAGGTTTTTGATTCGAGCATTGAAGCGGTTGCCAAAAGCGCGGGCTTACAACAACCAGGGCGAACTTATGAGCCAATACAGGTAATAGTAGGTACTGGTGGCGTTATAACAGGCTGGGATGAAGGTTTATTTTTATTAAATGAAGGCTCCAAAGCTAAGTTCATTATCCCTTCAGGATTGGCCTACGGGGCACAGGGCCAGGGAGACATTAAACCTTACAGCACATTGGTATTTGATATTGAGCTGGTAAAGGTGAAACCTATTAAACATGCGCCGAAACCCGTTGTGAAAAAACCTATAGCGAAAAAGAAATTGCCTGCTAAAAAGAAAGCTGCATAAGCCGCATTAAAAAAAGAGCGCTAAAGGGCATGGCAACTTATTTGTCATGCCTTTTTATTTTTATACAGTTCACTACTATTATTACCTTGCTTTATCTGCGCTTGGATACATTTTTAATTAACCTAACTCATAATTAGGAAAATTCGCCCTCTATTTCGCATTAAAGAACCTCATATTAATTTTATTATATTGATAATCAAATACTTATACATATAACTAACAATTTAGTTGTTATTTACATTTCTGTAATATACCTTTGATCAACTAATTAGTTAGTTGATAATTAGTCCGGGTTCAAAAATACAGATCAATTACTATGGAAATAAAAGAATTAACACGCGCAGAGGAGCAAATAATGCAGGTACTATGGCAATTACAAAAGGGATATGTTAAAGATGTGCTTGATGTTTTGCCGTTACCCAAACCTGCTTATAACACTGTTTCCACAATTATCAGGATATTGGAAACCAAGGGCTTTGTGGCCCACACTGCGTATGGTAAAACTCATGAGTACTATCCTATTATTAGCAAAGAACAATATCAAAATTTTGCGGCGGATAAATTAATGACGGGATATTTTGACAATTCGGTAAAAGGCATGCTATCCTATTTTGTGAAAAAAGAAAAGATAGATCTGAAAGAAGCCGACGAGATCATTAAACTGATTGAAAAACTTAAAGAAAAATAATTATGAGCTGGTGGCACTATTTATTACTGGTTAATATTTACCTGGTATTATTTTACGGCTTTTATGTTTTGCTGCTGCAACGTGAGACGTTTTTTCAGCTCAACCGTGTTTACCTCGTAACGGCAGTAATATTATCCTTCTTTATTCCGGTAATACAGGCAGATTGGGTAAGGAGTTTATTTATAACTCAACAAGTTCAATACACATTATACAGCAGTCCGATTATACTTTACCAATTTGAGCCGATAAAAGACTCGCCGATTACTATCGGACAAGTTCTTATTTTCATTTATTTGGCCGGCGTGGTATTTTTAACAACCCGCTTTATTTGGCAGTTAGTTGTTTTAAAAAGGGAAATGACCAATCGGCAAATGCCCGGCCCATATTCGTTTTTCAAAAAAATAAAGTTGGACGACGACCAAAAAGAACACCTTGTGATAGCTGCGCATGAGCATGTGCATGCCGCCCAATGGCACTCTGTAGATGTATTATTGATGGAGGTTGTTGTACTTATTAACTGGTTTAATCCCGTAGTTCACCTCTACCGGCTCGCTATTAAACATGTTCATGAGTTTATTGCCGACAGGCAGGCTATTCAATCCGGTACCGATAAATCAGCTTATGCTTTATTATTATTAAGCCAAACTTTTAATTCGCCGGTAAATCAATTAGTAAATCAATTCTTTAATCATAGTTTATTAAAACAACGTATAATCATGCTACAAAAGAACAAATCGCAGCGTATTGCCCTTATCAAATATGGGTTATCGGCACCATTATTTATTTTGATGCTGATTTTGTCGTCGGCCACTATAAATAATAGTAAAACCGTTAAGCTTATTAATAAGCAAGCACAAAAGGTGTTTTCGGCCTCCGTGATTGAAGACGGCGTTATCAAATCGGGCAAAA
Source organism: uncultured Mucilaginibacter sp. (assembly GCA_964657275.1). GTDB lineage: Bacteria > Bacteroidota > Bacteroidia > Sphingobacteriales > Sphingobacteriaceae > Mucilaginibacter. The sequence goes on along the minus strand of CAZZUU010000082.1, from coordinate 9,662 downwards.
ACGCAAGGCCCAAAGCACAGAGCAAAGTGGAAATCACTGCAGCACCCGAAATGCCCTCTAAAGCGAAAAGTATATCTGAAGAAGCCAAAAAGGACACTACGGCTGATACAAAAATATTTAACTCTGTAGAACAGGCGCCCGAATTTCCGGGAGGTTTGCAGGCGTTTGGCACTTTCCTGGCCAAAAACATCAGGTACCCGGAGTTTATGCGGAAAAATGAGATACAAGGGAAAGTGCTAATTTCATTTGTCGTAGAAAAAGACGGATCGTTAACCAATATTAAAGTGGTACGAGCTATAGGAAATGGCGCGGATGAGGAGGCTTTAAGAGTATTAAAAATGTCGCCTAAATGGGGCCCCGCTCTGCAAAACGGAAAAGCTGTGAGGGCAAATTATACAGTGCCCATATTATTTGCTTTGCCGCAAGTAATAACTTATTCCTATACTGAAAGCTCAACAGGTGCAAAAAAAGTCGACACTATTAAATTATTAATGAAAGAAAATACTTTTTCAATAGGCGAAAGGAATACTATTACGATAAGCGGTGAGCCAAAAAATGCGTTAATTATTGTTGACGGTAAAGAAATAAGTGATATAAAGTCTATAAATCCAAACGACATACAAAGTATAAATGTGTGGAAAGACAAAGAAGCCGTTACTATTTACGGAGCTAAAGCAGCTAATGGTGTGGTTATTATTACAATGAAAAAGGAATAGCACATAATTTGAATAATCATCCGGTACGCGTAACACAAAAACAGCTATGAGATATCTTTCATGGCTGTTTTTTCATGAGATTATTTTTTACATTTATATAAAAATCTAATCAAATGAACTGGAAACTCATCTTTCAATTATCAGTTTTCGGATTGATAATGTCCGTCGCAACTATTTCCCTGATCCCCGAAAAAATTGAACCTGTATTTTGGTTTATCATTTTTGTTTTTTGCGCGTGGGTTATTGCCAAAGCATGTAACGGGAAGTATTTTTTACACGGCTTTTTAGTGAGCCTGGTTAATTGCATCTGGATAGTAGCTTTTCACACTTTATTTTATAAAAGTTATATGGCAAATCACCCGGATATGTCTTCAATGAATACAAGTTTACCTGCATCCCTTGCAAATCATCCGCGCAGGGCGATGGCACTTATGGGGCCGGTTTTTGGAATAATGTTTGGCATTATTCTCGGTTTGTTTTCTTTCATAGCCTCCAAAATACTTAAAAAGTAACTGAGCGGGCTGCTAAAAACACACCTTGGGTTTGGCATACTACTTTTTCTTCTTACCCGCTTCGGCAATCGGCTTAACCACATTTGCTTTGCCTGATTGATAATCCGAAGGTGCTTTTTTGCCAAGCGGATTGGCTGGCTTTTTCTTTTCTTTTACGGCTTGTCTGTCCTTACTCATTTTATTGGTGGTTTTTATCGGTTATGAAGCATTTTAATAGCGAATGCCCCCAAATTTGCTCAAGGTAATAACACATCATTCCTGTTGAAAAGGATTGATTACTGATACAACGCAGTTTTAACTTATTCTGTATCGGATTTTACTAAAGATACACTTTACCTGGCGGCAATAAGAATTATATTATTTTAAGAGCTATTTATAAAAATGCCGCTTATTTGGGTAATAATTATAAAGAAAAGCCTTCAGATAAAATCAAAATTTATACCTTTGAAACAAATTAGTGTAAACAACTATTTAATAGAAAAACAAGTTTAAGCAGTTAATTCGAAAAAATGAAACCATTTATATCAACAACATTTTACGGAGTTTTTAATCACCTGTTCAGTATTACACTTATAGCTTCTCCATGGCTGTTTGGTTCGGTAAATGTTTCGAGCGCGGCGTTGTTTCTCCCGATGTACATTGGATGGTTGCAATTGATCATGGCTATTTTTGCTGATAACAAGGCCAGCTTTATAAGACAGTTGCCGATGCATACCCATTTAGTGATAGATGTATTTATGGGATTTATTATAGTTATATCCCCCTGGTTATATAATTTTTCGGACAGAATGTTTTTACCACAACTCATATTGGGCTTGATTTTGATGGGAATGGGTATTTTTACAGTGGGTTCGCCTTTCTTTAAAAAACCACACCATCCGGTTCACGAAGGACAGTTACATTCAGCTAATTGATTTAGTGAAAGAAAAGACTTTGTTTAGATTTACGAATCGTTTAAACGGCGAAGCCCTCAATGAGGCCTTTGAAACTCAAATAACTCCGAATTAAAGCTTCGTAAATCCTACCCTATATACTCCTTTAGGTTCGCTTTTAATATCTCTACCAATTCCGGATCATTAAACCGGTAGTTATCTTCAATATCTAAAACAATAATTTGTTTATTGGCCATAGCGGGCACAAATCGTTGTTTAAGCAACGTTTTATGTTTGGATTCCATCACAAATATAACGTCGGCCCACTCAATCAGCTTTTGATTTACCTTAATTCTGGCTTTATCACTAGTTCCGGCAGAACGCGCATGGTGGGTTTGATGGTTATTAAAAAGCATTTCGGCGGTTGGGCTGCGCCATTGATTTTTACTGCAGATAAACAGAAGGTTAGACAAACGAATATTTTTAAAGTGTTGTGCTTTATTGATGAAATTTACATCCCCGTTTGGGGCATCCAGGCCTGGCTTTTTATAAGCCATTTGCCATTTATCATCCGCAAAACAAAGGTAAAAGCGCCTTTTGCTGTAAAAGGAGTATTTGCCGGCAGGTTTCCCGTGTAACTTACAGGCACAACAATATACAAATCGCCGGCGGTTTGCTGGTACACACTTACCGCTTCTAACCTCGCTTTCAACTTAGTAAGGTGTACATTTTTGCATTCCCGCTCAACGGCATTCACCCATTGTACTCCCGCTGTTGGGCCATTCCACGAGTAAGGCGGTTCATCATCAGCTACCACCGCATTCGGTGTGTACAAATCGGCTACGGTTTCTATGTTGAAATTATTGGTGGAATAAACAACCAATTTGATCACTGCCATTACATCTGAAGGGGGAACTGTATCTGAAGATAACTGAATGCTTCCAACTTTAAATCGGGTTCCCTTTGCACTACAGGCGTGTACTGCCACTGCTGAAATCAGTAATCCAACAGTTAAGATAAGTAGTAAACGCTTAATCATAATTTTATAAACGCAAGCCTGCATGTATTTCAAAATCTGAAGTTAAATTACATAATTGATATGATACTTCAACACAAGCAAACACAGTTGGCATCTATATGTTTTATTTTCATGGAAAAAAATGAATAGTCAGTATTTTATTATTTATTTATAATTATCTGATATATAGGTTTTTATAAATTAATTAAAGCTTCTGATGAACAGTTCATTTGATTCCAATCGCCTTACATTTTATTGTAACAATTATGCCGCCTCGTGAGCAGTCAGGAATCGCAACTTTGTTTTAAACAATAAAAGTACACATGGAATACAAGAATCAAACGAGGTTTATAACTTTGCACTATGGATACCATAACCTGGCACGATTTTGAAAAAGTAGAATTACGCGTGGGAACCATATTGGAGGCGGCGGAGTTCCCTCAAGCGCGCAAGCCTGCCTATAAAGTAAAAGCTGATTTCGGCCCGTTTGGTATCAAATGGTCCAGCGCTCAGGTCACCATGCATTACACTAAAGAGGAATTAACAGGCATGCAAATTTTAGGGGTGATCAATTTTCCGGCGAAGCAGATCGCCAATTTTATGTCGGAATTTTTACTCACCGGTTTTGAAGATGAAAATGGCGACATTATTTTAGCGTCTGTAGACAAACCCTTACCTAATGGCAGTAAACTAATATAATGAGGTATATAAATTTCGATGGCGAGCATGCCATATCGCCCGACAATTTTTTCATGAACGAAGCACTTCGGGAAGCCAAATTGGCTTTGGCTGAAGATGAGATTCCGATAGGTGCTATAGTAGTTTGTAAAGGACAGATAATTGGCCGGGGGCATAACCTTACCGAACGGCTTAATGATGTTTCGGCCCATGCCGAAATGCAGGCGCTAACCGCCGCAGCCAATTTTATGGGTGGCAAATATTTGCAGGACTGTACGCTCTATGTAACACTGGAGCCTTGTGTGATGTGTGCCGGCGCCTCATATTGGTTTCAGTTGAGTCGGATAGTTTTTGGCGCTTACGATACCAAATTAGGATTTGGCCGCTTAAATCAAAAAATAACCCATCCAAAAACCCTCATAACCGGTGGCATACATGAAAACGAATGTGCCGAGCTGGTACGTGGCTTTTTCCAGAAAAAAAGAAAACAAGGCAGCGGTCATTAATCATAAATAGACTGCAATTACAATCTGTCGTAAATTACAACTGCATTAGAATTTCTCTCACATTCAGCATAATTTAAACATTATTGGTTTCTGATTGTCTTACGTAATACAAATTAGAAACCACCATGAAAAGAATTTCAAAAATATTAATGATGTTATGTGTAATGCTGTTTGCAGCGTCAAATACATTTGCACAGGTAAGTGTAGGCCTGTCTGTTAGGATCGGACCTCCGGAGTTACCGGTCTATGTTCAGCCGGCGTGCCCCACTGATGGATATTTATGGCAACCAGGCTATTGGGCCTATGATGATGCCGATGGATATTACTGGGTGCCGGGGGTATGGGTAGCTCCACCCGATCCGGGTTTGTATTGGACTCCCCCCTATTGGGGATATGATGGTGGCCTTTACGGGTTTCACGGAGGTTACTGGGGCCCTCACGTAGGGTTCTATGGCGGCATTAACTATGGCTTTGGCTATGGGGGTTATGGCTTTGTAGGCGGCGCATGGTCGGGAAGAAATTTCAGGTATAATACCGCAGTAGTGCGTGTAAATACAACCGTAATACATAATACTTATGTAGATCGTACAGTAATTCACAATACAACGATTAACCATACCAGCTTTAATGGCCCTGGGGGGATTACCGCAAGGCCACGGCCTGAAGAAGAGGCCGCAATGAGAGATCATCACATTCAGCCCACGGCTCAACAGCGTTCTCATCAACAGGCTGCAAGCCGCGATCAAAATCAACGGGCAACGGTAAATCATGGTCGTCCTGCGGCGGCAGCTATGAACCACGTAGGCGGTCGTTCTTTTAACCCGCAAGGTAGAGTGACAACACCCACGCGTGGAAATGTAGGCAGAACACCGGCATCAAATGAAGGCCGTCAGAATGCGCAGCGGTCTCCTAATAATAATCCGAACAGAAACCCGGCAGCTAATGAACATCGCCAGCCAAATAGTGAAACGGCAAGGCCAAGCAATGAAAGCCCGCGCCATCAGCAACAGTCACGGGAGCAACGCCAGCCGCGCCAGCAAGAGTCTCGTCCGCAACAGCAGCCCAGACCCCAACCGCAGCAAAGGACGCAACAGGCGCCTCGCCCGCAACCACAACAACGACAAATGCAGGAACCACGTCAACAACCGCAACAACAACCTCATAATAACCCGCGACCTGCCGAGCAACGTGAGCATCACAGGTAATTTGCAGGTAAGAAT
>CAZZUU010000082.1:0-4130 GCA_964657275.1 uncultured Mucilaginibacter sp. | reverse complement strand
AAAAAACCCGTTTGGCATGCCAAACGGGTTTTTGCTTATATAGTAAGATCTGTTTATTAATTCATCCTATATGGTGCTACCAGGTAAAATTCAGGGATTTGCACGTTAAATAATGTGTTATCCATCACGCGCGACATCTGGTATTCGCCTTTCATGCTGCCCATATCTGTTTTTAGATTACAGCCGGACACATATTCGTGAGAATTACCCGGTTCGATAACGGGCTGCTGCCCTACAACACCTTCGCCTTCAACTTCCCTTTTTGCTCCGTTTGAATCAAAAATATACCAATGCCTTCCTAACAAACGTACTGCATAATTACCCATGTTTTCTATATTCACTTTGTATGCGAACATAAAATGGTCATTTGCCGGGTTAGAATATTCGGGCTGATAAATGGTTTCTACCGAAACCTTAACTCCATCTGTTATAGTTGTTACCATAAAAGTATTTCTCTTTAATTCAAATATATATTATACCAGTCAAATATTGCGCCATTTGAGTAACATATTTTTAAAACGTAAAATAATTGTATTAATCTAAGTTTTTCATTGCCGGCAAAGACATCCGGCAGACCGCATTTAGCGCCAAAAGAGGCTTAAAAAAAAACTAAAATTCGGTTACTGTCTCTGGGTTTGAGTACATCGGATTTTGCTGCACCTCTTCTAAAATCTCCAACACTTCATCCACGTTCCCGGCGGTAACTAACCGCATTCTGTACTCCTTAAAGTGTTCAATTCCCTTAAAATAGTTAGAATAATGCCTGCGCATTTCAAAAATACCGGTTTTTGGGCCTTTCCATTCTATAGATTTTTGGAGGTGCGTAGTACAGGCATTAATGCGTTCGGCAATGGTTGGTTTATCCAGGTGTTCCCCTGTTTTAAAGTAATGTTTTATCTCCCTGAATATCCACGGATAACCAATGGCAGCCCTGCCAATCATCATGCCATCTACACCAAATTCCATTCGCCAGGCTGCGGCCTTTTGTGGGGAATCAATATCCCCATTGCCAAAAATGGGGATTTGAATCCTCGGATTTTTTTTAATATCGCGTATCAGCTCCCAGTCGGCAACACCCTTATACATTTGTGCCCTTGTGCGCCCGTGAATGGTGAGCGCTTTGATGCCTACATCCTGCAGCCGTTCGGCAACTTCATAAACATTTTTTGTATTGTCGTCCCAGCCGAGCCTTGTTTTTACGGTAACCGGTAAATGGGTTGCCTCAACCACGGCTTTCGTCATGGCAGTCATCTTAGTTATGTCTTGCAGCAAACTGGCGCCCGCGCCACGGCAGGCAACATTTTTTACAGGGCAGCCATAATTGATGTCGATCAGGTCAGGCCGGGCCAGCGAGGCAATTTCGGTGGCTTCGCGCATATGATCGATATCGCTACCGAATATTTGTATGCCTATAGGGCGTTCATATTCAAAGATGTCCAGCTTTTGCCTGCTTTTGGCAGCATCGCGGATCAAACCTTCGGATGAGATAAATTCGGTGTACATCATATCCGCACCGTTTTGCTTGCACACATAACGGAAAGGCGGGTCGCTCACGTCCTCCATCGGCGCCAGCAACAGCGGGAATTCCCCTAAATCTATATTTCCAATTTGAACCGACATCTCTTATCTTCGTTGCAAAAATACGAATTTTAGGCCGGATGATAAATACACCTGTAAAACAGTCAGAAAAGGACTATAATCAATTACATCCCGTCTTACAGCTTTTGATTTTTATCGGTATCAGTATCGGCGCGCTTATCCTCGGAAATTTAATCGGATTAGGAATGATTACAGCTTTATATGGCCTGAAAACGTTAAACGCCATACAAAGTTTAAATATCGGAGCGCCTCATTTTGCCAATGCTTTGTGGGTATTACAAATTGCAGGCACAACACTTCCTTTGTTGGCTGCACCATTATTTTTTGCATACGTTATCGTAAGAGAGCCCGGCGACTACCTGAAACCTGTCTTTCGTGTTTCGTGGATATTGATCATTTTGATTTTTGCGATCATGTTTATTTCTAACCCGGTAATTGAGTTCCTTTCCAATCTCAATCAAAAAATGGTTTTGCCATCGTTTTTAAAGTGGATGCGCGACAGTGAAGATTTAAACCAAAAATTGATGGAAGCGTTATTGCAAATGAATAACGTGTGGGATGTAATAATAGATGTGATACTAGTTGGTTTGCTTACCGCGATTGTTGAAGAATTTATGTTCAGGGGTGTTTTACAAACTATTTTTTTACGGTGGACAAAAAATATCCATGCCGCCATCTGGATAACCGCAATTTTATTCAGTGCCTTTCACATGGAGTTTTTTGGCTTTTTACCCCGTGTGGCTTTAGGCGCTTTATTCGGATATTTTGTAGCCTGGAGCGGAAGTATATGGACCTCCGTGTGGGCTCATTTTATAAATAACGGATCCATTGTTGTAATTACCTATCTTTTCAATAAAAAACTGATAAAAATAAACCCGGACGATCAGCACCTGTTTAACTATTGGGGTTATATAATTAGCCTGGCTATTGTCCTATTTCTGCTATTTGTATACCGGAAAACGGCAACTGAAAATTCTTTAATCCCTGATTTTGATGGAGAAGAACTGGATTAAGATATTTACATCGGCCGATTATTACCGTTCAGAAATGGTAAAACAGGCACTTGCCGGTCATCATATCGATACCGTATTACTCAATAAACAGGCTTCCTCACATCGCGCGTTTGGCGATATAGAAGTTTATGTACACCAGGAAGATTTCAGTAACGCCATCGAGATCATTATCCTGAATCAAATTTAATTTATGAAGACACGCGCCATTACCGGCTTTTTTTTTGTGATAGTGATGCTTGGCTCCATGTTGCTGGGGCATTACCCGTTTGGCATCTTTTATTTATTGCTCACACTTTTATCATTAAACGAGTTTTACGGACTTATTTAACAAAGCGGCCCAAACCCTAACGCGCCCGCGGGTTTATTTAATGCTGCCTTTATTTATGTAATATTCGCCATCATTGTTTATCGTGATGATATCGGGTTGCACAAGGTTTTATTTTTTTTGACTTTAACCATAAGCGCCATATTTATACTGGAACTGTTTAAAAAATCTGAGGCGCCATTTACCAATATTGCTTACACTTTAGCAGGGCTTGTTTTTGTATGCCTGCCGTTTACCTTTTTCCATGCGCTGGCTTATATAAAGGGAGGCTTCAACTTTCATTACCCGCTTGCATTTTTATTGTTGCTTTGGTCTAATGATACAGGGGCATACCTGGTTGGCAGCCAATTAGGGCGTACCAAGTTGTTTGAACGACATTCTCCAAAAAAAACATGGGAAGGCTTTATCGGTGGCGTATTGATCAGCGGGGCTGTTGCATTTATTATCAGTATTTATTTCAAAGATTTAGTTTGGCACCAATGGGTAGTGATAGCCATTTTGATTTCGTTCTTCGGTACAACAGGCGACCTTATTGAGTCGATGTTTAAGCGGAGTATCAATGTAAAAGATTCAGGTGGTATCCTACCGGGCCATGGCGGGCTGCTCGACCGCTTTGACGGATTATTATTGGCTGCGCCGATTGTATATACCTACCTGTACTTCATTTCAAATTAGTAATTTTGTAAAAAACCAATAAAAATGACCATCCATAAAGAAGGATATACTTCCATAGCACTCTGCGTGCTCTTCATATTTGTCCTTAACGCTGTTATACAGTTTTACTTTCCACAAGCCCATTTGGTTAAATGGCTCGTTTATATTCTTTCGTTTTTATTATTTGTTACGATACTTCAATTTTTCCGCAGCCCTTACCTAACGGTAACTACCGATGAAACGCAGGTGCTTTGCCCTGCAGATGGCAAAGTGGTAGTAATTGAAGAAACCGACGAAACCGAATTTTTAAAAGATAAACGCATACAGTTGTCCGTTTTTATGTCGCCTGTAAATGTGCATGTTAATCGTAACCCGATGTCGGGGATTGTAAAATATTTTAAATATAATCCCGGCAAATATCTTGTTGCCTGGCATCCAAAATCATCCACTGAAAATGAGCGGACCACCATTGTCATCGAAAACAGTGCCGGTGTTGCGGTATTGTTCCGTCAAATTGCCGGCGCACTTGCCCGCCGCAT
>CAZZUU010000081.1:6231-12928 GCA_964657275.1 uncultured Mucilaginibacter sp. | reverse complement strand
CAAAAACGATGATCGTAATGATTAAACCAAGGATCGAAATTCGCCTAATTGCATTCATAAGGGCCGTCCTTTAAGTTCTTTTTGTCTACTATTCTAAATTTTAAAGCATAAAATTCGTTGAAAGGCTGGGCCATACTGTGCGTTTTGTTCCATTTTCCGGTACTTTGTCCAAAGCTGTAAGACCAACTGCCGGAACTGAAAGACGAAGACCAATCACCGTTGACGCTTCCCTTGACAAGCGTTCCCTTCAGCGTAGTCGTTGCCTGACCGTACGGGCTGTTCCAGGTCTCCACGATAGTTAGATCATTTCCGTCTAACGTTATGGCAGTTACGGGAACCCAATGGCAAAGACCGTTATCAACAGACGGCGGATAACCGTGGATAGCCTGGACGGTTTTGTTAGAAGAGTTTAATGCCGCCTGTAATGCTTGGAGACTTTGTGCTTTGGCGAAACAGGTTAATAAGATAAAGGTGATTGTTAAGAAAGGTTTTAAGGTTTTCATAAGAATTAATTCGGTTAGCGATTTTGAAGGCAAAATAATTAAAAAAACCGAATCGGACAACGGGTGAAAACACTGTTTTTTGGATAAAATTTAAGATGCGACGATTTTGAATCAGCGAGTTTTTGATTGTAAGAATGGAGATATTATTTCCAATACAGCGGCTAATTAAGCACCGTGAAAACACGGTGTCCGCTTATTCTAATATTCTTTTATATTTGAAAACTGATATACAAAATATATTATTATGAAATACTAATAAAAGGAATTAGATTAGGATCAGTAATTTAAAACAAAATGGCTAAACCCTTATTACGAAAACGCCTTGATGCATTTACATTGATCGAAATGCTGATGACATTGGTTATTGCGGGTATTTTGACGTTAATAGTTTTGCCTGTATTGCTTCCGGTGGTCACCAAGGCAAAAGCTTTAGAAGCTAAATTGCAGCTGGGCCACGTCCAGATGTTGGAGATGAACTATTTTTATGAACATTCTAAATATTCGAAGGACTTAACTGAAATAGGCTTCGTTCAGGAAAAACTTGTTACCGATGGAAAAGATGGCCGTGCGAATTATCGCATCGATATCACCACCGCAACTAATACCGAATTTACCGCCACCGCCACAGCAGTAGTGGATTTTAACCAAAATGGCACCTATAATATATGGGAGATTAACCAGGATAAAACATTAAAGGAAGTAACCCCTGATTAAGTGTTGTTCATTCAAATTATTACCCTGATAGTTTTATTAATAGTTTTTGTTCAGGATATGCGGAGCAGGTCGGTTCATTGGGTTTTGTTTCCCATTTTGATAGCCTTGTTTACAGGACTGCATTTTATGCAGCATGAGTTATTTACGGCACTGTGGCCGCCGGTTTTACTTAATATTGTTTTTCTTATGTTCCAGCTTTTAGTGGTGTCCGCCTACTTCTCACTAAAACAGCGGAAACTGGTAAATATTACCATAACAGTATTAGGGTGGGGAGACATTTTATTTTTACTGAGCATTTGTTTTTATCTTTCTGTGTTAAACTTTCTTTTTTTCTATGTCTTTAGTTTAATAGCAGTTGTGTTTATTTGGTTTTCCTGGCAGCTCATTTCAAAAGAAAAAAATAAAAATATTCCGCTTGCGGGGCTGCAGGCGTTGTTGTTTGCCATATTTTTTTCATTTAATTTGTATTTTACGTCAGTTAATCTAAATAGTGATGATTGGCTCCTCAACCTTATCAATAAATGAGCTTAACCAAGGATATAACGCTATCGACAGAAAACCTGCATCTGCTGAGCAAGGAACAGGCGTGGCATTACCGGATACTACCCAAACAAAAATCTTCTGATCGGTTTCTATTGTACTGTGAGGAGGGCACTGACAAAAACTCATTATTATCAGAACTGGAGATATTACTAAATACCAATATAACACTCGAGGCAATTCCATCCTCACAAATCGCCCGGTTGCTTTCAACCTATTATTTAAAGGATAACGATGCACATGGGTCGGCGCAATTGCAGGTTAACAATGCCGAAAATTTTCTGGCGAACTTAATCCGGGAAGCTAAAAATCTAAAAAGCAGCGATATTCATATCGAAAGCTATGAAAACAAGTGCAGGGTACGTATCCGTATCGATGGCATGATGGTAGAGCGTTACTTATTAAAACGGGAAGAATACCCTGCCCTTATTAATAAAATTAAAATACAGGCTAACCTGGATATTGCTGAAAAACGCTTACCTCAGGATGGGCGTATCAACTTCAAAGAGCAAAACCAACAGTTTGATATACGAGTATCGATTGTGCCCACCCTTTTTGGAGAAAAGGTCGCTTTACGGCTTTTGAACAACGATGCGACCGACATTGATCTCAACAGCCTCGGTTTTTCAGAATCTGACCTGGAGAACTACTTGCAGGGCGTAAAAAAGCCTAACGGCATTTTGTTGATCAGCGGGCCAACCGGCAGTGGTAAAACTACCACGCTTTACGCTACGCTTAAATTGCTAAATAAAGAAACCCGCAATATTTTAACTATTGAAGACCCGATAGAGTACACGCTTGAAGGCGTTAACCAGGTTCAGCTCAAGGAATCAATTGGGCTTAACTTCTCAATGGCGTTGCGGACATTTTTGCGGCAGGATCCAGATGTGATCATGGTAGGTGAGATCCGCGATACCGAAACCGCTAATATGGCTATCAGGGCCGCTTTAACAGGCCACCTTGTATTATCCACTATTCACACCAATTCAGCTTGGGGCACCGTTTCGCGATTAATTGATATGGGTGTCCCGCCGTTTTTGGTGGCCAATACGTTAAACACCACGGCCGCTCAACGCCTTGTCAGGTTATTGTGTCCGTACTGCAAAAAGCAGGTACCCTTCACCAATGACTTATATCCAAAGCAATTTAAACCGTACGGCAAGGTATACGATCACTATAAGGCGCAAGGGTGCGAGCAATGTTATTTTACGGGATATAAGGGCCGAAAAGCTGTTTACGAAGTAATTCCTATCGACCAGGAACTTGCGTTGGAAATAAAGAACGGAAACATGTATATCCAAGAACTCTTAAAGGAAAGAGGAATACAAACGTTGGCAGAAAACGCCTTTGCGCTATTTAGTGAAGGACTCACTTCAATAGATGAGATTTATCCACTGTTATTTAATTATTAAAACATTATGCACAAAAAATATACTAGGGTTATGGTGCTGTGTTTGATGCTGACGCTGCCTATATGCCTTTGGGCACAACAGCGGGATCATTTGCAAGTTATTCAACAACGATTGGATAGCTTATCGGTAAGTGAAACAGGTTTGAAGCAAAGCGTACAGTTAGCAATAACGGGGGTTTCTATACAAGATTATCTGATTGCACTAGGTAAGACTAATAATTTAAGCATTAGTGTCGACCCCAAGTTAAGCTTCACTATAAACGATACATTTAGTGGGGTTACCGCAGGCAATATCCTGGTTTTCCTCGCGAAGAAATATAGCCTCGATATGATGGTGGTTGGTTCCATCATTTATGTCACACCCTATAACGACCCCAGTTTGTTTGTGAAAATTCCTGTCAAAGAAATAAAAGCCAAATACAACAAGGTCGATAATACTTTGTCTCTTGAACTTGAAAATGACAGTTTGACTGCGGTTGCAAAAAAAATAACCCAGGTGTCCGGAAAAAATATTCTTGTCCCTAATGCATTACAGGGTACAAGGGTGAGTGCATTCATAGCCGCCGCGCCTTTTGAAACGGCAATGGACAAGCTTGCTTATGCCAATGGGATTAAAATGATCAAAACAAGTGATAATTTTTACTTGTTTCAGCCGCTGGGAGATAGTGAAGAGCTTTATATCAACGGTGATCGTAACACTTCGGTTAGAAGGACTTATAAGCCCTCACAGGCAGCAATAGGCGGAAACACTGGACTATATACGCGAATGGTCAACGGCCAAAAACTAATTTCGGCCGATGCTGTCAATGCGCCTTTGATGGACCTCGTAAAACAGTCCTCACAGGAACTGAATAAAAGCTATTCAATTTATTCAGATATTAAAGGAACAATTACCGTAAATATTAACGATGTATCTTATGAAAATTTCTTAAACGTATTATTCAAGGGTACGGAATATACTTATCATACTGAAAATGAGGTGTACCTCATCGGGGATCGCAAGTTGGAAGGATTGCGAACCTACAAAATGATACAATTACAGCACCGCTCGCTGGACACGGTCATGGCCATGATTCCGACCGATTGGAAGAAAGGGATTGAAATTAAGGAGTTTCGTGAACAAAACAGTTTACTGATATCAGGTTCCGGTTCGCAAATTTCAGAAGTTGAAAATTTCATAAAACAACTCGACGCACTGGTCCCAGTCGTGCTTATAGAGGTCACCATCATCGACATCAATAAAAACCGTACAGTATCAACAGGTATTGCCGCAGGGGTTTCTGACAGCGTAAAGACAGGCGGCACTATTTTACCGGGAGTAAACTTTACGTTTAGCGCCAGCTCCTTCAACAGCTTTTTAACTTCCGTCAGTAAGTTTTCGGGGGTAAACTTAGGCCATGTTGTCCCCAATTTTTACGTTAGTCTGAATGCTCTTGAAACAAACGGCAATATAGATATCCGGTCTGTTCCTAAATTATCTGCATTAAATGGTCATGCCGCTACCATGAGCATCGGCAACACCATCTTTTATAAAAACACTACACAAAATGTTATACCTTCAACGGTTACTTCCCAGTCTATTTTTACCAACACATATATAGAAAGTGATGCTAATTTAGATATTTCTATAAAGCCGGAGGTTTCAGGTGACGACCAGGTAACTTTAGGAATTAAAGTCAATATTGCTGATTTTACTTCTATTCCTACAGATGGATCTCCACCCCCAAAATCGACCAGTAAATTTGAAACCAGCCTGCGCGTGCATAACGAAGACACAATCGTGTTAGGCGGAATTGAAAGAACTGAACGTGACGATAATGTAAGCGGCACACCACTTTTATCAAGGATACCTATTTTAAAGTTTTTCTTCAGCAATAAGACGAAGACTACCAAAAAGGTAATCACTGTTTTATTTATTAAGCCTACTATTATACGATAACAATTTATCTCAATGCTAGATCAATACTACAGGATCAATGAGGCAACCGGAGTCGCTATCAATATGGGGCAGGATGGCGCTATCACGCTCGATGCTTGCAGCATTAGCATAAATAACAATAAGCTGAGTTTTGAAAAGAAGCTAGCCGATTTAATATCAGTTGAAGCGCTAAAGGAGCATTTTACTCCCAAAACTTTGATAGCACTAAATTTATCGGGAAAAAATATCATACAAAAACAAATAGAGAAAATAGAGGAAATCGATCAAAATAATTTCAGCAAAATTTTACCAAACGCTACGCTGGATGACTTTTATGTTCAAAATTTTATTTCGGGCAACCATTCCTTTGTGTCTATTATTCGAAAAACAGAAGCTGACAAATGGATTACCCAGTTAAAGACAGTTGGCTTAGAGCCATTAATGTTAAGCCTTGGACCATTCCCTGTACAAAACATTATTTCGCAGGTTAATATCTACGGAAACGAAATAATATTCAACGGTCATAATATTTTACGGAATGAACAATTGGAGTGGATTTCATACCAACATAACGAATCGGATTTGTCTTCTTTTCCTTTAAAAGTTGAATCTGAAAGTATAAGTGAAAAATTACTGATCCCTTATGCTGTGGCTTTTCAACTGGTTCTCGCCAACAGTTTGCTGTTAATATCAGCCGACGTCCCACTGTTACAAGCTGATTTCACAAAATTAGTCGACGGAAAAAAAATAAAAGTTCAGGCTTCACTTATTTTGTGCGGGTTTTTTGTATTGCTCCTGGCTAATTTTTTTTGGTTTTCGTGGCTAAACTCTAATAACGCAAAATTGACCGACCAGGTGAGCGTCTCCGCGCAAAGCAGTGAGGATATACAAAAGATAAATGACGAGATTGAACAAAAAGAAGCGCTATTAAAAACGCTCGGTTGGGAAAACGGCATAAATAAGAGCGTGCTGATTGACCAGATAGCTTCATTGCTGCCGCCGGAAGTAACCTGGAGAGAAGCAGCAATTGACCCTATCGATCTTTCGGGAAGCCGTAATCAAAGATCGATCATTTTCTTCAACTGTAAAATACGTATTGTTGGTAATTCCGAAAAGATCATTCCTATAAATGAATGGATCGCAAGGGTTAAAACACGAACCTGGGTAAAGAATGTGCAAATGGATAGTTATACCTACAATAACGAATTAAACACAGGGCAGTTTACCATATTAATAGATTATTGAAATGTTAGCACAGTTCCCTTTCAAAAAAGAATACCTGTTAATTGCAGGAACAATCATCCTGTTATTTATAACCTATCAGTTTGCGTTTATAAAAACAATCGAAGCCTGGCAGGTCCATAAACAATTAAAAATACAATTAGCACAGGTAACTGATCTGAGTTATCAGCCCGGATACCTTGAAAGAAAAAACGGCAATCTATCTAAAATCATTGATCGCTATAAAGGCGACTCCATAGCTTTTCGCAGTAACAGCATCAACACAATCGCAGACATCGCAGAAAAGGAGAATGTTAAACTAAGTGAAGTGCCAATACAAGACCCGTTTTTTCACGCCGATAAATTTATTATTCAAAAGCTTGATTTTGA
>CAZZUU010000081.1:0-6221 GCA_964657275.1 uncultured Mucilaginibacter sp. | reverse complement strand
GGGGGATTTCTTTGCATTGACGAGGGTGTTACATCAATTACAGGCGGTAAACGGTATTGGGATGGTTCGTGCTGCAACCTACAAGGTAATGAATGATAGATCAAATGCCGACGGGGATAAAAAATTAGTACTTGAAGTTTATCTGCAATTGGTCAGATAATTTCGAGGCATTTTACTTGTTAATTTAATATATTGATAGAGAACAAAAAATATCTAAACATTTTGTTTATTAAAAAAAATAATAATATCTTCATCCCGTAACAACAGTATTAACCTTAAAACCAATCACAAAATGGCAACATTGCTTCCAGTTCTGTTTGAATGACGAAATAAAGTCGGACAATTAATCCCATTTACAGTATCATAAATAACTCCGAATATCGTGAAATACGATGTCAATGGACAATTACGCTCTATCTACATTGAACTGTCTCATTTAAATCACAATTAACTTTTATTATAAAATCGCCGCGAAAAATGATTTCGAATATTCAATTGAGAATTGCGTTTCATAATTTTTTAACTCGCTCATAGATATTACAAACTATATATAAATATTATACTATAATGCAAAAAACAACTACGAAAGATCAAGTTAAGCCTAACTATTTTATCTATGTGTATCATTTAACAATTGCGGCGGCAATTTTATTTCTATTATTCAATTTCTTCTTTAAAAACGACAAGGTCGCTTATGTAGATTCCGCAAAGATACTTAATGATTATAAGGGCTCCGCTGAAGCAAAAAAGGTATATCAGCAAAAAGCAAAAGTTTGGCAAGCCAATATAGATACCTTAACAAATGAAGTGAAGGGTGCCATTCAAAAATACGAGAAGAGTATCGCTACCATGTCAAAAAAAGAGCAGGACCTTTCAAAACAGCTTATACAGTCGAAGCAAAAACAATTATCTGATTATCAAAGAGGGATTCAGGACAATGCCAAACAAGAAGACGGAAAATTGACTCAAACTATTGTTGCCCAAATAAATGCCTTTTTAACAAGCTATGGTAAAAAGCATAATTATAAATTGATATTAATAGCCAATCAATCCGGAACTATTGCCTACGCACGTGAAGGATTGGACATTACGGCAGATGTTATTGAGCAACTAAATAGCGAATATTCCAGCGAACAGAGATAATGACAATATTAAGCAGGTCTGTTCTAAGGATTTTAATATTAATATTTCTTATAGCAAGCGTTTCGTGCAAAAAGGCTATAAAAAATAGAGCGGATCTGATTGAATATATAAATAACCCGGAAAACGGGTTGAAGGTTACTGAAGAAGCTGGTAAAATTAAAGCTGAGTTGATGTATAAGCCCTGGCAGCTTGTCGCCGATAATCAAGAGAATATAAAAAAGCCGGCCAAGAGAACTGATTTAAATAGTTTAAAAAATAAATATTTTTTTGTGCTTAGCCTTTCAGCGAATAATAAAGAACTATTACGCCAGCTTCCATTCACTGAATATAGCGAAATGGTGCAAGTGCTATCGTTCAGAATGATGACCTATATAAGTGTGATTGCAGACGACGCCAAACCAATTTCGCCCGTTGATTGCCTGTTTTTGCAAACCTATGGCATGTCAGATGCCAATCGGTTGCTTGTTGTTTTTAATAACAAAACTTTAAAATCAGCGAAACAACTGAAAATAAAAGTAAGCGAGTTTGGATTGAATATCGGCGATTTACGCTTTCAATTTGAAACGAAGGATATAAACGATTTATCAAACATAGCCATTAATTAACAGTAATAAATAAACCTTATGCCTGTCACAAAAAGAACCAAAGCTAAATTCAAAAAAGGGATTGCTCTTTTTTTGCTGTTTACTATCATTAATCAAGTACTAGCCCCCAGTATTGCGTATGCATTAACTGCTGGCCCTACCGCACCTGAAGCCACGAATTTTGAGCCTATTGATACAACAGATATAGTGAATACCTTAACAGGCGATTTTACATATAGCATACCTTTATTGGAAGTCCCTGGCCCTGAGGGCGGATATCCATTGGCACTATCTTACCATGCGGGTATTCAGCCAAACGAAGAAGCTTCATGGGTTGGATTGGGCTGGTCATTAAATCCGGGTGCGATATCTAGAAACGTAAACGGTTATCCCGATGATTGGAGTGGTGCAAACGGTTTAACAAGAACCATTTGGAATGGCGGAAGTAACGAAACCTTTACAGGTGGTTTAGCTATAGGATATGGTAATGCTTCAATCTCGTTGGGATTGAGTTTTTCCCAGGATACTTATAAAGGGTTTGGTGTCGGTGTAGACATTCAAGAGGGTGCCAACTTCCAAATCGGACCGATCTCATTTGGGTTAGGTCTAAGTGTAGGCGTAGATCCATACGGGGTTGGCCATGCAGGTGCCAGTATTAATGCTACAAGTATTATAGGTGCTATTGGCGTACAAACAAATTTTAAGAGTGTGTCCGCGACCGTTACTTTAGGCAATTCTTTACTCGGCGTGACTATGGGGACCTCGGGTACAAAACCCTCCCTTACCATCGGCGGCGGTGAGTTTAGCTCAGCCAATAATCCGAGTAAAGATAGGATCAGTACTTCTTCTAGCGGTTTCTATATTCCAATTCCTATCGCCCCTGGAATAACCGCTTCTATAGGCTATAACTACACAAGATATTGGCAAGATAATCCAAATCCAATTATTGCAAACGGTGTATTGTATAACGGCGCTTCTGCTGCCGCCGCGACACCATTTGTAAATATTGATGATGATAATTATCAACTATTAGATCCGGTAAACACCAATATGGTAGATAATCCTGATCCGCTTGAACAATTAGGCGGAACTTATCCCGACTTTGATAATTATACTGTTTCGGCGCAAGGGTTGGGAGGAAATATAAGGCCTTATATATTTTCCTCAATTTTGTATAATGAAAATAGATTAAATAATTCCAATCTTACGAGCAACTCATATGGCACCCAACTACCGTCAACTGGAACGATTAATACAAAGTGGCAGTTTAGGTTTATCAATGATTTTTCAAATTCTTACCAACAAACGCATCCATGGGTTAATGACCAACCATCATCGACTCAAACTTACAACTTCGATTCAAGCCCGCAATATGGTTATCATGACAACAGCGGAAATAGTGATGGGACATACGGTTATGATCCAAATACAAATCGATTAGAAGGAACAAGTCATATAGAATATTTTACAAATGATCAAATAGCTGATACCAGTCCCAATTCAATTCCTCACAAACGAGGATTTATTGATTGTGATGCCGCTGGCTTTACTAGGCAAACAAGCTCCAATCAAACAACAAATCCTAGTATTGGCAAACAAATCGGCGGCTTTATGATTACAAACTCGAGTGGGGTTACTTATCATTATGCTTTGCCTGTATACAGTTCTAAGGAAATTCAGCGCACGGAAAACTTTATTTTTGCTAACATACAAAATACCTCAAATAACGTTAGTTATTTACACACAGACTTAAGTAAACCAGAAGCATATGCGTATACTTGGTACCTAACAGCAATAACTGGTCCGGACTATGTTTCACGAGGAGCAACACTAGGGAAATTAGATCCTAGTGACTGGGGTTATTGGATTAAATTCGATTATGGGAAATGGACAGATTCCTATAGCTGGCGAAACCCTTCGGAGGGAGTAAATGACGACCCGGCATCTCCAGGCAACACTTTCTTTTCTGTTGGTATAAAAGAATTGTATTATTTAGATGCAATAGAAACGAGAACGCATACCGCAATTTTTGAAAAAGAAATTCGAGCCGATGGTAAGTGTCCGACAGAGGAAGATGAAAATACCCCGTATCATCCCCAAGCTTTATATTATCCACAGATAGTTAATGGCAATATGTTTCATCCGAGGGCGACACTGCGCCTAAATAACATTTACTTGTTTCAAAACGATCAGTTGCCAATAAGCGTTAATAGTATTCGCCAAAATAGTTCTAATTATAATCAATCTTTCACTAATAGTTCTGGTGTAGAAAATGTTCATTACGGTCAAAATGTTATTGATAAAAATGATATTACTCCTTCTATCATCAGTAATTGTTTAAGGAAAATTGCTTTTAACTACGATTATTCATCGAGTTCAGGATGTCCAAACAGTTATGATCCGGGCGGCCTCAATACCTATATCCAAAACCCTAGTACCTCTCCGCCTACAGCGCTATTAGGCAAGTTGACACTACTATCTGTAGATTTTCAAGGGCGAGGGGGAATACCTATGACACCACCACTTCAATTTCAATATGATTTGGACCCCACTGATCCGAATAATCAGGATAACATATCTATTAATGTAGTGCAGTCATCGAATAGTTCAGGTTTCCAGCCGACGCCTCCTACTAATCAGATTACGCCAGCAATTATCCAAGTTCAAACGCCTGGCAAATTTAAAATCGGTGATATTCTTTCATTTTCGATTAATGGGGTCAAATACTATTGCACTTTGTTGTCAGCCTTGAGCAACATTACTTTTAATGCCTATTTTTTGAACAATCCGCCTTCCGCTCTGACGTCAAATATTCCGGCGGTCCGCACCAAAAATCCACCTTATAACAAGGATGCGTTCGACAATTGGGGATATTACAAATCGGATTTTGGGACAGGTCAGGTTGTTTACCAAGGCTCGTATCCTGTAGGAAAATCTAATCAAACAACAACTAATTTTAATCTTCGAAATACGTCGACAGTTTCGAACATGGCGACAGATGTATGGTCTCTTCGAAAAATTCTTTCAGGTATAGGAGAAGCTATCAGTATTAAATATGAAGGAGATACTTATAATAGGTCTGTTTTAAGTAAAAGTAAGGCTATCTTAATCAATCATGCAACAGGGACGTATGTATCACCACATACCTATACCTACAATGTAAACCCTATGGGCATCGATTTAAATACTGCATTCAAAGTTGGGGATGTGTTACATATGGTTTTTTTCTCGTCATATTTTAACACCACCTCTAACAATAACACGTACTTCCTGCCTTCGAATTCAGATTTATTTCCCACCCCCGCTATTATCCAAGGTGTTAATTCATCGAACAATCAACTTACTATCCAGTTCGACCCTCAAATGGAAACCCTATTAGGGTCCGGTGCTTATTTTTTAGATGCGAACTTGACAGTTAATGGAAATTATTTCAATGGTGGTGGGCTGCGAACAAAGGAAATAATGGTAGATGATCTCAACGGGAACGTAAAAAAAACATCTTATAACTATCAAATGCCTGGTTCACTACCCAACCAGTTAAGTTCATCGGGGATTACATCCTATGAACCATTGATTTTTGACGTAAATAACTTGACTTTTACATATCAACAACTATTACAAAATGGCGTTTCAAGTAGTGATGCCCTGGCA
The DNA here is from genome assembly GCA_964657275.1 of uncultured Mucilaginibacter sp. Taxonomy (GTDB): domain Bacteria; phylum Bacteroidota; class Bacteroidia; order Sphingobacteriales; family Sphingobacteriaceae; genus Mucilaginibacter. The sequence goes on along the minus strand of CAZZUU010000081.1, from coordinate 843 downwards.
GGGTTGGCTACCTATCGAAAAGCATTATATGCAAACAACAGCCAAATTCTTTCTATTGCACGTGAAGCTCCAAGCCCAGGTGTCATGTACGAATATGTTTCGGTAGCTGACAGTTCGGTACTTCCAAATGGTAGTACAGTAGCATTTGAGGGCAAAACCGTGTATCAATATGAAGTTTTTAAACCTGAAATGCTAGGCATTTATGACTATGCTAATGAAAACACACAAACTGCTAACTATACAGGTCCTCAAATGGGAACTTCTCCACCCCAGGGCGGTAATCCCGGGCTACCAAATTACCCAACTATTAAAAGTCAGGCAAAAAAAGAGCGATCAATTAAAGATTATACCAGCAGAATAGGAAATTTAAAAAGGATTATTACTTATGATAATACTGGAAACAAATTGACAGAAAAAATATACCATTATTTACACGATGATCTCGAAAACACATCTGCTCAAAATCAGATTAATAATTACGAACCGCGACTTACAGTTATACCTTACAATGGAGTAGCATATAATAACATGGGGGTGATTAAAGAGAGATATGGAAATGCGCGTTTAATTTTACCGACTTTGGGATCAAACAATTTGGTATCTACCCTAAAAAGTATCGAAATGGTTAGCGATAGAGAAACATTCCCGACGTTTTTGACAAGCACTACACAGATAGATTATAAAAATGGCACCTCAGTAACACAATCTAATCTTGCCTATGATTTTTACACGGGTGCGGTAACCAAGACACTTACAGTTGATTCATATGGCAACCGTTTTATGAACCTGATAACACCTGCATATACTGCAGGAGGTGGAACTTATTCTACTACGATAGCTTAC
>CAZZUU010000080.1:0-12978 GCA_964657275.1 uncultured Mucilaginibacter sp. | reverse complement strand
AATTTTTAGGGTTAATTTTTATTCCGCCCTTTGCTCCGCCAAAAGGTACATTTACTATTGCACATTTATAAGTCATTAGCGAGGCTAATGCCATCACTTCATCTTCATTTACCATTTCGCTGTAACGTATACCTCCCTTTGTTGGCGACTGGTGTTGGGAATGTTCTACACGCCAGGCATCTATCACTTCCACCCCATTACCCCGGCGTATCGGGAAACGGAAACGGTAAACGCTATTGCATGATTTTATTTGATCTAATAAGCCTGTATCGTGTTTGGTAAATTGCGCCGCATAATCAAAGTTCTTACATACATCACTAAAAAAATGCTCGTCCTGGTTTGCAGCGGATTGAGAAGTAGCCATAAATGTTGGTTAATAAATATTAATCTGTTAAAAAAGTAAGCAAATTTGATGCTTTTTTTATCAATATCACAATTAAATAGGGAGGGTATTCCGTAACGTTCTTAAAATTACATTAAGATGTACGTTTAAACAAGAAGGGTGGGGTTTTTGAACTATTTTTCTTTTTCGATTTTCTTTAGTCTCCTGTCGATAGAGAACAAATAAATAGCCAAACCAATAAAAATTATCACAATAGTGGCTATTACTACGTATATTTTCCCGGAATCGCGCAAAGCGTCGGCCATATCAACATCCTTCCCTGTCTGTGCAAATACAGCTATATAACTTAATAACAAAAGCGCTAAAACCAATATTTTCTTCATGTTAACTTATTTGGTTGTTTTTGTATTCGATTAAACGGATACGGTATCGAAGTGAGGCGATCCATATAGCCAGGAAACTCCAGGCTAAAAATGCGGGGTACAGCACAACACGCATGCGGCTATCCAGGTCATATTTGTTAAAGCCGGGGTTACCTCCGCTTCCGGGATGCAGAGAGTCAGTCATCCTGGGCAAAATAAATATTAACACAATCATTATCGGGAATGCGAAAATATTATAGATGGCCGATATCTTCGCACGCTTTTGCTCTTCGTCGATAGAATTGCGGAGTACCAGATACGCGCAGTATAACAGAAAGGCAATAGCAGCACTATTCTGTTTAGGATCACCGCTCCAATAAGCTCCCCAGGTATATTTTGCCCACATCATGCCTGTCAAAAGGCCCAGCGCATAAAACAATATGCCTGTGTTTACACACTCAATAGCTATCAGGTCATACTCCTCTTTTCCGGTTGCCAGGTACCTGATGCTAAAAAATACAGAAATCACGAACACCGTTAACATCGCCATCCACATCGGCACGTGAAAATAAAGATTCCGTATAGTTTCGTGAAGGATTGGAAGTCTGGGTACGCCAAACATTAAGCCGGCAAATAGCGTGTAAATAATGGTTACCACCACTAACACTTTCCACCACGTTTGATAAATAAATTTCATGCTATTTGTGCGGCCAAAGGTAGTGTTTTTTGTTTATTAGTTATCGGTCATTAGGCATTAGTAATTAGCGGTCAGCTATCTAATAAATTTATTAAAAATCCTAAAAAGATGTTCGCCAACGATCCAAAATGACCAATGACCCAAAGACTAATGAACCATTGAACTTTCCTTCTCATCCGGCACATAATCAACCGGTAACAGATCTGATAAGCGGGCTCTTGACCATGTGCCTTCGTATAATGGTGCATTAGCTACAATGATTCCGTTTAAATCAAATATTGCGTACGGTGTTCCCTGCAGTGTAACTACACTGACTGCGTAATTTGGCTGATCGAGCGGGCGGTACAGGTCTTTGTCGAAAACATCATCCGTTTTTTTTGTATAAACAACATATAAGTAATCTAAAAAATGAATAGCAAATAGACCTTGTTGCCCGGCGTTTTCAAGCACTTCAAACTGGCTCAACGGTGGTTTCATTAAACGTTCATTATAATATTTTGACATATTTGCAATACCTATCCAATAGTTGGCAGAATCGGCTCTTCGCTGATCTTTAAATATCTGTATCTTACGTCGTATAATATCATCCGATGGCCTTTGCGGGTTAAAATCCCTATGGAATCTATACATCATAAACCCTTCCTGTGCCAATTTATCAGCGTACAATGAACGGTAAAAATGCATCGCCGAACCATAATAAGCTTCTTCGCGCTTTTGGTGCCATATTTTTTTTTGCGCCGCGCTGCCCGGTAGTTCTTCAAAAACCTGCTGGCCTTCTCTCGAAATTATATTTGATATCCTATCGATCTTAAAATCATTGATCAGAAACTTTACACGGTACCCGAGCGCCCGGTTTTCAACTATCAAAAATTCGTCTGCATCGGCATGCAAAGTCCGTTTCGTAGGGTTGTAAGTTAAATTGAGTATATGGGGATTAAGTACAATACAGTTTTTTGCATTTTCGTCTGTGCCAATAAACTCCTTTTTGAATGCCTCATAATTTTTTTTCCAGTCGGCGCTGGATGAAATAACCACCTCACGCAACATTAGCGGTTTGGGGCTTAATGCGATATCTAATTTTATAGGCTCACGGCCGACTAAAATAGTTTTTGAATAGTATTCATAGCCGAGGATGGAAACTACCAGCGTATACTGACCGGGGTGTATCCCACTTAAAATGTAAGTTCCGTTTTCAGAACTGGCCGAACCCACCGAAGAGTTACTTAAAAAAACACTGGCTCTTGGCAGCGGGGTTTTCGTATCCGCGTTAGTTATGGTACCGCTTATTATTCCATTTTGAGCAATGGCAATAAAAGGGATAAAAAAATAAATTAAGATGAGGCAGGGGAATCGCATCTAATAAAGTTAATTTTTTTTTGCAAGATGCAAAATTAGTCGGAAAGTGCGAAAGTGCGAAAATCTGAACGATTTTTTTAGTAACAAATAGCTGACAACATTGATTTTTCGGACCGCGCTATAAAGAGCCTAAAAACTGCAAAATAGCATTCCGGTCTGCTGCTGATAAATTCGAAAAATAGGTACTCGACTGTGCCCCCTCACCTCCATGCCACATAATGGCCTCGGTTAAAGTGCGGGCGCGCCCATCATGCAGATAATAGCCGGGGTTGTTAACGGCCTGGAACAAGCCTACTCCCCACAACGCCGCTGTACGCCACTCGCTTCCGCTTGCCAGAAAATCGGGCCGATTATCGGCTAAACCGGCGCCCATGTCATGTAAAAGCATATCCGTATAGGGGTGTATTACCTGATTTGATACCGTGGGGAATGCCACATTTACACCGGTTGTTAAGGTTTGTTTATGACAGTTGATACACTTTGCAAGGATAAATAACTGCAAGCCGCGTTTTATGGTCGGGTCGGTGGTGTTCCTGCGCGCAGGCACAGCAAGTGTTTGCGCATAAAATTTAACCGCATTTAAAAGACTATCCGGTAATTCAGGATCATCTTTTAAACCATCATACTGCGATTGCCCAAAGCTGCTTTCTACCGGAAATATACTGTTGGTAATGCCCATATCCTGGTTGAATGCCGCTGCTACCTGTGTTTTTATAGATGCGGTATTGGCTTTCCAGCCGAAACGACCCATTTGTACACTACTGGTTGCCGGGTCCCACACATAGTTAACTTTCCCTTTAATACCATCGCCATTGACGTCATTCGGGTCAGCCAGCGCAACAATTTCGCTTTGAGGTACAGCTTCAAGCAATCCAAGCCCAAACATAGGCGGGGCCAGGCGGGGCGAAAGCAGGTAAGTTCCTGATATTGGCGTGTAAAGATTTGACAAGGTATAAGTGGGTGTTCTCAACTCATAGGTTTCGCCGTCGGCAAATGAAAATGTTTGATATGAGTAACTGATGTTTACAGTGCATTCAGGCGTTTTGCCAAAAACAGCCTTATCCTGTAGTTGCAAGCCGTACCCGGGCACAGCAACAGGCCCTCCATGAGCATCGGTGCCCGGCAAACTTATCCGCATTAATAATGAGGATTGCAGGTCGCCGGCGGTAGGTAACCCTATGCCATCGTTATGATGACAATTTATACAGGCCGTGTTATTAAAAATAGGGCCAAGGCCGCTATGTATAGGCGCAGGTGCTGTTACAAACGACTGGTTAAAAACCAAATCGCCCAAATGATGCACATAAATATCATAACCAGTTAAACCCGGAAACGCATTCCCAAAAGCCTGAGAAGTAGCATTAAAAACTGTTTCGTCGCCGCCTGAAAGCTGATCGTTATAATAATCCTGTGGAAGCACAGATGATTTCTGGCACTTTACCAGTACCAGCACCAAGGCTATTAATGTTGCTATTACCTTTAACTGTTTCAATGTTAGTCTTTAACGTTTGCGTTTATAAAATCAACCAGGGGCCCTTCAAGGGTTGTCTTTAAAGTATTGATAGCTGTTTGAGTGGCTTTTATCTGGCTTTTTTGGGTGTAGATGGCTTGCTCATAACTTACAGTTATGGTACTAAACGAACCTATAGCCGTATTTACCTGCGCTTGAATGGTCTGATCGAGCGATACATTTTTTGATTGTACCAGTTGGCTTAAACTGTGGCCGCTAGTTCCGTTATACGAACTTAGATAGGCATTTAACACGCCTTTTATATTGTTTGTAAAATCAGTTACCGAGTTGTGTGAAAATGAAGATTCATCAAGTGTTGAATCCTGTGCTGCGAGCGGGGTTTGCATCTTTTCATCGGCAACCTCATTGCAAATATCAGCCATGGTGCCAATTAATGTTAAAAAGAAAGCTTTACGTGTTGGGAATCTTGTACTGCCATTACCTGCGGTTACTACTTGCTGCGTAAAGTTACCCGATTGCGATGGGTCCCAGCTATTATGCAATTCCTTAGTAGTGTTGTATAGGCTTTGGGTTAATGACGATAAATAAGTCATTTGGCGGGGCGTAATTTTGGCGGCTTTTTGAGTACTGCCAACACCAAAAATGATATACTCTATAGCATGAAATCCTTTCAGCGTGGTTCCCAGCGGATCGATATCAGTAACAGCCAATGGGTTGCTGCTTGACAGCAAAGAGTCGAGGTCGACCTTGTTTACCGGCCAATCATCCATTGTAGGGTCGTAGTTAAAATCTTCAACCGGGCCAAACAAATATCCTTCGCATGATTCCCATGCGCCACGGGTATTTTTCCACGCGGTTTGGGCTGCTTTTAAATTATTGTCGGTTGGTGTGGCAATAAATGCTGCCACAGCATCATTCATAATACCAGCCTTGGTTTCTATGTCGAGATAATTGGGGTTAGCAAGGTTAGCCGGAAAGTCGGTAAGTATTTGCGTTTCAAGCGTAGTGCTACTGCTAAATGTGCTTGTATTTTCTTTTTTACAGCCGGTTATCGCAAAAACAGCAATACATAACAGGGCAGTTATATAAGTTCTCATAAATATTTATTGATATGGATTATGATTTGATCAGATTGAATTTCGGTTTGGTATTTTTTTAACGGGCGCTCGGCCGGGCCATTGGTTACGTGGCCCTCATTATCAAAGGCGCTGCCATGAAGGGTGCATTTAAAACCGTTGCCGGCAGGTATCAACTGGTTATCGGCATGGGTGCAGCGCAATAGCAAAGCAGTATAGGTACCGTCCTTTTCTTTTTTTAACCCTATGTTATAGTACATCCCTTTCGGCTGGATAATTTGAAAATCATTGCCCGCAAATAATGTTGCCGGAATAGACACTTTATTATCAGCTAACTGCGTTTTGTAAACCGGCAGCGCAGGCGCACAGGAAGCCAGCGAACCCAAAATCATGCCCGCGCCAGCAGCTACACATATGGAGCATGATTGCTTTACAAATTTTCTTCTATCCATAATCACTTAAAATGAAAACGCTACGCCGAGATTAACAAGGTTATTATTTACCGAATAGGGCAATGCCACAGGATTTGGATTAATAATCAGTTCGGGATTTTGAGCACCTGTATGTATTATCCTTACATCAGCTTTAATGGCTACATTACGTATTGGCAAATAGGTAAAACCTGCAACAATGTGATTTTGATTAAGCGTACCATCAATTATTCCGTTTGAAGGGATGCTTGCGTTTATATCAAATTTTTCATCGCGCACAAAAACCACTAACTGTTCGTCATGTGCTTTTTTCAAATTGTGTAAAAGGTCGTACGCAAGTTCGAGGTAGGCGCCGTATTCGGTATTGGGGGTATTGTTGGCATAAGCCCGGTTAATTTTATCTGCATCGGGTATCGATACGATAGCCGCCAAAGCTCTTAAAGAAAATCCGCCATTTGAGTATTGTATATCGCCTTCGCCAATGGCAACGGGCGTACCGAATATGCCACCATTTAAGCCGAGGCTATCAGCTTTGCGCTGACTAACGCCTACGGTACCGCCATAATAACAGGCAATCTGCGCTTTGAAATTGCCCTGGTAGTATTGCAGCGAGGCCGTTATAGCCAAATTATTCCCGGTTGCATTGCGGCCCTCAAACCTGCCATCGCGAATTCCGGTGCCATGGTCAAACATACCCGAGCTTAAACCATTAACCAATCCTACGGAATAGTTTAATGGCAAGCCATTTAAATTACCATAAAGGCCAATTCCCAATTCTCTCCACGTTGAAGGGAGAATAAAGGTTTCCACGTAATTACGTTCGTTTCCGTTAAATGTATTAGGGAGGTGATTTTCGTTTAGGATACCTATCCTTGGCAAAAACAAACCCGCCACTATGTACTGATTGGCATTTAAATTAAACTTAAGGTAAGCCTGTTCGATGGAAACTTCACCACCATTTTCGCCTCCGGCAACCTTGGCATCTTCAACCTCCAGCTCAGAGAACATCGAAATTTTATCATTGAATTTGTGGCCTGTAAAAAGAACAAAACGCTCCAGGTCGACCTTTGAAGTACCCAGGTAATTGTTGCGCTGGTAAAAGGCATTACCATAACCACCTATAGTAGTTGCGCTTTTTGAAAGGCCGTTATTTAATGAATCTTCTGATGTTACAGACGGGGCTTTTTGTGCGAATAATGTCCCGGTTATTAAAAGAAAAAGTAGCGATAAAGTATAAAATTTTGCTTGCATGTATATGGCGTTTTGTCGCCTGCAAAGAAAATACTTATTTAGACTAAATCCAAATAAAAACAAATTTGATTCCTAACGGCTAAAAATCACTTATTTAATCGCGCCAAAGAAAAGGGAACAGTATAAGAGAAGTGGTAATTACAATAATGTTTATAGCCAGCAATACCCCAATGTTACCATAGCTTAAGCTTCTTTCAATGCCATCCATCGCATTTTTGCTGAGGCGAATCAGTAATAAAATAACGGGGATAATCACTGGGAAGCTGAGAATTGCCATTAATGTGCCGTTGTTACCGGCTTTAGAGGCTATAGCGGATATCATTGTAAAAACGGTTGAAAAACTGAGGCTACCCAATAAAACGGTTAAAAAGTAAAATAGCGGATCGCCGATAGTATTATTGAAAAAAACCAGGTAAACCGCTAAGGCCAGCAAACTCAGCAGCGACATCAGCAATATATTATAGAGTGTTTTTGAAAGGATAATAGCATGCGGACTGGCTATAGTATAATAATACAGCAGCCTGCTCTTACTCTCCTGCATAAAGCTTTTGGCGATAGCGTTAACCGACGCAAACAGAATAATTATCCAAAATAAAACATTCCATACTATTGGGTAACTTTTACTACCGGTAAAACCGGGATTTAAATTAAATGCGATATAACAAACAAATACTGTGGAAACCACATAAAGCAACACGCCATTAAAGGCATATTTTGAACGCCACTCCAGTATAATTTCTTTTTTAAAAAGATCCCAGGTTTGGTTTACGAGTTGCATGGGACAAATGTAATTGATTACGCCGTTAGTTTATCGCAACCCCGGGCTTTGAGTTGAAAATGATTATTTTTGAAGTGATTTCGATAACCAATAGAAGTATGCACATTGTTTATTATAAAACACCAATAGGTGTAGCGCGCATAACCGAGGAAGATAATTTTATTGCGTCGATTTCTGTTTTGGATGGTGAGTTTGATATACAACCTACTGAATCGCTGCTATTGAAATTGGCCATGCAGCAACTGGATGAATATTTCGCAGGTGAACGAAAAGACTTTGACCTCCCCATAAGGCAGGCAGGCAGTGAATTCCAACAAAAGGTTTGGGAGCAATTAGTTAAAATAGAATATGGCAAAACAATCAGCTATTCACACCAGTCAAAACTGATGAATAATCCTTTGGGTATACGGGCAATTGCTGCTGCAAACGGGAAAAACAGTTTGTGGATTGTGGTTCCATGTCATCGGGTTATCGGTTCTGACGGCACACTAACCGGCTATGCGGGTGGTTTATGGCGTAAACAATGGCTGTTAAACCACGAAGCTAAAACTATTGGTGTAGGCCAAACTATACTTGATTTTTAGCGAAAGCCGTTCGCATTTTCACACTACAACTTCAGTAGTTCGAATATTTCGTTTGCAGTCATAATGTAATCAGCGGCATTCACATTTATGGCCGTGGCGGGCATTTCAGGCATTTCTGCGTCATCTGGATCTTGTGCGATGGTTAACGCGCCAGCGCTTTTCAATTTCAATAAGCCTTTGGCGCCATCCTGGTTAGCGCCCGACAATAATATAGCGGTGCATCGGTCGCGGTAAGCGTCTGCAGCACTTTCAAAGGTTACATCGATCGACGGCCTGGAGTACCAAACCGGCTCTGATACATCTAAGCTAAAAACATCGTCTTTTTCTATTAGTGTGTGATAGTTTGCGGGAGCTATATAAATGCTGTTTTTGTTGATTTTGTCCTTGTCACTAATTTCTTTAAACGGCAATATACTTTGATCGGAAAAAAGCTTTTCAATATCGCTCATAAAATTGCGCTTGCGATGTATTACAATGATCACCACTTTGTTTAAATGGGGCGTCAGGTTTTTTACAATGCTGAACAATATTTTAAATGAGCCTGCAGATCCCCCTAACAACAATATATCAGTGTTGTGCCATCGTTCAGCTATGTTTTTATCAAGAGCCAATTTTTTGATATATATTTTCTTTTGAGCTTATCTCTTTAAACTTCTTTTTAAAGACATCTGACCTTATTGTTTCCTTGCTTCCCAAACACAGAAAGCCGTGAGGGCACAAACTTTTATAAAAAAGCTCCAGAATCTTTTCCTGCAACTGTGTTTCAAAATAAATAAAAACGTTTCTGCACGTAATTAGTTGAAACTCGTTGAAAACATTATCTGAAATTAAATTATGAACGGAGAACAGGGTATTCTGTTTTAATTCGCTATGAATTGTTGCCGCCTCGTAAAGGGTTGTAAAATGATCAATTAAAGTCCCCTTCAAACCTGCTAATTGATAGTTTTCGGTATAGTTTTTTACATTGCGGAAACTGTAAATGCCTTTGCGTGCCGTTTTAAGCACCTCAGTATTTATATCGGTACCGTAAATAAACGAACGTTCTTTCAAACCGCCTTCCTGCATTAATATAGCTAATGAATAAGCTTCTTCGCCGGTTGCGCATCCGGCCGACCATATTTTAATGTGCTGGTAAGATGATAGATAGGGTAAAACCTGGTTGTTTAGCGCTTTGTAAAATGACGGATCGCGAAACATTTCGGTAACGTTTACCGTGATTTCCTCTAAAAAATCCTGAAAAAAATCATGATTGTTAACCAGTACGTGTTTAAGATCATAAAATTCCAGCTTTTTCAACATCATTATCCGGGTAAGCCGTCTTTTTAATGATGCTTTGGTATAACCAGAAAAATCAAAACCATGAACTTCCTTTATCAGGCCAATAAGTTCAGTAATTTGTTCGGCAGTTAATCCCTGTGATGATGCGTCCATATTAGCTTGCCAGCCATAACAGCATTAACGAGATTAATCTGTCCATATCAACCGGTTTGGTAATATAATCATTTGCACCGGCTGCAATGCACTTTTCACGATCATCCATCATTGCCTTGGCTGTTAAAGCTATTACAGGCAATTTAGCCCATTTGTTTTGTTTTCTTATTGTTCTGGTGGCTTCGTAACCATCCATAACTGGCATCATAATATCCATCAATACGATGTCGATGTCTGCTATTTCTTCCAATTTGTTTATAGCCTCTTGCCCGTCGTTAGCAACAACCACATTCATATCGTAGTTCTGCAGGGCGCTGCTTAACGCAAAGATGTTGCGCATATCATCATCTACAATCAAAACCTTTTTGCCTTTTACGCCGTCCTTACCCTGGGTAATAATCTTATCAGACGGCTTTGGGCCGGGAGTTTTGCTGAGATGGCTCGTTTGGCGCACTTTATTTAAAAATAAATTTACCTCATCAATAAGCCTGTCGGCTGATTTATTGGTTTTTACCACCATGGCATTGGCATAGCGCATTAACCTGCTCACCGATGTTTTGTCGAGCTCCATAGCGGTATTTATTATAACCGGAAGTTCTTTAAAACGATCCTCCTGCTTTATTTTATCCAAAAAGTCGAGGCCCGAAATATCAGGAAGATTTAAATCAAGGATAACGCATTGATATTCATTTTCATCGAGCTTTTGAAATGCCGATTCTCCGTCAAAAGCCTGGTCAACAGTAATACCATGGCTTTGCATCAACTCCAGCAATACCTGGCTTTGAACTTTATTATCCTCAATCAATAACAAGCGGTTAAATTTCGCCCCGCTGTGCTGCATAATATCGCTAAATAGCTTATCAAGCGCACCGGCGTCAATTGGTTTTTTCAAAAAGTTTATGGCGCCCTCGCGCCGCACCCTGTTAGCCGGGGCTTCGCCTGCAGACATTAAATGCACGGGAATATGGGCCGTTTCCGGCGAATGTTTTAATTCCTTTAAAATTTGCCACCCGTCTTTACCAGGTAGCATAATGTCTAATATTACTGCATCGGGCTGCTGCTCCTTTATAATTTCGACGGCATTGGTCCCCTCATTTATGATCATCGATTTATAGCCGTGATCGTGCGAATAATCGTGAAGTATATCGGCAAAGTTTTTGTCGTCTTCTACAATAATAACCAGCGGCTCTCTATATGGCTCACCTTCTATTTGTGCTACCGGTTTCAGAAAGCCGCTTCCGGGGTTATAAGATTCAACACTTATAAAATCCTCAATTTTAGATAGGATCTGAGCAGGCTCAAAAGGTAACGTCAGTATAAATTCGCTTCCGGCCCCCGATTCGCTGGAAACAGAAATTGTACCGCCCAATAATTTCACCAGTTCGCGGCTTATGGATAATCCCAAACCGGTGCCGCCATATTTACGGCTTGTTGATCCGTCGGCCTGTTGAAACGCTTCAAAAATGATTTTCTGTTTGTCTTTTGCGATACCTATTCCGGTATCTTTTATGCAAAAATCTATCGATTTGGTGCCCTTTCCCGGCAAAACATCAATGTTTATCGATCCTTTCTGCGGCGTAAATTTAAATGCATTCGAAAGCAGGTTTTTAATGATCTGCTCAACCCGAACCTTATCTGTAATTATTTGTTTAGGAAGTTTTTCACTGATGCTTGTCGTGTAAGTTATCTTTTTAGAAATCGCGACTTCCGCAAACAGCATTTCCATATCATGGAGAATATCTACAATCTGTACCGGTTCATTTTGCATTTCGATTTTGCCGGATTCGATTTTCGAAAGATCGAGAATATCATTGATCAGGTTCAGCAAGTCGTTACCGGCGGTAAAAATTACACTGGCATACTTAATCTGATCTTCGGTAAGGTTAACTGATTTATTATCCCTTAATATCTGCGCTAATACCAAAATACTGTTGAGCGGGGTTCTGAGCTCGTGGCTCATATTCGCCAAAAACTCCGACTTATATTTACCGGTGGTTTCCAGCTCCCTTACCTTCAGGTTAATAGCTTGACGTGCTTCCTCAATCGCCTGGTTTTTTTCTTCAAGCAAACTTGCTTTTTCTTCCAGTTCGCTATTGGTACTACGCAACTCTTCCTGCTGGGCCTTTAATTCTTCTTCAGATTCCTGGAGCATTTCTGTTTTGCTCAGTAATTCCTCATTGGCAACCCGCATCTCTTCCTGCTGTGACTCCAGTTCCTCGGCCTGTTGCTGTACCTGCAACAGCAGCTCGTGCATAATGGTGCGGGCCTGTGCGGTATTAACCGCTACACCTATGTCATCGGCAACAGCTAATATATAATCGCTGATTTTCGTATCCAATGCATCGGTAAACCCGATTTCAAATACCCCTTTTAAAGCCTTATCGAAAAAGAAGGGCACTATAAAAGTTTCTGTTAAGTTTTGATAAAGCAGGGATGATCCTAACTCCAGTTTATCGTTTAACTTGCCTTTAATTATAGCTGCTTTTTTACTGAGTGCTGCCTGCCCAAGCCATCCTTCAGTTAAGGCTACCGACTTTTTTAACGCAGTTGTATTATGAACAGCATAAGAGGCAAAAAAGCATAGGCTTTGACTATCATAATCAAACAAATAAAACGTGCCTGTAGCAGCGTTTGTGTAGCTGCAAATTTCGTTTAGTGTATTTTCCGCCAGTTCTTTTTCGGTTTGCTGGCCCTGCATTTTTTCGTTCAGCAAACCCGTACCGGTTAGCAGCCAGTTTTTAGTCCGGTTTTCATCCAACACCTTTTCTAACTCGGCGTTGGTAACCATAATTTCTCTTTCAATTGCCTTTTGCTGTTCAAAAGTGCGTTGTATGTAAAAAAATAAAACTATGATGATTATTAGAAAGACGAAGGAGCCTGCTATTATAATAAATAACGCTTTTGACGTTGATGCCTCTGAATTGGCTTTGCGAACGGCTAATAAGCCACTTTCTGTTTCAACGATGTGCCTATTTATGAGCCGGATTTGATCCATCACACTCTTTCCATTTAAAAGCATGTGATTCTGTACTATAAAATCGAGCCCTTTTTCTGAGCGGGCCGAAATATTTTGTTTCATAATATCCAGTTGCCCATTAACGTCTATCGCTAATGAGTCAACCCGCCGAACCTGCACCGGATTATCAGCAATAAGTGTTCTCAGTTGCTCCATATCGCTATTTATGCCGGGGAGAGACG
>CAZZUU010000079.1:0-13002 GCA_964657275.1 uncultured Mucilaginibacter sp. | reverse complement strand
CAGCAGGAACAACAGCAGGAACAGCGAGGGATGATAAAAAAGGATAGCAAACGCTGTAAAAAAGATCAGGATAATTTGCGAAACAACCTGCTGAAAATTAGTAAGGATGTAATGGCTAAATTCGATAGGCAACTGGCTGATCTTTCGGATCTGAACAGATGAATCAATGTTTACATAATTGGAATATTCATCCGCCAAATATGAATCTATGTTCCGTTTTGAAAGCCGGGAAGCTACGCTGTAAAAAAAATGGTGCTGTGATTTAAGGCCGGCATAGCCAAACCAGTTTTTGATACTGAACAGCAATAAAAACACGCTGATAAGCGCCAATGAATTTTGATTCAGCAGCGATGCAGGGAGAAAGGGGATTTTTGGTGTGACGGCATTTTTTGTATAAAAGTTTATTACCACCAGCAGCAGTCCCAAAAAAGCAATATCCAACACACCAATAACCAGGTCGAAGATGATAAGCTTACCCAGCTTTATCTTTTCCCGGCTATTTAATATAGCCAAAATACCGGTTAAAATTTGCTTCAATGTCTTAAGGGCGTACTAAGTGACAGGAATAAATCGGTTAATCGTTATTGAAGCGTTGCGCTCCATCATATTAACCGCATCTGTATCAAGTTACGTGCGGACAATGGAATTGGTTGCCCTTAAGAGCCTCGTTAATAGACTAAAATATAATTACTTAAGCAGGCGATAAGATTGGGTTTTTAGAAATAAGATCTCCGGCCAATACAAACCGGAGATCTTAGTGGCTTATATTCTATTGATAGATATATCCTCGTGAACTTCAACAGTTTTTTTGGTGATGGTTTCCTTTTGTTCCATTACTGTTTTCCAGAATCCTGCGGCTACCAATCCGCCAAGGATAGGGGCGACAATAAATAACCAGAGCTGACTCATTGCTTTTCCGCCTGCGAATAATGCTGGGCCAAGGCTTCTGGCTGGGTTTACAGATGTGCCCGTGATCGGTATAACCACCAGGTGTATTAGCGTAAGCGATAAACCAATAGCTAGTCCCGCCATCGCCGGGTTCGCCCGTTTGGCGGTAGTTCCGTAGATAACTATGAGGAAAAGAAAGGTAAATACAGCTTCAGCAATAAAGGCAGACTGAGTAGAGTACTTACCAAGATAGTTTTCACCCCAGCCATTGGATCCGAGCGCATATTCGCCCATAGCAAACCCCGGCCGGCCCGAAGCAATTAAATACAATACCGCCGATGCAAAAATAGCACCGATACATTGCGATATTACATAGCCGATGGTCTCTTTTAAAGAAAGCTTGCCGGCAGCCATCATTGAAATAGAAATAGCCGGGTTAATATGGCAGCCAGAGATAGGCCCGATAGCATACGCCATCACAACCACACTAAGGCCAAATGCAAGAGCGATGCCTAATAACCCGATGCCTGAGGGCGGGATATCTGTAGAATTGGCTCCGGCTATAACGGCGGCTCCGCATCCGAACAATACAAGACAAAATGTGCCGATAAACTCAGCAACATACTTGGTGAGGGGTTTAGTTTCCATGATGAATTAATTAGGTTTAATAATTAAATAAATATAAAACTATTTAATGATTCAAAACCGCATCCACCTTAAAATCAAATCCTTGTGATCTTAATAAAATATTAGATAAATATGATGTTAAATTCTGTCTGTTTTTCACCTACGGTTTTTAAGGAGAACTCAAAGCCATGGTTCACTAATATTTCGCGCACCAGCGTAAGGCCTATCCCCTGCCCGTCTTTTTTGGTGCTGAAAAACGGCGAAAAAAGATTAGCAATTTGTTCGGCATTTATCCCTGCTCCCGTGTCGGCAATAACGAGGCTTTTCTTTAAGATATCTGTAGTAAAGCTCACCTTTCCTTTTTGATTGATCGCCTCGATAGCGTTTTTTACAATATTGATTAGCGCCTGTTCCATTTGCTGTTCATCAGCGACGATATGGAATGCGCCCTCAGCAAAACCAAATTCAAAAGTAATTTCCTTTTCCTCCGCTTTGAGGCTTAATAATTTTGAGACTGAATTAACCAGCTGATGCAGATCAACCGGGCGTTTATTGGGTGAGGGCAGTTTAACCAATTCGGCAAAATTGCGCATAAAATGATTAAGGTTTTGATTGCGATCAATGGCCACCTGCAAGGCATCCTTTAATGTATTGAATTGATGCCCTTCCCAAAGCTGGTCGGTCTTTAATGCCGATTGCATGATAGAATTTACCGGCCCTATGGTGTTATTAACCTCGTGCGCCATCATGCGGATCACCTTGCCATATACGTTTTTCTCGGCGGCTAAAATCTCAACGGTCAGGTCCTCAATCATAATAAAGCGCCGGGAGAAGCCCCTGTCGATAAAGTGCGATTTTTGGAGTTTGTAGGTGTTTATCCCATCGGGCTTTACGATTGCTGTTTCACCTGATTGCAGCAATTTAATTTGCTCGATTAATGGATGTGAAAATTGCTCAATGGCACTTCCGGAAACCGCACCAGCATCCATGCCCAAAATTTGCAGGGCTTTTGGATTGATCTGCTGGATATTGTTATCATAGTCAAGTATAATAATGCCCGTCGGCGAAGTAAAGATTAATTTTTCTAAAAAGAAATGCTGCTGTTCCTGGCGGGTGCGTTCGGTTCGCAGCTCATCCATCATTTGGTTATAAACGTCAACCAGCTCATCAATTTCGTGTTTACCGGTTGATAAAAACTTAACGTTAAAATCGCGGTCTTTGATAGCATCCACACCCTGCATCAATGTTTTTAATGGCTGTATCAATTGCCTGTATAATTGCCATGAAATAACGACCGAGATAAGAATAATCGCTTCCGATGCAATGAAAAATATTTTGTTAGCGTCGAAAATAAAATAGGTGAGTACCAGGGCCGCCAGGTGCAGAATAACAACAAATACGATATACTTAGTCCTCAGCTTCATCGTAAGGGATTTGGTATTTATCCAGCCGCCGGTATAAGGCGCTGCGGGTTAGGCCCAGCGAAGCCGCCGCCCTTGCTATTTTGTTTTTATGATAGTCCATTGCCCTCTTTATCATTTCCACCTCCATCTGCTCCAGCGTTAATGTGCCGATGCCCGGCAACTGTATATTCCCTTTTTTTACGGGCGATAGTTCCAATTGCGAACGAAAATCTTCGATATCCAGCTCATTTTTTTTTGTCACCAGTATCGTCCGTTCCACCAGGTTTTTCAATTGCCTTATATTGCCGGGCAACTGTAATTGCTGCAGCCATTTCATCGCACTGCCTGTCACTGTCAATTTAGGGCGGTTATAGATTTCCTTTAAATTGCCTATAAAAAAGTTTACCAGCAGCGGAATATCTCTGGCGCGCTCCCGTAAAGGTGGCAAATAAATGGTAATTAAGTTTATACGATAAAGCAAATCTTCCCTAAAGGTAGCCCTGCTCACCATTTCGTCCAGGTTTTTGTTGGTAGCGCATACTACCCGCACGTCCACCGATTTTGTGCGGCTACTGCCGAGGATTTCGAAGGTCCTGTCCTGCAATACACGGAGCAATTTAACCTGGCTGCCAGCGTCCAGTTCGCCGAGCTCATCTAAAAAAATAGTGCCTTTGTTGGCCATTTCAAAACGTCCCACCCTATCAAACCGCGCATCGGTAAAGGCCCCCCGCACGTGCCCAAACATTTCGCTCTCGAATAACGAAGTGGAGATCCCACCAAGGTTAACCTTAATAAACGGCTTATTTCTACGGGGGCTATTTTGATGAATGGCTTCGGCAATCAGTTCTTTACCTGTACCGCTTTCGCCCATGATAAGGATGGATGCATCGGTATCGGCAACGCGGCCAATGGTTTCCAGGATGTTCAGCATTTTAGCGTCCTCGCCTATAATGTGCTGAAAATTGTAAGCTTTATCCAGTTGTTTACGGGTGTGGTGCTCTGCTTTTTTAACTTTCAGATCAAGCAGGGTTTTAACCGACTGCAGGAGGTGGTCGTTGTTCCATGGCTTATTAATAAAATCATTGGCGCCACTCTTCATCCCCTGCACAGCCAGCTCAATACTCGCCCAGCCGGTGATTAATATAATGGGTATAGCAGAGTTGATCTGCTTGATCTTATCCAGCAGTTCCATCCCTTCTTTGCCGGAGGTATCGTTAGAAAAGTTGAGATCGAGAATGATCAGTTCCGGCTCGCTCTTTTTAACAACTTTTATCGCATCAACCGGGTTTGCGCAATCCAAAACATCGTACCCTTCGTCTTTTAACAAAAGCAGCAAGGATGTGCGAACCGCAATATCATCATCAATGATCAGTATCATATTTTATTATACAAGTATAAACAAATCGTTTAGTTGCCTCACCTAAATCCGGTGTTTCGCCTCACCCTCCCCTCTCCAAAGGAGAGGGTTCTAATTTTCCTCTTTCTCTTAAAGTCCTCTCCTTTGGAGAGGATTTAGGTGAGGCGCGAGGCCTATTCCTCATGCAAAGCTACAGCCGGATAGATAGCCGCAGCCTGCCTGCCGGGATATAACGAACAGATTAGCACCAGCAAATAAATAAACAGCACCGATAAAAAGAGCGCTATCAAATAAATACTTGCGGGTAATTCAAAAACATGAAGTAATGGAAATTGAATGGCGAAAAACGAGCCGATAATTAACGAAAATGTAGCTAATATCATCGCTTCAGCTACCAACTGAGATGAAACAGATTTCCCCGTTGCACCGATTGCCCTGCGCAAACCTATTTCGCCCCTGCGCTTATTGATGTTATACCAAAGCACACCAAATAAACCCATTGCCACATTGATAATAAGGAAACACGCCACAATCAATAATACGATCATTGGCACCAGTGTGAAATAATTGGAGCTTGTACGTTTGTTAACGAGGTGCTCTATTTCCACATCCGAATTTTTCATGTAATTAGCCAGGGTTTTGTATAGCCGCCCTTCAAATGCCGCATCGGCATCGGGCGTAACGCTTACTATTATTTTATCAAGCCAACGGAACGAGCCTGTATCGGTTCTTGTGTACATGCCCGGTTTAGCAGGGGCATAATCGCCTTTGGCTTTAACCGTGGTCACTACGCCAATCACCTGCATTTTGTTCTTATCGTTATTGTCGCCGATAAGTTTGCCAACCGCCGCGCCGTTACCAAAAAATGCCTCTTTTAACGTACTGTTAATTACCACATGCTTATATTTTGCAGCAGCATCTGCTTTATTGAACCAGCGCCCTTCAGTTAGCTGCATGTTTAAAACATCCTTATAATGGTCATCTACCGTGTACATATCTGTTTGCTCCCTTATATGGTGATAGTTAGTTTGGCCCGAATTGGTGTTCTGAGATAGAGGGACGTTATCACTGGAAAAACTCAATCCTTTTACCTGGGGCATTGCAATAACAGTTTGCCTCAACGTTTCATAAAACAGGTCGAGCGAATCGGTATTGGTTGTTTTATAGGAATTGTTGTAATTAATTACCCACCTGTTTTCATAGTCAAAACCCATCGGCTTTTTATAGTTATCATAGTAATACACCACCAGGGTAAACACAGCAAATATCACCAGGAAAGAGATCAGCATCTCCGACATTAATAAAAAGTTTTGTTTCTTTTTATTCCATATCAATTTAAATAAGTGCTTAAACATAATATTTTTATTAAATTGTTAATGAACTTTATTGTGCCTTCAAAGCAGTTACCACATTCAACCTGGACATGCGCCATGCCGGGTAAACCCCCGAAAACAAACCAAAAACCAGGCAAACCAATAAACTGTAAAACAAAACGGTGAAGTTTAACGACAGCTCCAAATTAGCTATCAGGTGAGCGCTGTTAATAAACTGAATAATTACAAATGAAAGCACAAGTCCTATCAATCCGCCCAGGAAAGTGAGTATCAGGTTCTCTACAATAAACTGGTAAACCAGAGTACGCGATGAGGCTCCGAATGCTTTACGCACACCGATCTCTGAAGAACGCTCCATGATCCGCGTGATATTAATATTCACCAGGTTCAAGGTGGGTATAGACATGCACAGCAAAACAAATATGCCGATGGCAGTAAGTGCAATGGTCATTCCTGATTGGTCATCGTTACCTGTATCAACATAGCTTTCAATATAGGACTCGGCATGGCTGGCAATTTTGGTGTAGGGATTATAATCCTTGTTGTAATCCTTATTTGCCAGTGGTAGTTTCCCTATCATTTGCTCATACTCGTTATGCATTTTAGGGATATCTGCGGATGAGGCGCCCAGTAATATTCCCATATAACCGCCGCGATAGCCTTCGTCCTTATAGTCAGCTTTTGAAACAGTATAAGGCAGGTATAGGTCGCTATACAGCATATAGGTAGTTATCGGCACATTTTTTACCACGCCTGTTACCCTGTATTTTACATTGTCGGCTTCAAAATATTTGCCGACTACCGAAGGCATATCTCCAAAATAAGCGGTTTTTATATCTTCGGATATTACCGCTACATGGTCGCCATTGTCAACCTGCTGTTTGGTATAGGGCTTTCCTTCCAAAAAGTCGTATTCCAGTATATCCCAGTAATTAGCATCGGTATATTTATAATTAACCGCGATCTTTTTATTATTCACATAAGTATTGGTGCCGTTAAACGCCGAAAAAATGGTCATTTTTTGCGGCGTTTTTAATGTGCCGCCATAATGTGACAACAAATAATAAGATGCTCCACTTGATGACCGGGAGTCTTTACCTGTTTCAGAGACGCCTGTTACATATAAAGAACGGTCCCTTTTTTTGTCGGGGTAACTATCACCAACAACTTTGTCAATAAAAGCGGTAAGTATCATTAGTATAGTAAGTGTAAAACTAATACCAAAAAGACTAATAAAAGTGAAGAATTTCCTCCTCCGCAATACCGCTATGGCTATTTTGAAATAATTTTTTAGCATAATAGTAAGTTTAGCTGTTAACTATTGAACCTGTGAGCCATCAAACAGGCGAACAAGGCGATGCGTCTTGTTCGCCATATTTTCATCATGGGTAACCATTACAATGGTAGTTCCTTCGTTGCGGTTAAGCTGAAGCAGGATATCTAATATCTCGTTACCCATGGAGCTATCCAGGTTACCTGTCGGCTCGTCGGCCAGTATAATTTCGGGGCGGCCAACAATTGCCCTTGCAATGGCAACACGCTGTTTTTGCCCGCCGGATAGCTGTGTCGGAAAATGTTTGATACGATTAGCCAATCCTACTTTTTCCAACGCTTCGGTAGCCAGCATTTTGCGTTCCTTAGCGGTGCTTGAGCGGTATAACAGGGGCAGCTCAACATTGTCTAAAACCTGCAAGTCATTGATGAGGTGGTAGCTCTGAAAAATAAAACCCAACTTTTTATTTCTGAAAGCTGCGAGCTGCTGATCGGATAAGTGATCGGTTTTTTGATCGTCGATTTTGATATTGCCTTTTGAAGGCGCATCCAGCAGGCCCATAATATTTAACAGGGTGCTTTTACCGCAGCCTGACGGGCCCATAATGGATAAAAACTCCCCCTTTGCTACATCAAGACTGATGCTGTTGAGGGCCAGTGTTTCTACCGTACTGGTCCGGTAAACTTTTTCTATGTTTTGTAAACTGATCATATCGTGTTTAATTAATGTTGATTTATTTATAGGCTATTTTCTCATTCTTCTCAAAATCATATAGTGACAGGTAGCGCAACTCATAATAGGCGCTCCAAAAATCGCGGAGCGACTGCACGTAGTCACGTTTTGCCTGGTCGTTTTCCTGGAACGCGATACTCAGGTCGGTAATACTTAAATCACCTAAAACATAGCGTTCCCTTGCTATTTTATATTTTTCTGATGCAATGCTGTCCGCTTCCGCGGTAAGCGCCAATTGGTCCTTTGTTACATTGAATAAGGAAACCTGTGTCACTATTTGCTGTTTAAAAGTTTGCTTGTCCTGCTCCACAGCGTATTCAGTAAATTGCTGGTTGGCCTCGGCGGTTTTAATTTTTGCTTTTGACCTGCCCCAATCCAGTACCGGTATGGAAAATTGCAGCTCCAGTAACTGCTGTGTTTGCGGCGACCGGTAGACGCCCGAGATGCTGCCGGCTGAATTTGATGTACCTAAATTTGCTGTTAACGTAGCGGTAAGGCCTGTTTGTCCCCTTGCCAGCGCTACATCCCGCTTTGCTTCGGCAACGCGACGTATAAACGCGATGGCATCCGAGCGGTTGGCAAATGCTTCTTCCAAAACACGTGCAGATGTTACCGACATCTGGCTGATGTCTTCAGGCGTCACGAGCACAATCTTACCATCTCCTTCCTGGCCGGTATAACTGCGCAAATTAAGTGTTGCAATTTCTACATCACGTTTTGCCGTACCTGCCGCTTTCCTGGCATTTAACAGCTCCAATTGCAGTTGCAGGATCTCGTTTTTCGATACTTTGCCGAGATCGAACTTTAAGTTGGCGATCTTTAATATTTTCTGCGTGTTGATAAGGTTTGCTTCTGCCGTTTGCAGGTTTACCTGCGCAAGCAAAAGATCAAAGAAATATCCGGTTACTGTAATAGATATCTGCTCCTGTGATTCAATATAGGCTTGTTTACTTTCATTAAACAATAAAGGCTGTATTTTTTTATCCCATTTTAAGCTGTTGTATTGTCCCAATGGCTGACTAAAGCCAATTGCATACGGCTGGCCGTTATATAAAATCGAGTTCCTGTCAAAGTCGTCAAAACGCTGCAATTGGGTAGCGCCATAAATTGTTGCTCCGGTGGCTGTAATGCTCTGGCTGAAGTTTAATGTTAAGGCTGAATTATCATAATGAATCGGCTGGAACAATATGGTACCATCCGGCTGTATTACCTGTGTACTCGTTTTGCTATATCCAGGCAGGTTACCGCTCAACGACAACTGCGGCTGATAATTTGATTTAAAAGTACGCCACAGCCAATATTTGGTTTCCCTTGTGGTGGTGGCCTGTTTAGCCGCAATAGAATTATCCTTTGCCATCGCAACTACCTGTTTCAAACTCAGTGTAGTTGTATCGCCATCAGTATTGCAAAACCCCTTACCGGCAATAAATAACAAAACAAACAAGTATAAATATTTCATTTTTCTTTAATGCTGCTTTTAACTATTCAACTAATCTCTAATCACCAATCTCTAATCTTTAATCTCCACTTCCCTCGAATTCTTATACTCACTCATATCCGAGGTTATCACAACATCGCCGGGTTTAACACCGTCTAATATTTCCACAAAATCAAAGTTGGTAAGCCCAACATGTACGGTACGCTTTTCTGCTTTGCCATTATTTACAACGAATATGTCCTGCACGTTTGAACCTTTAAATGCCGGGCCGTTTGCCACCCGCATTACATGATTATGTGTAGCCGTGATCAGGTAAACGTCCACCTTCATGTTAGGGCGCAGTTGTTTATTATTGCGCTCATCCAATTGAATGTCAAACGATACGATGCTATTTTGGATAGAGGGCGAAACATTGATAACATGTCCCCGCAATTGGGTGTCGTTGATCAACACGATCACCGGAAGACCTGCGTGCAACTGGTCGATAGAATTGTCAGATATACTGCCCTGCACTTTAAAACTCCCTAAATCGGCTATCCGCGCAAGCGACTCACCTTCCTTGATATTTGCCCCTATATTTTTATTTACATAGGTAACCACGCCCGAACGGGTGGCAACAATATTTGCGAGGTCCAATTTGCGCTGTAAAGCCACCAGGTCGCTGTTGAGTATATCAGCTGCGATCTGGGCTTCTTTGATCTCAATTTGCATCGTTTGCTGTTTATTTTTCACCTGGTTTTCCAGCTGCTTTTTCTCCAGCCGGGCTACTTTCAGGTTAAGTTCGGCTTGTTCAATACCTTCGCGCGTACCACCGCCTGCCGTAAATAGTCGCTTGGCATTTTCAACCGCATCGGACAGGTCGCCAATGCGCAGCTGTTTGATATCGTTATTTGATTGTATGTCGAAGAAACTTTGGTTCAGATCCAGTTTTAGTTTTTGGATCTCATTTTGCTTGGATTCCAGTGCGAATTTTTGTTTGTCGTAATCGGTCTCTGTCGCCGATTTATCGAGGGTAAGGATAGACTGCCCGGTATTTACCTTACCGCCTGCATCCACCAGCACATTCTTGATGGAAGCATTAATCGGGCTGGTTAATATTTCTTCAAATTCCGGCAAAACCTCGCCGGTTGCGTTAATGGTATTTTCGATATTGCCGATATCGACAACGGAGGTGGTTATTTCAGATTTTTTTACAGACGATTTAAGAGTTACACGCAGCAGCCAGATTGCGATCACCAAAACGGATATGCTGACGATGACAATTACTATTGTCTTCCTCCGGTTTTGTTGCGATACTTCCTGTGTAATCTCTTTGTCCATATAAACGTATTTTGGACAAAGGTTTTGCAATAGCTATACCAAACACAAATACTTAATAACCAATATTTTATGAAATTTTATATTTGAAAAAGTGATCGATATCGGACAAAATAACTAATAACGATCACAGATTTTGAATGATTTTTATGATTTCACAGATTATTGGTTGAACGATTTTTACAACTAACTATTTTTAATCATACCAATCACAAAAATCATTGTAATCTGTGATCACAAATCAGAGTATGCAGTTGGATGCAGAAATAGTATTTCGGCTTTTGATACATTGTGCTGGTATTCTGGCTTTGCGGATAATGACTTCCATTCGGGGTCGCTGGAAAAAGTCTCCCAATGCCTATCCCTGTCGGCTTTGCTGTTAAAGGTGGTCATATACATTAAATTAGGCATGTGGCTGCCGGCCAAAACCTCGGCATAAAATACAGCATTAAAATTTAATCGTTTAAACAGGGCAACCTCGTTACCATTATTAAACATGTACACTTTATTCACATTATACTTTTCGGACGGGCTCTCATAACTGCGCAGCTCATAAACACGGTCGGCTTTTGACGCAGACAAATCGGGAACGGCCGGGGCTATCATTTTTGGAAATGCCTTTAAAATGATAGTTTCCGACCGGGTGTAAACGGCATCATTATAAGCAGCATCGATATAATCCTTGCCATCGATAACGTATTGTGGGTCGACCGCTAACTTTTGATCAGCACCCTCCAACTGGCTCCAGGTGCGAAACGGCGTTAAAACATAAACTCGCAGATCAGCCGTGTCGGTTACCGGCTTAAATACGCCGACATTGACAACACCCATCCTATGCATGGCCGGCAAATAGGCGTTTTGCAGATAAGCGTCTAAACGGGCTTCCTGTGCATGGTTTTTCAGGTGATATATTTTTATCTGGTAATAATATTTTTCAGCAGGTTTAGCGACCGAAACTGCGCAGATAAAAACTAAAACAAGAATCAAACTCCTGTAAAAGCGGGTGTTAATAGCATTGATTGAAACCATTATTATTAAATTATAAGGTTGCTTAACCGGTATCAAAGTTATACAATCGGCAACAAATTATATTGGTGTTTCTATTTCAAAAAAATAGCTTTAAAAAATCAAGTCATGCCGAATTTATTTCGGCACCCCACATGCCGGTAACCGTTAGCTAGGTTTGCGGCATGCACTCCTTTATATGCGTGGCGTTAATGTCCTGAGAGATGCCGATCTGCATCGGCATGACTTTCCCTATTCCACACTACTCTAAACCGTATTCCTTTAATTTACGGTATAAGGTAGCTACGCCGATGTTGAGCAAACGGGCCGCCTCTGCACGGTTGCCGTGTGCATGGCTCAATACCCGCTGGATATGGTGTTTCTCGATAGACGAAAGATCAAAAGACGATAAGGTACTTCCTGCTTTTGTTGGTTGTGGCTCCTGCATTTCATAAGGGAGCAGGCTTTCGTCCAGGATATTATCGTCGGCCAGGATAACAGCACGTTCAATAATGTTCTTTAACTCGCGGATATTACCAGGCCAGTTGTAAGCTTCCAGTTTTTCAACAAAAACGTCACTGAGGCCTACAAGCTGTTTTTTAACCTTCAGCGCGAAATAATTCATAAAATGCTCTGCCAGCAGGCGGATATCTTTTTTACGATCGCGCAGAGCGGGCAGTGTGATTTGGAAAACTGATAAACGGTAATACAGATCGGATCGGAAACCTTCTTTACTGACCTCGGTTTGCAGGTTGCGGTTGGTGGCCGCCAGTATGCGCACGTTTACCTGCGTTGGTTTGGTATCGCCCACTTTTAAAAACTGCTGTGATTCTAATACCCTAAGTAATTTAGCCTGCAGGTCGTGGTCCAATTCTCCTATTTCATCCAAGAAAATGGTACCGCCGTCTGCCTCTTCAAAAAGACCTTTTTTATCTTTCACCGCACCGGTAAAAGCCCCGGATTTATGCCCAAACAACTCACTTTCCAGTAATTCCTTGGTAAACGCGCTGCAATTTACAGCAACAAACGATTTTGCATTGCGGTTACTGGCCTGGTGTATGGCTTCGGCAAATATTTCTTTACCGGTACCCGTTTCGCCCAATAACAAAACAGTAGTATCGGTCAAAGCTACCTTCTGCGCAAGTTTTATCACATCCGTTATTGCCGCCGACTTACCTACCAGCCTGTCGAAGCCAAATTTGCTGTTTAACTTTTGTTCCAGCTCCAACACCCTATGTTGTAACAGGGCCTTATCCATTGCCTTGCTTACCAGCGGGATTATCTTTTCGTTATCATCCCCTTTGGTGATATAATCGAAAGCGCCGGATTTAATTGCCTTTACACCATCGTTTATGGTTCCGAATGCGGTTAAGACAATAATTTCGGTAGCGGGCCAATTTGCTTTTATCTGAGAGGTGAGTTCTATCCCATTTGCATCAGGTAACTTTACGTCGCTGATCACAACGGGGATGGCTTCCTGCTGTAATTTTTTTAAGCCTTCCTTACCGGTTGAGGCTACAATCACATCATATCCCTCTAACTGAAGGATGCGCGCCAGCAGGTTACGCAGCCGCTCTTCATCATCAATAATTAACAGTTTGTCCTTTTGCATGATACGAAGGCAAATG
>CAZZUU010000078.1:0-13096 GCA_964657275.1 uncultured Mucilaginibacter sp. | reverse complement strand
TACGCGCAGCGAAGAAGTAACTTTGGAATATATGGATGAAAATTTTCAATCTTTCACAAAAACTTTTATCGGTATTACAGCCCGTGTGATCTTACACGAATATGATCATATCGAAGGTAAACTGTTTACTGATAAACTAAGCCCGCTGCGTAAACGCCTGATCGAGAAAAAACTAAATGATATCTCAAAAGGCATAGTTGACGTTGAATATAAAATGAAATTCCCGGCGGTTAAAAAGGGGCGTTGAGGAGGGAATCAAGAGCCGAGAATCAAGCGTCAAGACGGAAAGAGCCGGGAAGCAGGAAAGAGTCAAGGGCCAGGAATCAAGAGCCAGGAAGAGTAAAAAAGTAAGACAGTATATCAACGAAACAAGAATATTAGCGGCATCCGGCGATAAATTTAATTGATAAATATTTCATGGCTCTTGAACCCTGATTCTCACAATCTCAATGCTAATTATCACCCGTATTACGGCTCTTATCACCATCAGATATCTCTTTGATCAAACTGCCCCAGTTAAATGGATTAAGTAGCGGATTGGTGATAGAGTGGGAGTTGAGGATATTGTTGTGAAAGTCCTGAAAATTGAACATTTCGGAGCCATCACGCGGTAAAGTTCTCTCTAATGCCATGATGGACGAACGGCTGATATTCTTTTTCGCCAGTTCGAGGTCATCATCAGCAATTTTCATCGAAATAAAATCTTTTCTGAATTCTTCGGTAGTTGCCCACGGGAAAACGTGTGCCACCGGCAGGTTTATAATTTCAGGCTTCAGCATTACCTGCAGGGTATAGCTTTTGTTTTTTACGTTTGCCGGGATAACAACGCTCACAGGAGCATAACCTACGCACGAAAAATGTATAGTATCCTGCTCATGCGCCACAAATGAAAAATAACCTTTATAATTTGAGATGTTAACCTGGTTTTGGTATGAAGCATTAACGATGCTCACGTATGGAACAATAACAATTGCACTATCGGCATTGTGCACAATACCGGTAAACTGCACCAAAGGCCTTTCGGCTTTTTGTGTGAAAGCCGTTGTTGCAACAAACAAAAGTAATATGCCAATTAACTTCTTCATTCAATTATGCGCCCGAAGGTTTATTTTGAGCGGTTTAAATATAAATAATTAATATTTCAAACAAAAATAGCTTAATGATACATTCAGCGTTTTGATTTAACAAAACTTAACATTACCTGAGGTTTTCGGGTAATACGGCGTTCGGATCGTCAACATCGGTAAGGTTTATTGCTTCAACACCCGTAATTTCGGGAACAGCTTTTTTAATTGCTTCCTCAATACCCGCCTTCAAGGTCATAATACTCATCGGGCACGACCCGCATGCGCCAAGCATTTTAAGCTTAACTACATTATCCGGAGTGATCTCCACAACCGAAACGTCACCACCATCGGTCAATAAATACGGACGTATGGTATCTAACGCTGCTTCTACCTGATCTAATAAACTCATTTGTACCAATTTATAAAAGCAAAGTTATTAAATATTTACAACATCTCTATCTAAAGCCATCGCGTTCCTGATGGCTATCTGCTGAGCAACCTTTTCGGCCATATGCAAGAAGGCATTTGCCATAATGCCATCTTCCATTATAATGGGTTTACCGGCATCCCCGGAGTCGCTTATACTTTTTACCAGCGGTACCTCACCCAAAAACGGGACGTCCAGTTGCGCGGCCAGTTTTTTACCGCCGCCCTGGCCAAAAATGTAATACTTATTTTCGGGTAATTCAGCAGGCGTAAAATACGACATGTTTTCAACAATCCCCAATATAGGCACATTAATGGCATCCATCATAAACATACCAATGCCCTTTTTTGCATCAGCCAGCGCCACATTTTGCGGAGTGGTTACAATTACTGCGCCCGTTACCGGAAAAGTTTGCGTTACCGTGATGTGGATATCACCTGTACCTGGGGGCAGGTCAATCACCATATAATCAAGCTCGCCCCAGTCGGCATCATTAAACAATTGTTTAACCGCTGTTGAAACCATTGGCCCCCGCCACGGAACGGGCTGATTGGGATCGGTAAAAAAGCCAATAGATAGTAGCTTAATGCCATATTTTTCAATAGGCTCTATGCGTGTTTTTCCATCAACCTGGCTTGCTTTCGGTCGAACACTTTCTAAACCAAACATAATAGGGATCGAGGGCCCATAAATATCTGCATCAATTAAACCCACTTTAGCACCCGTTTTTGCCAAACCCAGCGCCAGGTTTACGGCCACGGTTGATTTACCCACGCCCCCTTTGCCCGATGCCACTGCAATAATATTTTTAACACCCGGAACCCCCGTATTTTTTTGCGAAGTAACGCGCGAGGTCATGTTGATATGTACCTCGGCATCCTTGCTTATAAAATGCAGGATCGCGTTGCGGCAGGCATTTTCTATCATTGCCTTTAAGGGACATGCCGGAGTAGTAAGGATAACCGAAAAGCTAACCCGGTTACCTTCAATAGCAATATCCTGTATCATATTAAGGGTTACCAAGTCTTTTTTAAGATCGGGTTCCTCAACATGCCCGAGGGCTTGTAAAACTTGTTCTTTGGTGATAATTGTCATTCAACTACAAATTTAAGTTAAAATGGGCCGAAGTATGTCATTTGAATGATAAAATGCTTTGAGGAAGTTAAAAGCAAGGGTTAAAGGTTTCATTCCTTTTCAGGAAACATTTTAACAATCATAGCGTTTGTATCGGATAAGATTTGTTTAGTTTTGGATAAATTTCTACTGATGCGCCGTCCTAACCCCAAGTATATCCGTATTGCCCTTATTGTTCTTGCCTCTATCGTAATTATCCTGTTAATCGGGGGTTATATTGCTTATTCCAAGCGTGAAGCGATCCTGCAAAAGGCTATTACCAAAGCGCAGGCAAAAGCCAAGCACGATTATAACCTCGACCTTAAGATCGGCTCGGCACATTTCACCGACCTGAGTACTGTGGCGTTTACTGATATCAGCATTGTGCCCCTGCAGCGGGATAGCCTGCTGAGCATTAAAAGATTTGAAGTAAGTGTAAAACTGATGCCCTTAATTTATGGCGATATCAAATTAGCGGACGTAATATTGGCGGACGGGCATTTAAACCTGACGGATATCAACCACGTCAAAAACTTCGATTTTCTGTTCAAAAAGAAAAAAGATACCACAGAAAATTCTTCGAAAGTCGATCTGTCCGAATTGTCGAATAACCTGATTAATCAGTTGCTGTACAAAATACCGGATAACCTTACGCTGAATAATTTCCTGGTTAGCTTTAAAGGCGATAGTACCAGTTTAAAGATGCTTACCAAAACAGCGCTGATTAAAAACGGGCAGTTAACCTCTACTATCATCTTGAACGACGGCGAAGCCACCTGGCATTTTGAAGGCCGCTTGCACCCGTCTAATAAAGACATTGACGTGAAACTTTATGCCGATGGCAAAAAGGTTGAGCTGCCGTTTATTGAAAAGCAATTCAGGTTAAAAGTGAATTTCGATACCATCACCACCCGCCTCAGTAAAGTGGAACATAGCGGCGGCGAAACACGCATCTATGGATCGTGGGGCGTGCGCAATTTATTGATCAATCACCCCGGTCTCGCCTCAAATGATATCATCATTCCTAATGCATCCATCGATGCCAATGTTTTTGTAGGGAGTAACTATGTATCGCTGGATAGTTCTTCTGTTATTCACTTAAAAAAGATAACGGCCAATCCTTACATCAAATACACGCTTAACCCGGTGAAAATTTACGAGCTAAAGGTGAAAACCGGTTGGCTGGATGCCTCAGATCTTTTTGACTCTTTTCCCGGTGGTATGTTTGATGCGTTAGAAGGCATGCAGGTAGCAGGGAAATTAAATTATAATCTCAATATTTTTTTAAATACTGCTCATCCTGATGATGTAGTTTTTGATTCGCGGCTTGATAAGGATGATTTTCGCATTATCCGTTATGGCAAAGTAGACCTTACCAGGCTAAACAGCGATTTTGTTTACACGCCCTACGAAAAAGGCAAGCCCATGCCGCCGCGCAATATCAGTACACAAAATCCTTACTTTACACCACTTCAAGAAATTTCACCGAATCTGCGCAATGCCGTAATGACGGCTGAAGATCCCTCGTTTTATACCAATCATGGGTTTGTGGTGGAGTCGATACGAAAATCCCTGGCAACCGATTTTAAGGATAAAAAATTTAAGCGTGGCGGCAGTACCATTTCGATGCAGTTAGTGAAAAATGCATTTTTAAGCCGTCAGAAAACTTTGTCGCGGAAGATTGAGGAGATATTGATCGTGTGGATGATCGGCAATAACCAGATCATGACGAAAGACCGCATGCTTGAAGTCTATTTTAATATTATAGAATGGGGCAACAACATTTACGGTATAGGCGAGGCGTCCAGGTATTATTTTGGTAAGGCGCCATCGGAGCTTACAATAGGGGAAAGCATTTTTTTGGCAAGTATTGTCCCCAACCCGAAAGCCGGTTTGTATCATTTTTTACCCGATGGTACTTTGCGGCCGGGCCTGGCTAATTATTTTAACCTTATCGGGAATTTAATGGCCGGCAAGGGGCAAACGGAACGGGATAGTAGTGGCTACGGGTTTTCGGAAGTTCATTTAAAGGAAAGCCTGCGCAGGCAGATTGCCCCGGTTGATACCGCTGTTGCCGATAGCCTGATCAGGCATAACGATGATGACGACGCTACCCCGGTCGTAATTGCCGAACCGGTTAAAAAACCGGGTTTCTTTCAGCGTTTATTTGGTAAACGCGATACGGTTGTCAAAAAGGAGAAAGAAAAAGAAAAGCCCAAAGCAATGACACCCCAGGAGCAATTGGACGCTAAAATTGAAAAGCTCAAATCAGAAGAAAAGAGGAAAGAGCTATTGATAGATACTATTGGCAAAACCAGGAAACAGATACGGCAAGAGAAACGTGGCTTGCGCCAGGATGAGAAAGACCAGGAAAAGATATTGAAAGACAAAG
This sequence comes from uncultured Mucilaginibacter sp., assembly GCA_964657275.1. Taxonomy (GTDB): domain Bacteria; phylum Bacteroidota; class Bacteroidia; order Sphingobacteriales; family Sphingobacteriaceae; genus Mucilaginibacter. The sequence continues at coordinate 8,097 of CAZZUU010000078.1, read as the reverse complement.
CCAATTTGTGATCGGCCTGTTATTGAGCATCTTGGCATGTGCTTTGTAGTATTAGTAATATTACAAATAACTAATGATGAGTGAGATGCCGAAGAAAATATTAATTGTCGATCACAATGCGTTGATGCTGGATGTAATGACTTATATATTGATCAGTAATGGTTACGAAGTAATTTCAATATCAAATGGCAACGAAGTTTTTAGTCATGTTAAAACAGATCATCCCGACCTGATTATTTTAGACGCTCTTTTGCCGGGTATTGATGGCATTGAGATGTGCCAGCTATTAAAGCTTAATAAAACCACTCAGAACTTGCCTGTTATTATATGTTCAGGCGATGATGAAATTGATCAGTCATTAACGCAAACGGGCGCGCCCGATGATGTTTTGCACAAACCTTTTGATATTCACTCGTTGATTGAGAAAGTTGAATACAGGCTTGCTGCCTAACTAAAGTCCTTCATAAAAAACGCCTGGGGTTTTAAAACCCCAGGCGTTTTTAGTTTATAGCAAACCGTATTATTTCATACTGTTATGAATTTGGTTGATGGCGTCAAGATGCGTTTGCACGGTGGGTGCTGTTTTGGCTGCAAACGCCTTCAAATCAGGGTCAACGCCGCTTTTGGCCTCTTTCTCCATTAAATCCAGCGTTTTCTTGTGACCCTCTATCATTGCATCAACATAAGCCTTGTCAAAATCCTTACCTGTTTTTTTTGAGAGTTCATCCATTTTCTTTTGATGATCGGCATCTATTGCTGCAGGCAATGTTATGTTTTTGGTTTTTGCGATGGCCATTAACTCATCGTTGGCTTTGCCGTGGTCAGTCACCATCATAGCGCCAAAACTTTTAATTTGTGCGTTAGTGCTTATTTGCTGTGCGAGTTTACCCAACGCAACTTCGGCCATGCCGCCGCTTGCTGCGGTGGTTGCAAATAAGGCGTCATCCTGGCTAACGGCAATGCCGCCGTTTGAAGCCGTACTGCTTACAGTATCTTTTGATTTATTTGCGCTATCGGCAGTTGCTTTGGAATCCTTTGCCGCGTTGTTACAGCCCTGTATTGCATAAACAGACAAGGCGATCATAGTTATTAAAGCTATCTTTTTCATGAGTATATAATTTTTGGTTTTGATAACCAACAAATTATACACACATAAGTTTTATTTTATTATTGTTTTAGTTAATATATTATCCTTTAAAGAGGCTAAGTCAGTTCCTTCATCAGTTTATCGAATGCCTCCTGTAAAGCGGCCAGATCAGTTTCCAGTTTAGTCACACGCGCTTCCAAAACTCCAGAACTTCGTGACGGCACATCATCCGAAAAATCGTCTTCTGTTATTTCGGGTATGCCGCTTAACAGGTGTGCATACCTTGCCTCTTTCTGGCCGGGGCGGCGGGGTAACTGCATTAAAAAAGGCATTTCAGGCGAACTCAATCTTTCCAGCGCCTCCTGCACATCTTCTATCGATTCAAATTCATACAACCTGCCCGAATTAGTATTCAATTCGCCGGGCGTTTGCGGGCCGCGCAGCATCAGCAGGCAAATTATGGCAACCTCTGCCGGTACTACAGGGAATACAATGGGAAAATTATGCTTGTACTTCACGCTACGGATCGACCCGCCGGTAGCGGTAGAAATAAGACCGCGCTTTTTTAAGGTGTTTAAGGCCTGCACAACCGTTTCGTCGTCATACTGTACAACGGGCTTACGTGATGTTTTTTGATTACAAGCGGCAGCGAGCCCGTTGACGGTCATGGGATAATAATCGGGCGTGGTTTTACATTTTTCCATTAAAGAGCCGAGCACACGCAGTTGTGCAGCATCAAGTACAGGTAAAGTTATTGGTGAATCCATGGCTAAATATCTATTTTTAATTTCGGAATTTTTCACGGATGTTTATTTTTAATGGAGTTCAAGAGGGCTTCGCAGTTCGGATGTTCGATTTCGGATTTAGATTTTTTCGCCTTTTAGATATCTGGACTTCGTACTTTTTTTGTTACTACACGCCTCAAAACCCGGTAAAATGCGGTTAATTTGTAAATTCAATGTCGCTATTCATCACATCATTAAATTCGGGAAGTAACGGTAACTGCTATTACGTTGGTAATGAGCACGAGGCGGTACTGGTAGATGTTGGTATATCCTGCCGCGAAACGGAAAAGCGGATGCGAAGGCTCGGTCTTTCCATGGACAAGGTGAAGGCCATTTTTGTATCGCATGAGCATTCCGACCATATCAGCGGTATCCCGGTTCTTGCTAAAAAGTATCAGTTGCCGGTTTATGTCACACCGCCGACCCGGCAAAATGGAGGGCTATACCTCGATGAGCACCTGGTGTTTCCCTTTGAGCCGTTTCAAACTATTGTGTTTGGTGAGCTACACGTTACCGCATTCCCTAAATTTCATGACGCGAGTAACCCGCATAGCTTTATAATTGCCTGCCGCGATATTAAGGTAGGGGTGTTTACAGATATAGGTATTGTTTGCGATCATTTGATACGCCATTTCAGCCAGTGCCACGCGGCGTTTTTGGAAGCTAATTATGACGAGGAGATGCTGGAGAAGGGTGGATACCCCTATCATTTAAAACGCCGCATCAGCGGTGGGCAGGGGCACCTTTCCAATAAACAGGCGCTTGGTTTGTTCATGACCCACAAGCCGCCCTTTATGACACACCTGCTGTTATCGCACCTGTCGAAAAACAATAACGACCCTAAGCTTGTGGAAGAAATGTTTAATAATTGCTCGGGAGAGACGAAGATCATTATTGCTTCGCGGTTTGAAGAAACCCCCGTATTTTATATCGGGCAAGCAGAGGCTATCCAGGCATCAACGGCACAAGTGTACCAGGCCACGCTGTTTTAATGGTTAGTCAATTACTGGCTAATGTGCCCGGTAATCTTCGCACTCCAGTACCAGGCTTTTTTTGGGTCTTCTCTCAGTACGCTATCGAGTAACTTATGGTGAAAAGAATCGGGCGAATCTTTAAAGCAATCGGTATCTTCCTTATTCTCCAACAACTCATTTTTATATTGGGTAGCAAATAATTTGTAGAGGTCGGCTAAGATATCATTTTTGGATGCCTCGGCCAGTACGATATAGAAATTGATGTGCGCTTCTATACATTCGTCAATCAAATTCTCATCGGCTGCTTTCGTTCTCTTTCGTAAATAATGTTCCAGTTTTGAAATATCATTTCCAGTGCGGTTCATTGCGGCTTTTTCCGCTATCTTCATTTCAAGCAGTTGCCTTACCTCGTTGATGTTTTTTGTATCAGCTCTTTTAAGTCGTTGAAACAAGGGTTCGTTTATGCCGGTAGTATCATCCACGAAAGTGCCCACACCCTGCTGCACACGTAGAAAACCCGAATTAACCAGTATTTTTACTGCTTCGCGAACGGTTGAACGGCCAACGCCAAAACTTCGCATCAGTTCTGCTTCTACAGGAAGTTTTTGGTTTATTTTATAACCGCCCTTTAATATTTTGGCTTGTAAACTTGCTGCAACTTCTTCTGCTAACGATTTTCTTTGTATTACGTCCTGGCTCATTCAATAGTGCGGTGAATATAAATAGTACACCTCTTTAAAATTAGCTAACTATGAATGATTCCGTTTAAATTATTTATCAACATGTGATGTGTTTTTGTGAGTTGCTGCGACAGCGATTAAATTGGTTATAGCTAATAAGCCTCCCATACCGCATAGCTGATAAAATAGTTTGTAAATTAGATTATTAAATAGGTTAAAATGGCTGGTCAGTCAATCAATTTCGAGAACGAAATATCACTTGATGACTCTATTATCAAAACGAAAGATAAGTTTTTTTATGCTTAAAAAAGGAGAACACATAGACGGTACGCCGGCAGAATTACAGGCGTTGCTTGACCAGGATACAGAAGCAAACGCTTTTTTTGAGGGCTTATCCAAATCTTACAAACAAGGTTATTGCGATTGGGTAGGGTCGGCAAAACAAGAAGATACCCGAAAAGTGAGGGCTGATAAAGCCATGATAATGCTGCGGAATAAACAAAAGACGCTGAAAACCTGATTCGCAGGCGATGTTATAATACGGCACTACAAATAAAAATTGAAAACCAATTAGCTGCTATTTTTTATCTGTATGTTTTACAGTTATTGCGACTATTTTTCTAACTTGACGCCGTTATAAATGCAAATTGAAATTTATGAACAGACGGCATTTTGTAAAGCTATCGGCTACCGGTATGGCCGCATTATTATTCAGCAGGACTACTTACGCTGAAGGCGCTCACGCATTGGTAAATACGCCCGATGAAATTTGGGCCGGGCTTAATGGCAGCTGGGTTCAGTTAAAACCTGCCGGCGGCTCTTCATTTATTTATAAAGATGTCGAAGTAAGTTTAAAGGCGAATGGTAATGCAAAAAGCATCTATATCCAGTCGCCCTCGCTACCTTTAACAGGAGTACGATTAAAATGGGAACACAAAACAGGAGGGCTATCAACTAAAGTTTTGGGAGATAGCTGGGAGCGCACCTATGGTGATGCCGCCTGGAAAACCCCAGCTGCAGGTGTTAAAAATCCCTGGTACATGCTGTTGCATGATGGGCAGCAAACTGCCTGCTTTGGTGTAAAAACGGGCTGCAATGCCATTTGTTCATGGATAGTAAACCCGGATAATATAGAATTAACGCTTGATACACATTCCGCCGGCGTTGGTGTGGAGTTGGGATCGCGCAAACTTCACGGCGGGGATATTATCACCACCCAAAGCACTGTTATAGAAAGCCCTTTTTTAACAGCGCGACGGTTTTGTAAAATGATGTGCGAAAAACCGCGCCTGCCAAAACAACCGGTTTATGGTATAAACGATTGGTATTATGCATACGGCAATAATTCGCCTAAATTGATAAAAGAGCAAACGGCCTTAATGGCCGAATTGGTAACAGATACTAATAACCGCCCGTTTTCGGTAATAGATGCAGGCTGGGCAACTTATTCGCCTTTGCTGCCGGGTGACTGCTGCTGGCAGGACGATTTTTCTCGCCCTAATGATAAGTTTAAAGATATGCATGTGATGGCCGACGATATTGTGAGGTTGGGTATGCGCCCCGGTTTGTGGACACGCCCCTTATGCGCAAGCCATGATGATAAACCCACGTTGCTGGCGCCCATGATAAAGGGAAGGGATAATCCCAAAAATCCTGTATTAGACCCAACGATACCTGAAAATATAGAAAGGGTGAAACGCAACATCGGAATATATAAGCAATGGGGTTTTGAACTGGTAAAACACGATTTTAGTACCGATGATATAACCGGCAGATGGGGTTTTGATATGTACGATAGTATTACACAGCCAGGATGGAGTTTTAACGATAAAAGTAAAACCACCGCCGAGATCATTAATCATTTATACCGGTCGATCCGTGAGGCTGCTGATGATATGTATGTTATTGGCTGCAACACAGTCAGTCATTTATCTGCGGGACTTTTTGAACTCAACCGCATAGGCGATGACACCAGCGGTAAAGAATGGTCGCGTACCCGCAAAATGGGTGTAAATACGCTTGGCTTCCGGATGCCGCAACACAATACTTTTTATGCAGCGGATGGCGATTGCGTTGGCCTTACTACCGACGTGCCCTGGGAAAAGAATAAGCAGTGGATGCAATTGCTTGCCGAAAGCAGTGCACCATTATTAATTTCGGCGCAGCCGGATGCTTTGGGAACCGAACAAAAAATGTTCATTAAGGAATGCTTTGCAAAAGCAGCGAAAGTGCAGCCAATTGGTGAGCCGTTGGATTGGTTAACCAATCAATTACCGGCCAAATGGAAATTGAACAACCGCGAAGTCGACTTTGATTGGGGATAGGAAAATTGGGTGATTAACACGGCATTTCTGCTATCTTTAACGCAAATAACACACAACGGATGGGCCAGTCAATAAAAGTTTTGAAATACATTATTCCTTTAATTTTTGGCGGGATATTTTTAGCTTCCTGCGGAGGCGACAGCTCGGGATTGAGTTCCGGTGATAGAACTGTTGTAAAGAGCCAGGTCGGTAGTATGATGGCAACAATGGGACATGACGTTACCAACAAAGGCCCGCTGGCATGGTTTAATTATTTTGAAGACTCCGGCGATTTCTTTATGGTATCTGATGGCGCGCTGGTGTTTCAAAATTACAAAGCAATGAAAGGGTTTATTTTGAATAAGCTGGTAAAAAACACCCTTCACATAAATCTTCAGCTTACACAAATCAGGGTTGATCCGCTTAGCACTAAACTGGCCTCGGTTGCTGCCGGTTTTCATGAAGACCTAACCAATGCAAGCGGAAAAACGCTTTCCATCGATGGTTATTTAACCGGTACGGCACACCTCAATGCCAATACCTGGAAATTACAAAACTTAAGCTGGTCAATTAAACCTATTGCTTCGCATTAACCTGCTCTGGCTGGGCTATCTCTATTTCAGGCCTTTCCTTATACATCTCAAACACACCCGTTACACAAAGCGGCTTGCCTTTAAGCTTGGCGTAGTCGAGCGTGATTTTGTTGCCTTTTACAGCAACCGTATATTTTTGTTTTGGATAGGCACCACCCATGTTTAACAAGGTCAGCGTATCGCTCACGATATGGACCGAGTAAACAGTATCACAAAGGGTGCCCGTTTTACCCAATTTTTTTGCGAATTCGTCAGCAGAAAATGTTTGGGCAAACGAAGTTGCGCCAAATAATAGTAGTGATATAGATAAAAACAGTATTTTTTTCATAATATATAGATTTTAACTATTTAATCGCTTTTCGATAAATTTTTATAGAACGCACTATAGATGCAGCAATTGCATTTTGCCCTTCTTCCGAATTCAGGTATTTCTCATCCCTGGAGTTATTAATATAGCCTGTTTCAACCAACACCGCAGGCATGGCGCTATGCGCCAAAACCAACACCCCCTGTTCTTTTACGCCAAGGCTTTTACGGCCGTCATTATTTACAAACTGTTTGTCCAATATCTCACCGAACATGATACTTTGCCGGCGGTATTTTTGCATAAAGGCGTTCAGTACAATTAATGCGGTGGGATCTTTTTCGCTGTAGCCGCCGTAATTCTTTTTGTAATCTTTTTCAATATAGATGGATGCATTTTCCCTTAGGGCTTCCATTTGTTCTTCCTTCCGGTGAAAACCGTAAACCAAAAGCAATACACCACGTTCGGTATGGGAGCTTTCCTCGGGTGTTGAATTACAATGAATAGAAACAAAAAGGTTAGCATGGTTTTCATTAGCAATTTCCGATCGCTTATTCAATTCAACAAACTTATCGGTGCTGCGTGTCATAATTACCCTGACGCCTTCCATTTCGGCTTTAATCAGTTGCTGCACTTTCTTAGCGATAGCCAAAGTCACATTCTTTTCTACAGAGTGGGAGCCATGTGCGCCGGGATCTTTCCCCCCGTGCCCTGCATCAATCACAATAGTTTTAAATTTAAAGGACGAGTCCGGATGGGTGCGGGTACTTTTAAAGGATGTTAAAGTGAAACATAAAAGCAGGACATACATCAGGCCTGTTTTTATGTTTCTGCTGCTGCTGATCATCAAATAGATAAGGACTTATTAAATAAATTGTTTCAATTTATTTGCTTTCAATGGCTTTGCTGCATTTGGGGCATAAGCCGTTTGCATATAAGGTAAACCCTTCGGATTTAAAGCCCGCAGGAAGTTTTATAGGGGGCAGATCAAGGTCATCAAGGCAATACACGTTGTTGCAGCCCGTGCAGTTAAAATGGAGATGCTCGTCGTGGTGGTGGTTTTCGCCGCAGTCGGACGAACACATCGCATAATTAGCCGTTCCATTTAAATCAAATACTTTATGAATGATGCCTTTTTCCTCAAAGGCGTTCAGTATGCGGTATAATGTAACCCTGTCAATATCCTCCATCACATTCTCCAGGTCGGGCTGCGAAGTGGCCACGCTCTTTGCCGACAACATCGACAGCACTTTCAATCGCGGCCCTGTTTTCTTCAGATGGTGCTTTTCCAGCAGTTCTTCAAAATTGTTATCGGTAGCTGTCATTAAACTAAAATAATTTAATAATACAAACTTACTAAGAATAATACAT
>CAZZUU010000077.1:1042-13109 GCA_964657275.1 uncultured Mucilaginibacter sp. | reverse complement strand
TGAAAGCGGAAAGGTGACCGGCTTTTTAGGTTATCGGATATTAATAAATTGAAAATCAAAATTTAAACTGAAGATATTAGCTTTCTGCTTTACCTTTCAGCTTTAAAAAAGCTTCAAAAAATGGAATCAAAACGTCAGCAAAAATTTGCAGGAGTTCTACAACAGGATCTGGCCGCTATATTTCAGCGGGAGGGGATAAATTACTTGCCAAATACGCTCATCACCATAACCAGGGTTAGGGTTACGCCGGATTTGGCTATTGCACGGGTGTTTTTAAGTTTTTTTAATAATACCAATACGCAATTAGCCCTGCAAACCATCAAATCCCACGCTTCAGAAATACGCTACAAATTAGGCGCACGCATAAAAGACCAGGTAAGGATCATCCCGCAGCTGGAGTTTTTTGTGGATGATACCAGCGAATACGTTGAGCGCATGGATAAAATCTTTGACAAGATAAGCAAAGAAGACCGCCAGCCCGAAACTGAATAAGTATTATGGACGCCCATAGCCGGCTGGCCGCCTACATTCACGCTCATCCCGATGAGATAGGAAAAGTGGTTGACTTTGATGCGGCAACAGATCGCTTATATCAGTTTGATTTTTCGATCGATAACCTCGGCCTGGATGCCGAAACATTGGCCGATGCCGGGACAGCAGGCCAATGGATCAATAAAAATTTACTGTATAACAATTGCCGGTACGGTATTGGCGGCTATATGGAACACCGTACCATTTATGCGCGCAGCCGGCTGTTTGATACTGACGACGAACCCCGCCGCCTGCATTTAGGCGTTGATATATGGGCGGTTGCCGGTACACCGGTTTATTCGCCTTTGCCCGGAACTATCCACAGTTTTATCGATAATGATAACTTCGGCGACTACGGGCCGACGATCATACTAACCCACGAGTTGGATGGCTTAGCGCTTTACACCCTTTATGGCCATTTGAGCCGGGAAAATCTCTCCGGATTCTATGTGGGCCAGGTCATCCAAAAAAATCAACAAATAGCAAATTTCGGGACATCTAAGGAAAACGGAGGCTGGCCGCCGCATGTGCATTTTCAGCTGATGTTTGATATAGAAGGATTGGTTGGCGACTATCCCGGCGTTTGCCGCTTCTCCGCAAAAGATAAATACCTGAAAAATATTCCCGATCCACAACTTATCCTGCAATTCCCTCCTGCGGTTAACCGGTAACGTTTGCGTTCTTTTGTAATGGAAAAAATACAATCCCTCAACGGTTTAACGATAAAAATTGTCAGCAATACAGTATTAAATTAAAGAGTTTTATTTAGTTTCGGGCAATTATAAACCCGTAATCCTTCATTCGATGAAATTTAGAACTTTATTGCAGCTATGCTTAATGTTTTCTTTGTCTGCTGCATTTGCACAATCAGGCAAAACCTATAATGTAAAATCTCCCGATGGTAAGATCAATATAAATGTCACCGCAGGCGCCGCCATCAACTGGTCGGTAAATCATGACGGCACAGAGATGATCACACCGTCAGAGATATCACTTACGCTGGCTGATGGCGAGGTATTGGGTAAAAACACTTCGGTAAAAAAGGCCGCCACCGTATCGGTAAACACAACCATAAGTACTCCTTTTTACAAGAAAAGCACTGTATCAGACAACTATAGCCAGCTAACGTTAACCCTTAAAGGCGACTACGGCCTTATCTTCAGGGCATATAACGACGGCGTGGCTTACCGTTTCTTTACAAAGAAAAAAGGCGAGATCACGATCGTAAACGAAGAAGCTAATTTTAACTTTAAGGATGACGACAAGGCTTTTTTACCTTTTGTAAATGATTACCGCAATAAGGATAGGTTCAATGTATCATTCGAAGCGCATTACGATGTATTAAATATTTCAGCAGTTAAAAAAGATACGCTGGCTTTTCTCCCTGTGCTGGTTGATGAGGGCAGCAATAAAAAAGCGGTTATCCTTGAGGCCGATATCCAGGATTATCCCGGGATGTACCTTACTCCCGGAACAGGCAACAACCTGCATGGTGTATTTGCACCATATCCTGTTAAAGAGCATGTAAAAACCCTTAACTACGTGGTTGATGAGCGGGCCGATTATATTGCAAAAACAAGCGGCACGCGCAGTTTCCCATGGCGGGTAGTGGTGATGAGCAGCGAAGACAAGCAACTGGCTAATAATGATATGATGCAAAGACTTGCTGAACCATCGCGTATTGCTGATTACTCATGGATTAAGCCCGGCAAAGTTGCCTGGGATTGGTGGAACGACTGGAACATCAGCCATGTAGATTTTAAATCGGGTATTAATGTGGAGACGTACAAATACTATATCGATTTTGCGGCGGCCAACAAATTGGAGTATGTAATTATCGATGAGGGATGGTCGGATGATCACGACCTGAATATCACCAAACTGGATGTTCAGCAAATTGTTGATTATGGCAAACAGAAAAATGTAGGCATTATATTATGGTCAACCTGGTATGCTATCACCCGTAATACTGAAGACCTGTTTACCAAATTTGAAAAAATGGGCATCAAAGGTTTTAAAATAGACTTTATTGACCGCGACGATCAAAAAATAGTAAGCTCGTTATATGAAATAGCACAGAAAGCCGCCGATCATCACCTGATGGTGGATTACCATGGCATGTACAAGCCTAGCGGCATGCAACGCACCTTCCCGAACATCGTGAACGCTGAAGGTGTAAAGGGATTGGAAAACATGAAATGGGGCACCGACAACCAGCCAGGGTATGATGTAAGTATTCCGTTTATCCGGATGATGTCAGGTCCGATGGATTATACGCCAGGAGCCATGCGTAACGCTACAAAAGATTCTTATCGCCCGGTAAATTCAAACCCGATGAGCCAGGGAACGCGTTGTCATCAACTGGCCGAATACACCGTATTTGAGGCGCCATTGCAAATGCTTGCCGACAATCCGACAGCTTATATGAAAGAGCAGGAAAGCACTGATTTTATAGCTGCAGTTCCAACAACGTTCGATGAAACCGTTGCCCTTGACGGCAAGGTTGGCGATTACGTAAGCATCGCACGCAAAAAAGGCAGCACCTGGTACATTGGCGCCATGACCAACTGGGACGGCCGCGAGATACCTGTTGATCTTTCTTTCTTAGGTGACGGAACCTACAAGGCTACCATATTTTCAGATGGAGTAAATGCCGATCGCGATGCTACGGATTATGTTAAAACGGTAATCACTGTAACCTCAAAAGATAAGCTAACGGCAAAAATGACTTCAGGCGGTGGTTGGGCAGCAAGGTTTGAAAAGGTGCAATAGATAATTAAACTTAAAAGGCTTATAAAAAAGACAGATGGCAATCCTGTCTTTTTTTATGGCAAAACATATTAGGGGTTGAATAAATTCAAGCCTCTCAGACTGGCTCAGTTTCGGGGAGCCCTGTTTCTTTCATGTTGCCTTTATACTCTATAAATCGTACCGATGCTTTTAAAAATAATAGTAAAAATCCGACAGTCAGCGTAACGGTTCCATTGATGATATAGTACCAAATGGTATCGTCTTTAAAAACCCTTCCGGGCAATATGTACCATAAATAATAAACGCCCGGCAGATTAAGCTTATAAAATACTACGCCAATAAAAAACACAATAAGGGCGTTTATCCAAAACCAATGATGTTTAATCGTGATATACAGTGAAATTATAAAACATATTAACAATCCGGCCAGTTTTGCCATTTGAATCCATAAATCAAAATAAAACAACCTTGTACTATTAAATACGCTGCTGTCGGGGTAATCAGATATTTTTGAATAACCGCGTGAATGTTTCAGTACCTTAAATGCATAATCAAAGAAATCCGTCATTGGCAAATCATGCAAAATAGAAAACAGCTTAAAAGAGTCCATTAAAAACCAGCAGGCAGTAGAGTGTATGACAATCAGCCGCCAGTTTAATTTAGATGCAAAGTTTGATAAGGTCATTGGATACTTCGTGGTGAATAAATATAGCGTTTATTATCCACTCCGGTATAGAACTATAACTGCCCGGCACAAATCCGATTAATCCTCCAATCCAAAAAATCCCGGTTCAGACCTACTTCTTATCATAAATCATCGTAACCGTTCTTTCTCCCCTGAATGATTTGGAGTATTGGGTTATCGATAATGTTTTCCCTTTGTTTTCTAAATGCCACGTTTCATTGGTCGACATTTCCATGGTTTGGCCGCCACGGTTAAATGTAGCCTTTGATTTGATCGTCAATGCATCACCATTCGGAGACAAACCGGCTGTGGTTATCAAAGGTGCGTTGAAATATACCGACTTGCTTTCTTCACCATCAAGGTTAAGTTTTTCGTCGGTCACCCGGTCGTCGGTCCACTCTTCGATATATGATTTTTGAAGCTGCACTTCATTGTCCTTTTGCCCAATTTTTAATTTATAGGGTAAATTTCCTGAACCGCCATTGCCCAGCGTGCTTTTGTCTTCATTTAATACCCATTCGCCCGAAAAATCAGCAGGCTTATTTAACGACAATAAGGGCAAACCCAATGTAGCGCGAAAAGGGTTAACGGCATTTATATACGCCGGATCATCCAACCCCAGCACCCTCGGGTCGTTGTTCATCGCTTCGTATTGCTGCTTTGAAGTGTTGCGCGCCATCCCGGCCCATATTACCCAATAGCTCCATTTTGGCTGTTTTTCCAATACCTCAGGTGTAGGCGGCGTACCAACTTCGGCCAGTGTGATAGGCTTTCCTTTGGATAAGCCGAGTAAGGTGTCGTAATAGCTTTGGTTAAAATCGGAGCCATAAACATCAAGCGCCAGTATATCCAGGTATTTATTGCCGGGGTAAAAGTTCACAAATTCCATCCCTGGTTTGCTTGGCCGGTCAACGCTCCATACCCAAATTAAGTTATTCAATTTGTGGTAGTTAACCAGCCGCTCAAAAAGCTGCCGGTAAAGTGCTTGCGTGCTGTATTTGCCAACACGATTGCCCCACCAAAACCAATTCCCATTCATTTCATGATATGGGCGCCAAAGCACGGCAATGTGTGCTTTTTGAAGTTCCTTCAAATAATGGGCAATGGTATCTACCTGGGCCATCCATTTTTTATTGAGGTCGGTGCCTGATGTTAAAATATCCTGGAACTGCTGATCGGTTAATGTTCCCTGTACGCTTGCCAGGTTAGCCGGATCGGCACCGGGTAACGGCTGGAAAGTAACGGGCTCCACGGCGGTAGGCGGTACCGCGTGCCAGCATAAAGTTATGATAGCGCCCATTTTATTTTGCCGTTTAGCCTCCTCAACCGTTGCCGACCTCATCAAATATGAGTCCTTGTCGCCCTCTTTGGCAAAACCAAAATCCATGCTCCAGATAGCCGGGGTTTTACCGCTATATGCGGCGGCAAATTTTGAATTTCTATCCTTAGCCATCGGGAAGTTGTGCTGCCCGGTAAGGGTGTGATTACCGGATAAGTTATAGATCAGCTGCAAAAGCGCTTTTGCCTCCGGAGATGCATTTGGTGAAGCCGGTTTGGCGGTTTCTACCTGTGCGAAAAGCGATGACGAACACACCGCAAACAGGGCTGATAAAATAAAAATATGGCGCATAGATTTCATTGCTTGGTTATTTACAGGAGGTTAACAATTGGTTTGAAGTTTAATAGAGAAGCTAAATTAAACAAAGCGATAGCAAGATTTAGCTTATCAGCATTATTGTTACATACCCCGGTAAGTAGTTTAGATCTGCTGCTTTCGCTAAGTGTTAAAATATCCGGCCAGCGGTGTGCCTCTTAAAACCGGGTGCCTTCCATCCACGACTGCAATAAAATAGTAGCCGAAATGGTGTCTACCCGCTCCTTATTTTGCCGGTCGGTTTTTTTTAAGCCGCTTTGCGCGATAGTAGCCGATGCCATTTTTGAGGTAAAGCGTTCATCAAGCATTTGGATAGGTATTTCGGGAAAGGTTCTTTTGAGCAGGTTTACAAATCCCTTAACGTGGATAGCAGATTGCGAGGGGGTATTATCCATCTGTTTCGGTTCGCCCACAATAAAGCGCTCAACCGGTTCTGCCTGAAAATATTTTTTTAGGTATTCAATAATTTGATTGGGGTGAACGGTATCCAGTCCCGTTGCGATGATCTGCATAGGATCGGTAACTGCAATACCGATTCGTTTGGTACCATAATCGAACGCCATGACCCTCATTTTATAGTGGTTAGCACCTGGGGGTTAGAGATTAGGAATAGCATTTGGCAAAGATAACGGTAATTAACATTGTTTTCATTGCGAAGCTCCCTGTGAATTCTTTGCTAAATCCTGTCCCCTCGTTATAAAATAAAACTAACCTCTAATCGCTAATCTCCAATCTCTAAAAAATAACTATTTTGCACCAATGCAGTTTAAGCAAATAGTTGGACAGGAGGCGATAAAACAACGGCTCATTAATTCGGTAAATGAAAACCGGGTTAGTCATGCGCAGTTATTTTTAGGGCCCGGCGGATCGGGAAGCCTGCCGCTTGCTGTTGCCTATGCCCAATATTTGTCATGCGAAAACAAGCAGGAAGATGATTCCTGCGGCGAATGCTCATCGTGCCGCAAGTATCAGAAACTGATGCACCCCGACCTGCATTTTTCGTATCCTTTTTTTGCCAAACATAAAGACGATACCGCCCTAACCTTTATCGAACAGTGGCGCGACGCTTTTATCGCAAATCCTTATTTAAGCCTCGACACCTGGCGGGGATACCTCGACGCAGAAAACAAACAAGCCAATATTAATATTGCCGAATGCCACCAGATTATCAAAAAACTCAGCTTTAAGCCTTTTGAATCTGTTTATAAAGTCTTGATCCTTTGGCTGCCCGAATACCTCGACAAAGAAGGTAATGCCCTGCTGAAAATTATCGAAGAGCCACAGCCCAATACACTGTTTTTATTGGTTGCCCAAAACCAGGATCAAATATTAAACACCATCCTGTCGCACACAGCTGATAAAAATACCCGCTTTAACCTTTGAGTATATAAAAAACAACTTAATTAGCCGTCATAACCAAACGGAAGCTGCGGCGGCAGAAATTGCTTATTTATCCAATGGCAGCTTAACCGAAGCGCTGGCAATGCTACAGCAGGAAAACAAGGGCTATCACAGCATTTTTGTTCAATGGCTGCGGCTGTGTTTCGCAAACAAGGGGCTGGAAGTAATGAAATTTGTTGACGAAGCGGCTAAGATGGGGCGCGAAAATCAAAAGAACTTTTTGCGGTACGGCATCAATTTTATCAGGGAGTGCTGCCTTATATTATCAGGCGCCGAAAGCCTCGTACATCTGCCGGCGCAGGAACTCGAAACGGCTCAAAAAATGACCAATGTGATGAATATTTCGCAGGCGCAAAACATCATAACGGAACTGGAAAAAGCACATTATCACATCGAAAGAAATGCTAATCCGAAAATTTTGTTTTTAGATGTATCTTTACAGATTATAAAAACATTAAATTTAACGATCCGCCAGGAGCGGACACCTTATATACCGAACTAAATATGGGATGTGGAAGTTGCTCAACGGGGGGCGGATGCTCACCCGCCGGCTGCAAAAGTAATGGGTCATGCCTTACTAACGGTTGCAGCAAATTAGATGTTTACGATTGGCTGTCGCATATGGACATGCCGACAAATTATAAGCCTTTCGGCATTATCGAGGTTAAATTTAAAGGTTCAAGAAAAGAGTTTTTTCTGAATCATGAGAACATATATCTTGAAGCCGGCGAACTGGTTGTTGTTGAAGCGGCAACCGGCGGTTATGATGTGGGCCATGTTTCTATAACCGGCGAGCTGGTGCGGATGCAGATGGTAAAACGCCGCGTTAAAGAGGCTGAGGTTGTTAAAAAAATATATCGCCGGGCCACCGTTGCGGATGTTGAAAAGTGGAAAATGGCAAAGGACCTCGAGTGGGAAACCATGCATAAATCCCGTACACTTGCCCTTGAGCTTAATTTATCCATGAAGCTGAGTGATGTTGATTACCAGGGCGATAAAACCAAAGCTACTTTTTATTATACGGCCGAAGGCCGCGTAGATTTCAGGGAACTGATCAAAAAAATGGCGGAAACGTTCCGCATAAGGATTGAAATGCGGCAGATAGGTATGCGCCAGGAAGCCAGCAGGCTTGGCGGCATCGGCTCCTGCGGTCGCGAACTTTGCTGCTCAACCTGGTTAACCGATTTTAAAACGGTATCTACATCAGCTGCCCGTTATCAGAACCTTTCTTTAAACACTTTAAAACTCGCCGGACAATGCGGCAAGCTGAAATGCTGCTTGAATTATGAGCTGGACAGCTATATGGATGCCTTAAAGCACATCCCGGATAACGTTAATGTTTTAAAAACTGAAAGAGGCGACGCCCGCCTGCAAAAAACGGATATCTTTAAAAAGTTGATGTGGTTTGCCTATCCAAGGGAAGAATCATGGATACCGTTGCCTATTAACAAAGTAAAGGAAATTCAGCAAATGAACCGCGACGGCGTTATACCGGCAGACCTGGGCGAACTTGCGGAATTAGAAACACAATTGACAAAAGCTCCGGATTATGAAAATGTAGTGGGCCAGGACAGCTTAACAAGGCTTGACGAACGCCGGAATAAAAAGAAAAGTAAGAGCCGGAATAAAAATAACAGACCAGGCGGCGCCCCGGATAATGCACAACGACAGCCTGCAGCCCAGGCAGCAGCGCCGGGCGAACCAAGGCCACAGGGACCAAGACCACCGGACGGCCCGAACAATAACCGGAATAAACGTTTCCGTCCCAACAGGAATCAAAATCGTCCGAACGGGCCGGGCAATAACCCCAACCGAAATAATCAGCAAGATAATCCTTAATGAAACCGTCATTAAAATTCCTTTTTGTTACTGCTTTAGCAGCTATCTTTTTAATTCATACGGGATGCACTGATCCAAAGACGGTTGTTGATCAAAACTCGCCGGTTAACGATCACAACTGGGCATATCCCGACAAGTTTAAATACGATGTTAAAATTGATGACGAGAAAACGGCTTATAACCTGTATATGAACTTAAGGGTAACGTCCGATTATAAATATTCAAACCTGTTTGTTTTAATATCCCAAACCGGGCCCGACAAAAAAAGAACCGTTAAACGCTATGAGTTGAAACTGGCGAACAAAGATGGCGAATGGCTGGGCGAAGGTTCTGGCAATTTATACAGTTACCAGGCGTCTTTTTTAACTGATTACAAATTTCCTGTAATAGGAACCTATCATTTTGAAATCGAACAAAACATGCGTGATAATCCCTTGCGTGAGGTTAATGATGTAGGGTTGAGGGTGGAGAAAGCCCCCTAACCCCCTGAAGGGGGAACCAAAGTTCAATAATTTTTTCCTGTCTTTTGGTCTTTACTGACTTTTCCGACTTTCAGACTTCCCCGATTTTTTCCTACCTTCGTTTTGCTAATATTTTTATCAAAATGCTTGCTGCTATATTAATTGTTTTACTGGTCCTTGTTGTATTTATTGTATTGCTTTACCTGAAGAAGCCAGGTGCCGTTGATGGTATTTCGGCTGATGAAGTTGCACGCTTAAAAAGTGACAATAGTTCCCTTACTATATCATTAGCTAAAGCCGAAGAACGTGCTTTAGGATTAGGTTTTGAGCGTGATAAAGCAGACAAACAATTACAGGATGAACGTATCAGGTATGAAACCCTGGTAACCACATTAAACCAGGAATTGCTTACTGAAAAAAACCGGATGGCTAAAGCCGAGGAGCAATTTAAAGCGCAACGCGACCGGTTAGCAGAACAGGAAAATTCCATCCAGGAAATACAGCAAAAATTTCAACTTGAATTTCAAAATATAGCCAATAAGCTGCTGGACGAAAAATCCCAAAAATTTATTGAGACTAACCGTACCAACCTTGATATCCTGCTGAACCCCTTAAAAGAAAATATCAAGGCTTTTGAGGATAAGGTAGAAAAGGTATATAAGGCAGAATCCGACGAAAGGAATATTTTAAGGGGAGAGATCACCCAATTGATGACGCTCAATAAGCAAATAAGTGAAGAGGCCAGTAACTTAACAAAAGCATTAAAAGGTGATAACAAAAAGCAAGGCAATTGGGGGGAAGTTATCCTGGAACGTGTGCTGGAGCGTTCCGGCCTTGTTAAGGACCAGGAATATCGCCTGCAAGCCAATTTAAACAGCTCAGATGGCAGCCGTTTTCAGCCGGATGTGATCATCAACCTGCCCGATGAAAAACATTTAATTATAGACAGTAAAGTTTCTCTAATCGCTTACGAACGCCTGGTAAATTGTGAAACAGAAGAAGATCGCAAATTATTTTCAAAAGCCCACGTAGAATCTATCCGGGCGCATGTACATGGTTTATCCTCAAAAAACTATCACGATCTTCACCAGATCAATTCGCCCGATTTCGTACTGCTTTTTATACCAATAGAATCCTCTTTTAGTTTTGCTGTTCAATTGGATGCCGAGCTATTCAGCGATGCCTGGGATAAGAAAGTGGTTATTGTAAGTCCGTCGACTTTATTGGCAACGCTCCGCACGATCGCCAGTATATGGAAACAGGAACGCCAAAACCGTAACGTGCTCGAAATTGCCCGCTTAAGCGGCAATATGTATGATAAATTTGTCGGCTTTGTTACCGATATGGAAGGCATCGGCAAAAACATCAAGCAGAGCCAATCATCTTATGATAATGCCATTAACAAACTGATTGAAGGAAACGGAAATCTTACTAAAACTGCCGAAAAAATTAAAAGCTTAGGCGCTAAAGCCAATAAGCAATTGGATGCTAAATATCTGGATGAAGCCCCCCAGCCCCCTGAAGGGGGAGTTGAATGAGGTAATTATTTCAATTAAATACTGTAATTTTTATCTTATTGTGATATGATCAAACAACTTAAAATAATACCTATCGATCTTTTGGATGAATATTGCAGCCTGGTAGGGGATGATCTATCAACTTCTTTCGATAATTTAAAAGATGCGGAAATATCTACAGATTTGTTTAGTTTTTATACCTCCGTATCAGCCATAGCATCATCGCGTATTGAGGGAGAGCAAATGGAGATAGACAGCTACGTTAAACACAAAATGTTAGATATTGAATATCTCCCTGACCTTATACAAAAACCAAACGATTTATACCAGGCATACCTGTTTTCCCAACAAAATCAATTAACCAAAGCAAACTTATTTCAGGCGCATAAAATTATAACCAAACATTTATTGCCATCTGTTAAACAACGCAAGTTACGTACCGGTAACATGGTTGTGATGGAGCATAACACCGGCCGCATACAATTTGAAGCGGCTCCTGCTAACCTGGTTCCAACACTTTACGAATATCTCTGGAGTGATATTGAACAATTAAAAAGGCAAACCTTGTCCGTTACTGAAGTTTTTTATTTCGCGTCATTTATTCACCTGGTTTTTGTCGATATCCATCCTTTTGAAGATGGTAACGGAAGGGCCGGAAGATTGTTGGAAAAGTGGTTTATTGCCGAAAAATTGGGCAGCAAAGCCTGGTATTTGCAAAGTGAATTACATTATTACAATAACATAAATCAGTATTATAAAAATCTTAATCGGCTGGGCGTTTTTTACAATGATTTAAATTATTCAAAGGCGATGCCTTTTTTGTTGATGTTACCGGCTAGCTTAAAAATTAGTAATCCTAACAACGAAAGCTAATTTTTATTCTTTAGCAGAAAACGCATTCCATCCCTGCGCCTTTAAAGGATGTACATTCCCACTTTTGGTAATCAGATTACAGCCCGCTGAAGGTTCTGTTATATAGCCGATGATGGTGATATCCATTTTAAACTTTATCTTTTCGTAGTCGGCTTGTTTAACGGTAAACAGCAGTTCATAATCTTCACCACCACTCAATGCACAAACGGTTGGATCGAGGTTAAATTCCCGGGCCGTTTCATAGGTCATCGGATCCAGCGGTATCTTATCCTCATAAATATTACACCCTTTACTGCTTTGTTTGCAAATGTGTAATATTTCAGAAGCTAAACCGTCCGATACATCGATCATACTG
>CAZZUU010000077.1:0-1032 GCA_964657275.1 uncultured Mucilaginibacter sp. | reverse complement strand
GGTTGGTTTTACTTTTATATCTTTTAGTAAATCAATAATATCCTTACGGGCCTCGGGCTTTAACTGGCGTTCAACTATATAATCTTTACCTTCTAAATCAGGCTGAATATTCGGATTTTCTAAATAAATGAGTTTTTCACGTTCCAGTAATTGTAAACCGGTATAGGCACCTCCCAAATCCCCCGATACGCATATCAAATCACCTTCTTCAGCTCCGTTACGGTAAACAATATCCTTTTCATCAGCATAACCTATGGCCGTTACGCTTATCACCAATCCTTGTTTTGATGATGTTGTATCGCCGCCTATTAAATCAACATTATATTTTTCACAGGCCAGGTAAACTCCTTCATATAATTCTTCAACAGCTTCTAACGGAAACCTGCTTGATATACCTATGGAAACTGTAACCTGTGTGGCGGTTGCATTCATAGCATATATATCACTCAAATTTACCTGTACAGCCTTATAGCCTAAATGCTTTAATGGGGTGTACGCTAAATCAAAATGAATCCCCTCCAATAACATATCGGTAGAAACCAAAACTTTTTTACTTTCAAAATCAAGCACGGCAGCATCGTCACCCACACCTTTCAGGGTACTTTTTTGTGCTAATTTTATATTTTTAGTGAGATGGTTTATTAATCCAAACTCTCCTAATTTCTCTATATCAGTTTTTTCCTCGTTCTCAAACATATTTTAATTATTATTTCACTGATGCTATAAAGATTTCACCGATAATCGGTGAAATCCTCTTCTAAAAATCGGTAAAATCAAAGCCCCAGCCTGGCCGATATTTCCAGCATTCTTTCTATCGGTTTTACTGCTTTTTCAATAATGTGCTGCGGTACAGTAATTTCCGGCAGTTCATTTTTTAAGCACAGGTAAAGTTTTTCTAAGGTGTTCCTTTTCATGTGCGGGCAATCATTACAAGCACAATTATTATTCGGCGGTGCAGGTATAAAAACCTTATCGGGATTCTGTTTCTGCATCTGGTGAATTATCCCTGCTTCTGTTGCTACTATAAATTCT
>CAZZUU010000076.1:0-13110 GCA_964657275.1 uncultured Mucilaginibacter sp. | reverse complement strand
TGACTATCGAAGATCGAACAAACTATTTACCCCCAAAATTTTCTTCGAGGTAAAGCCTTCGGCGTACCTAACGCCGATACTTTTACCAAATTCGAGCGCACGTGCCTCTATGATACGGATAAAATCAGGAGAAGAAATATAGGTTTGCGGCTCGTCCTGCCAATCCGGATTGAAAAATTGCGATCCATAGGCATTTATACTTTCAATTTTTTTATCCCAATATTCAGTTACATCAACAACTACATTAGGTTTAATATAATTGTCCTGTATAAAATGCAGCACTAAATTGGGCCGCCATTCCTGCTGTAATTCGCCGTTAAAGATGGTTTCTATTTTTCTCAGTCCGGATAAAAATGACGACGCTTCCACCAATTGATTAGCTCGTCCGTGATCGGGGTGCCTGTCGTGGTAAGCATTGGTTATAATAATTTCGGGCTGGTACTTGCGTATAATCTCTATAACTTTTAGCTGATATTCGGTTGTGTTTTGAAAAAACCCGTCAGGAAGCCCGATATTCTCTCTCACAGCTAATCCCAATATTTGAGCCGCGTTAGTCGCTTCATTATCACGTATTTCGGCAGAGCCCCGCGTACCCAACTCGCCGCGCGTAATATCGGCAATGCCTACTTTTTTTCCTGCGGCTATGTGTTTTAAAATGGTCCCCGCACAGCCCAGCTCGGCATCGTCCGGATGAACAGATAAAACTAAAATATCTAATTTAAGCATAAGTTAAGGTTATTTGCCGCGCAGTAAACGCATGATACTTTTCCTGATCTTTGACGATGTAGGTTTAGTAAACGGGTAAAAAAAGTCGGTCGCTACGCCTGTTTTGTCGATTAAAAATTTATGAAAGTTCCACCGCGGAACAGACTTAAATTTGCCGTTTTCCTTTTTTTCTGAAAAAAATTTATAAAGCGGGTGTGCATAGGGGCCGCGTACTCTTATTTTTTCAAATACCGGGTAATTTATTTTCTGAATTTCGCAAAAAGTCGATATTTCCTCGCCTTCAAGCGGTTCCTGGCCGCCAAAGTCATTCGAAGGAAATGCTAGTATTTCAAAATCCTTTCCTTCAAATTGCTCCTTAAGTTCCGTTAATTCTTGTTTTTGAGGAGCAAATCCGCATTGGGAAGCGGTATTGACTATTAAAAGAACTTTATCTTTATATTCAGATAAACTGATTTCCTCTCCGTCTAACTTTTGAACATTAAACTGGTAGATGTTGTTATCTATCATTAATTAATAATTTGCTGAGGTATAGTTGGCCTGCGCCAAAATAGCCTCAATATCTTTTTGTTCTTCAGGATCGTAAGTTTCCTTCAGATCATGACCAAATATCCGTGCGGCCGATTGTAATACAAAAGCGTTAAAACCGCCTTTCAATTCCTTGACCATTGCATAACTGGTATAGCCGGTTTCCCGGTCGATCAGCTTTATTAAAACCTCCCCCTGACTAATTGTCAGGTCTTTAATTTCCTTGTTAAATAAATCTTTTATCTGGGTTTCGCAGGCACTTACCAGTTCCTTTTGTTTACGCTTATCGCCGGTCAAGGCAAGATCGCGTTGTAACTGACGATATCTTTGCCCGGCAAAACGTGCATAGGGCAATACTTTCATTACATTATAGCGTAAACGGCGGTATTGATCAAGATCGGCCTGGCTTTTAAATATCCGGGTATCAACTATTTTAACGTCCGGTATAACAATCCATGGAATGTATTGGCCGCTATCAAGCGTCATATAGGTTTTAATGGTATCATTTTTGCCCACAACTATTGGGGCAGGTTTTTTTGTTTGGGCATCCACGACTCCCATTAGGCAACAAAACAACACCAACAAACCAATAAATTTCATAATTTTACGTAATACAAAATTAACGCAATTTTTTTTGGTAATTGATATTAACGTACAATTATAATTTTTGTTGCAAGTTTATGATATTGGAAAGGAATAATACGCAGCGATGAAAGAATTAGTGATTGATCTGGAAACCGAAAAGAATGAGATATTAAAACGATACGGGGCATTATTGCGCGCGTGTAAATCAACGCTGCAAAAGGGCGACAAGCGGATGATACGCAAAGCATTTGACATGGCATTGGAAAGCCATAAGGATATGCGGCGAAAATCAGGCGAGCCTTATATTTATCATCCCATAGCCGTAGCACAGATTGCCGCCGAAGAGATTGGCCTGGGTACTACTTCTATCGTGTGTGCTTTATTGCACGACGTTGTGGAAGATACTGATATGACCCTTGATGACATCGAAAGGGAGTTCGGCAAAAAGGTAGCCATGATTATCGATGGCTTAACCAAGATCTCGGGCGTTTTTGATACCAATAGTTCGTTACAGGCCGAAAATTTCCGTAAAATGCTGCTTACCCTTGCCGATGATGTAAGGGTGATCCTGATAAAGCTAGCCGACCGCTTGCACAATATGCGCACGATGGAGTTTATGCCGCGCGATAAGCAGCTTAAATTATCATCAGAAACTGTGTATTTATACGCACCGCTGGCGCACCGCCTGGGTTTATATGCCATAAAATCGGAGATGGAAGATCTTTCTATGAAATACATGGAAAGGGAAACCTACCAGTTTATCAAAAATAAGCTGAATGAGAAAAAGGCAGAGCGTGAGAAATTTATAAGGGATTTTATTGAACCGGTAAAAAAGGTATTGCTGGGGCAGGATTTGCCGGCCGATCTGTTTGGCAGGCCGAAATCCATCCATTCCATCTGGAATAAGATGAAGAAAAAGTCTATTCCTTTTGAGGAAGTATATGACCTTTTCGCCATCAGGATCATTTTAGATAGCACGCCCGAAAATGAAAAAGCGGATTGCTGGAAGGCTTATTCTATTGTTACCGATCTTTACAGGCCAAACCCCGACCGTTTGCGCGACTGGATATCATCGCCCAAGGCGAACGGCTACGAATCTTTGCACACAACAGTAATGGGCCCGCGCGGGCAATGGGTAGAGGTGCAGATCCGCACCAAAAGGATGAACGAAATCGCCGAAAAAGGTTTCGCCGCACATTGGAAATACAAAGAATCGTCGACGGACAGCGGGCTTGATCAATGGGTACAAAAAGTACGGGATATGCTCAAAAACCCGGATTCAAATGCGCTCGACTTCCTTGATGATTTTAAAATGAACTTGTTTTCGGATGAAATATTCATTTTTACTCCAAAGGGAGCACTTATCCAATTGCCTTTAAACGCCACCGCCCTCGATTTTGCTTTCGAAATACACACCGACGTTGGCGCAAGTTGTATCGGCGCGAAGGTTAACCATAAATTGGTGCCGCTAAGCCACAAATTGCAAAACGGCGATCAGGTGGAGGTAATCACATCGAGCAAACAAAGCCCAAAGGAAGACTGGCTGAACATTGTGGTAACCGCGAAAGCCAAAGCCAAGATCAAGTCAGCGCTTAAGGAGGAGAAACGAAAAGTAGCCGAAGACGGTAAAGAAATATTGGAACGTAAGATGAAATCGTTAAAGATCACTTATAACTCCGAAAACATTCATAAACTCAGCTATTATTTTAAGCTTAATACTACGCAGGATTTGTTTTTCAATGTCGCAAAGGGCATCATCGACATGAAGGACCTGAAAGAATACCAGGCATCCGAAAAAGTAGTTGAAAATAAACCGCAGGATAAGATAGAAACCGAGCAGGTTCAAAGCCTGCTGCGCAGCATAAAAGCTAAAGACAGCGATATGCTGTTGATTGGCGAGGATATGCAAAAAATTGACTATAAACTGGCCAATTGCTGCAACCCTATTCCCGGCGATGATGTATTTGGCTTTGTCACCGTTAGCGATGGCATAAAAATTCACCGGACCAATTGTCCCAATGCAGCCAAGCTGATGAGCAATTACGGTTATCGTATTGTTAAAGCAAGATGGACCAATCAACAGGAACTGGCATTTTTAACAGGACTCAGAATTACCGGTATTGATGATGTAGGTTTAATTAACCAGTTAACCACTGTTATCTCCAATGATTTCAAAGTAAATATGCGTTCCATAACCGTAGATAGTGATAATGGCATATTTGAAGGCTCGATTATGGTGTATGTGAACGATACCGAGCACCTGGATAATTTAATAAGAAAATTAAAAACGGTAAAAGGGGTAACAGGCGTTAACCGCTTTGACTCGGTGATTGAGAAGGCATCGTAAAGAAGAGTCAAGAGCTCAAGAATCAAGATTCAAGATAAGGCGGCAGCTAACTTTGGTCCTTGATTTCTTATGTTTTTTTTGCTTTCTTGGTTCTTTATATCATGGTTCTTGATTCTCTATATAATTCATAACTTTGACCCCGTTAATACAAAAACATGCCTCAGCAGGAAACCATAGTAATGGTTAAAAAGATTTTCGAAGCATACCTCGAAAATAAGAACTTAAGAAAAACACCCGAACGCTTTGCTATACTCGAAGAGATCTATTCGAGAAGCGATCATTTTGATGTGGAATCGTTGTATATCCACATGAAGAACAAAAAATACCGCGTTAGCAGGGCAACGGTATATAATACGTTAGAATTGCTGGTATCATGCGACCTGGTTACCAAACACCAGTTCGGCAAAAATATGGCCCAGTTCGAAAAATCATACGGGTATAAACAACACGATCATATTATTTGCATTGACTGTGGCAGGGTAGTTGAATTTTGTGACCCGCGTATACAGCAAATACAAAGCATGATGGGTAGTTTGCTTAAATTTGAGATAAAGCACCATTCCCTGAATCTATATGGTAACTGCGAAAAACTAAGAGCAGGCTTCTGCGACAGAAAAGTTTAACAAAATGGACAAACCGGTTTTAAGCAAACAAGCTTTTTGGGATGTTGATATGGATAAGATCGACTATGAAAGAAATGCCTCTCATGTGGTTGAAAAAGTAATTGAGAGAGGCAAAGCCGAAGATTCTGATAACCTTATAAAATTTTATGGTTTTAAAAAGGTGGGAGAATTAGCGCTTCAGGCAAATTGGCTATCAGATATAAGTATAAATTTTTGCTGTAAGCTGTTTAAAGTTAAACCAACTGATTTTAAATGTTACGAGAAGAAACAGTCGAACCGGCTACATTGGGACTTCTAAAACAATTAGTTGCTTTACCAGAATTAAAATCATTCAGACTTGTTGGCGGTACGGCACTTTCCCTGTTATACGGCCACCGAAAATCTATTGATCTGGATTTATTTACAGATCAGGCGCTTGAAAAAGATATTTTGATACCTGTACTGAAACACGTTTTTGGCAATATTATTACAGTAAATGACAGAAGTAAGTATATCTACCAGTGTATTATTCAAAATGTAAAAGTTGATTTTGTGTCCATACGTGACCCATTTCTGAATCCGACACAAATTATAGACGATATTCCTTTTGCGGATACTAAGGATTTAATCGCTTTGAAAATGAATGCGGTTAAAGGCAGGGGCCAAAAAAAGGACTTTTGGGATATAGCGCGACTTCTTAAAGATTACACACTTACGCGAACTTTTTCAGTTTTATCATGATAGATATAATTATGATGATACCTTTGCAGTGATCAGGTCAGTAGCTTATTTAACTGATGCCGAAAACACAATTGACCCTGAGCCATTAGATGGTATGACTTGGGGAAAAGTAAAAATAACCATCGACAAAGCACTTGACGTTTATTATCAAAACAAATAGAAAAATTTAATGGCTGTTGACGTATTATTAGGCCTCCAGTGGGGCGATGAAGGTAAAGGTAAAATTGTTGATGTTTTAAGTGCAGGGTATGATCTGATTGCACGTTTCCAGGGAGGCCCAAACGCCGGGCACACGCTTGAATTTGACGGTAAAAAGTTTGTATTAAATACCATCCCTTCGGGTATATTTTTTGAAAATACCATGAACCTGATAGGCAATGGTGTGGTAATTGATCCTATTACCCTGAAAAGGGAAATTGATAAATTAAAGGATGCCGGGCATGATCTTTTAGCTAAAAAGAACCTGATGATCGCTAAAAAGGCCCACCTCATTTTGCCTACGCATCAGTTGCTCGACGCAGCATCTGAGAAAAAAATGGGCGAAGGTAAAATTGGCTCAACGTTAAAGGGCATCGGTCCGACATACATGGATAAAACGGGCCGCAATGGATTGCGTATCGGTGATATCACCCTGCCCGATTTTAAAGAGAAATATCAAAAACTGGTTGATAAACACGTATCCATGCTTAAATCGTTATACGGCGAGGTGGATGATTTTTCTGAACGTGAAAAAGCTTTTTTTGAAGCCATTGAACTGATTAATAAATTCCCATTGGTTGATTCTGAGCATTTGGTAAATAACTATATTAAGCAAGGAAAAAAGATTTTGGCAGAAGGTGCGCAAGGTGCTATGCTCGATGTCGATTTCGGCTCTTACCCATTTGTAACCTCGTCAACAACAACTGCTGCAGGTGCATGTACGGGCCTCGGTGTTGCGCCAAACCAAATAGGCGAAGTAATAGGCATTTTTAAAGCTTATTGCACCCGCGTAGGAGGTGGCCCTTTCCCTACCGAATTAAACGATGCAACCGGCGAAGAACTGCGGCGTATAGGCCATGAATTCGGCGCTACAACAGGCAGGCCCCGTCGTACCGGCTGGATTGATCTGCCGGCACTTAAATATGCCATCATGCTTAACGGCGTTACCCAACTGGTAATGACAAAAGCTGATGTATTAAGCGGCTTCGATAAAATTTATGCCTGCACGCATTACAATTATTTAGGCGAAACTATTGATTATATGCCTTATGATATTTGTTCGGTAAGTCCCGAACCGGTTTTAAAAGAAATTGACGGCTGGAAAGAAGATTTAACCGGCATTACCGAATTATCTCAAATACCGGCGAAACTCAACTCTTATATCGACTTTTTAGAAAAAGAATTGGGCGTGCCTGTAAAATATTTATCAGTTGGCCCTGACAGGGTGCAAACACTGGTATTAAATTAATATTCTGCAAGGCCGCAAAGTACTGCGTCTCTGCTATTTTTGCAAAGTGATCATATCAATAAACGATCTGCAAAGTTTCAAGAAAAAAGCGCTGCATTGGGCATCATCCTTTGATGTTTTTTGTTGTCTGGACAGTAACGGGTTTAATGACTCTTACGGCAAATTCGATACACTGATAGCTATTGGTGTTAAAGATGAACTTATCGCGAAAGCCGGGACTGCTTTTAAACAATTGGATCAATTTCGCAAAGATCACAAAGGATGGGTCACCGGTTTTTTTAGCTATGATCTGAAAAATGAAACAGAAAATCTATCCTCCAACAATTCAGACCTGCTTAATTTCCCCGATCTCTATTTTTTTGTTTCTCAATATCTTATCCTTATAAAAGGAACTGAAGTTGAAATCATTGCAGATGACCCAGATCAGGTTTTTAAATTTATAGAACATCAGGGATTTCACGAGCGTAAGCAAAAGCCATCGTTAACTATCCAATCCCGTTTCAGTAGACCGGAGTACATCGCAACGGTCGAAAAGATAAAGGAACACATCAATCGTGGCGATATATACGTAACCAATTTTTGCCAGGAGTTTTTTGCCGAAGATGCGGACATCGATCCGCTGGATATATTTTTGGAATTAAATAAAATTTCCCCGAACCCGTTTAGCGCGTTTTTCAAATTGAAGGAAAACTACATCCTTTGCGCCTCACCCGAAAGGTTTTTAGCTAAGCGGGAGAACAAGTTAATATCGCAACCCATAAAAGGGACAGCAAAAAGAGGGAATGATGATAATGAGGACGAATTGATCAAACAGCAATTACGGAACCATGCCAAGGAACTCCAGGAAAACGTTATGATAGTGGACCTGGTGCGCAATGACCTTACGCGCTCTGCCAAACCGGGCACGGTTAAAACTGAGGAGTTATTTGGCATTTACAGTTTTGAGCAAGTGCATCAGATGATATCAACCGTTGTTTGTGAAATAGAGAATGGCATTACCGCTGTACAGGCAGTGAAAAACACTTTCCCTATGGGAAGCATGACAGGGGCGCCAAAGATCAGTTCTATGAATTTGATGGAACAATATGAGCGAAGCAGGCGTGGCATTTATTCGGGCGCTGTAGGTTATTTTAGTCCGGATGACGATTTTGATTTTAACGTGGTGATCCGCACGCTGTTATTTAACCAGGCTAAAAAGTATCTGTCTTTTCATACGGGAAGCGCCATCACTTATCATGCCGATGCCGAAAAGGAATATGAAGAATGTTTGCTTAAAGCGCAGGCGATATTGCTGGCATTGGGTCAATCTGTATCTTCCTCCCCATCCTGACACCAATCTCCGATCCGTTTGCAAAAAAAGCAGAATAAGGTTTAGCTTTTAAGTAGGGCTCAAATGCTTTACCATATAGTTCTACAACATCGGCATCAAAAATATAATCTTTCACTACGGCTACCTGCCATGATACATGCTCCACCTGGTACTCCGTAGTTTTAATGCTGCTTAAACTGTTGTAGCCCCAATAATGTTCAAAAATAAATTCCTCCTGGCTGCCTTGTTGAATATCATTAAAGGTGTCGCTCACGGTTGCCGCCAATTGGTTCCATCTCCCTTTTAACTTCCATTCATATAAAAATTGAGTATAACCTTCTCCGGCCGGGGTTATAGTGTGCCGCATGGGCAGGGCGCGGTAGTGCTCTTTATATAAATTATTGGCAATAACGGCAATTATACTTTTTGGTACAATTTCACTTACAAACACCGCCCCTCGCTTCCACTCTTTTCCATCGAAATGCCTCACATAAAACCGCAGGTTAACTTCCTCAAAATTGATGTGCCATGGCCATTTCACACCCAATACCTGCGTTTCCAAAAACATAAAGCCAACCATACTTACCAACGCCTTCCCATCCCAAAGGTCGAGTTCAGTTGCAGCAGGCAGGTATGGTTTTAATATAGCGGGATCAACCTCATAATTTAACATTAGCAGATTTTTCCATTGCGCTGCCAGGAACTTTCTTTTACTCATGTTTAATCCGTTCAAGGGTATGAAGCAATGGATGCCCGGTATTTGCTGATGTAATTAACATTTCACCATTTTCTTCTTTTTGCCCAATGTGCCTTTGCTTTTCATTTTGTCGATATATTCAATAACGCCCGGCACTTTACAGGCTGTGCCATTTTTGTCGATTGTTACCGTGCCTATTTTGTTAGCGGCAGCGATAGCATTTTCGGTCAACGCCGTTACATAACTACCTGCGGCAATAATAAAGCCATTCATCGTATATTTTACCCGGTCGGCCGAGGAACTAATATTTTGAATAACGCGATCCATCATTTGTTTTAATGCGGGTATATCCAGTTCGCTGTCGGGCTTTAATGCAACCAGGTTACTTAAGGTGGCCCAGCCGGCAGCGGCGATATATTCTTCACTTGCGTCTATCCACTCCAGTGCCAGTTCAAAACCGTACTTACTGCCGGCAGCTACCCAGGGAACAGTGTATTCGCTGATATTGTTTGACACCGCCTGCCGCACCCATGTTTGCAGGTCGGCTTTGGTCATTTTTAAATCGTCGGTTATCAATCCCGCCAGGTACATGGCATCGGTATTGCCAGTTGCGAAAAGGCCTTTGGCCAACTCGTAATCTGTTTTGACCTTTTTTTGGATGGTTTTCAGATGCTCTATTTTAACACCAAAAAAAGGCTCTTTTATGCCGTGTTTTAACCAAATCTTTTTTACACCTTCATCGCCAAACGACTTTAGTTCGGCCATAATTTCTTGTACTGCCATAGTTTTTACTTAAAGCTGCCTGAAATAAAAGTATAAAAAAACAGGTGACTTTAAGAGGGAAAATAAAATTATAAGGGCCAGCATAAATCTGAAACCAAAAACCGTCAGGCTACTTTTCTTTTAAAAAGATTGACTTTTGATTCCTTACGTTTCAACAAACGCTCGATGTTTTTTTGATGGGTAACCAATATTAACACACAAATACACATGCCGTAAATAACTACCGATTTGTTACTGGGAAAGACAAACGAAACACCTATGGGATAAGTAAAACCAGCCATAATTGAACCGAGAGAAACGTACCTGGTGATTAAAAGAACAATAATAAACACTACCACACATAATAATGCTGCCTGCAGGTGAATAGCCAGTATCATCCCGAAAAGGGTCGCAATGCCTTTACCACCGCGAAACCCTGCAAAAACCGGGAACAGGTGACCCATCACAGCAGCTATGCCCAAAGCCAGCGCGTAATTGGTATAGGCAACAGAACCGTAAGCGCCAGTTGTTGAAACGCCGATGAAATAAGCCAGATTTGTAGCCGTCCATCCTTTTAAAATATCTAAGAGCATTACCGGTATCCCTGCTTTTTTGCCTAATACTCTGAAAGTATTGGTCGCCCCGGCGTTACCGCTTCCGTATTCGCGCACATCTACATGGTAAAATGCCTGCCCTATCCATACCGCTGTTGGGATAGACCCGCACAAGTAGGCCAAAATAAGAGCTGAAAGCGAATAGGGAGTTATCATCTCACCGCAATATTACTAAAATGTAACCATATTTATGTGTAGAAAGTCGGAAAGGCAGGATGTCAGAAAGATACAAATACATGACCAGTGCGTTTGCAATCGGTTTCACGATTTTTGCGTTAAAACCATTCCGATCCATCCTATTTTAAACTAAATGATAGCTTTTAAACTTAGGTCTAAACTTCTTACAGAATGTGTTAATGCGCCAACAGATATATAATCAACGCCACAGGCTGCATATTCCGAGATATTATCTATGGTTATGCCGCCCGATGCTTCAGTTATATATCGCCCGTCTATCATATTTACAGCCGTTTTTAAATCGCGAAAGTTAAAGTTATCCAGCAGTATGCGGTTAACGCCCCCAGTTTGCAACACCATTTCCAATTCTTCCAAATCCCTCACCTCAATCTCAATAGCAAGCTTTTTGTTTTGAATTTTAATGTATTCCCGTGTTTTTTCAATCGCCTCCCGTATGCCCCCCGCATAATCCACATGGTTATCTTTTATCAATATCATGTCATACAACCCAAAGCGGTGGTTAACGCCACCACCTATGCGCACCGCCCATTTTTCCAGATACCGCATGCCGGGGGTAGTTTTTCGGGTGTCTAAAACCTTCGTGTTAGTCCCTTTTAAAATGTCAACAATTTCGCAGGTTTTGGTGGCGATGCCGCTCATGCGCTGCATACAGTTAAGTACCAGCCGCTCGGCCTTTAAAATACTTTGTGCGTCGCCTGCAACTTCGAGCGCTATGTCGTTAGGTTTTACCTTTGCACCATCCTGAATGAACACGCTGACCTGAAGACCGGGATCTACAACGCGAAAAATTTCTTCGGCCAGCTCAACGCCGGCCAAAATACCTTCGTCTTTAACCAGCAATTTTGCTTTGCCTTGTGTTCCTTCTGTAATAGTTGCTAATGATGTATGGTCGCCGTCGCCTACATCTTCAATCAATGAATTTGATATGAATTGGTCGATAATAGATTTGTCCAAGCCTGTAGATATTTTGAAAGTCAAAAGTAACAACAATTTGCAGAAGTATTTCTCAATTTATTGCCGTTCCACGTTAAATAACCGATATTTAGCCAAAACGCATATTGATAGCATTTGGCCGAACTTAACCCATCCCAACGCACCTGGAAAATATTTAAACGCAATAAAGCTGCTGTTGCCGGGCTGGTATTTATTGCAATAACTATACTTGGCGCTTTACTCGGCTATTTGATAATGCCCGACTCCACTCCACAGGCCAACAATATGGTCATTCAACTGAGCATAAAAAAGCCGGGGTTCTCCATTAACATATTACAGCTTCGAAAACCTGAAAAGGTTGATACCGTAAATATTTTCACTAAAATGCTATTCGGCCAGCCTTCTTTTTACCGGGATATCCCCATAACAGGTTACCGTTTGGCGAAAGATTCTATTTATGTTGACGAATATATCGGCGCCGAAGACAAGCCTGAAAAGAAGGCATATGCTATCACACAGCCCCCCAACCCTCTGAAGAGGGAGCTTCCGAGCGCGCTTCAGTATAAACAAGCCCTCATTACGCATCGTACCTTTTGGCTCGGCACTGATATTTATGGCCGCGATTTGTTGAGCAGGCTCATATTGGGTTCACGAATATCGCTTGCGGTTGGGCTAATGTCAGTTATCATCAGCATGTTACTTGGCGTATCAATCGGCGCAATAGCAGGTTATTTTGGTGGCTGGGCCGATGCTGCCTTAAGCTGGCTGATGAATATTTTATGGTCGCTGCCGGCATTGCTGCTGGTGATAGCTATTTCCTTTGCTTTGGGTAAGGGTCTATGGCAAATTTTTATCGCCGTCGGCATGTCCATGTGGGTTGAAGTAGCCCGCCTGGTGCGCGGCCAGGTATTGAGTTTAAAACAAGCGGAATACATTGAAGCTGCAAGATCCCTGGGATTTAACAACACGCGGATAATTACCCGTCATATTTTACCTAATATAATAGGGCCTATACTGGTGCTGGCATCTTCGAATTTTGCTTCCGCGATTTTATTAGAATCGGGCTTAAGTTTCTTAGGATTTGGCGCGCAGCCGCCGATGCCAACCTGGGGCAGTATGATAAAAGAACACTACGGGTACATTGTAATGGATTCTGCGTACCTTGCTGTTATACCGGGACTGGCTATTATGCTTTTAGTTTATGCTTTTAACCTGGTCACTATTGGATTAAGAGATGCATTTGATATAAAATCAGAAAGTAATCAATTTTAAAAAAAATTATATTTATTTTAGACAGCCCTTCTACAAAATCTGATGCAAAACATTGAAGAGATCTCTGCCGAAGACGAATTGATACGTTTGTTGCTTAAAAGACAGACGGAGTTAAACGCGTTGCTGGAGATTACCCAGGCTATTAATAAAGATACCGGCACTTCAACGTTGATACAAATGCTGCAGGTAATTTTAAAAAGTTACTTACAGGTTGGCAAGCTTCGTTTTTTGATAGAGCGCGAAGGCGGTTATATCCTTCTTGCAAAATATGGCGGTACTATCGAACCTATAAACGCGCTGCATAAATCGTGTCATAAGTTAGACAAGGTTAAAACTATTGCTGCCGTTGCAG
>CAZZUU010000075.1:12111-13196 GCA_964657275.1 uncultured Mucilaginibacter sp. | reverse complement strand
CAAAAAGATGACCGCGCTGGTACAGTAAACCGTAAAAAGTAGAATCGATAATGTTACCGAGCGCACCCGCGAAAATAAGCGCCACGCATAGAGTCAACCCGCGGTGGTATTTGTTTTTAATGAGGTAAACCAAACCATAGCCTATGCCAAGCACAGCAATAATGCGAAATATGGTCAAAATAAGTTTACCCGCTTCCCCGCCAATTTCCCAGCCGAATGCCATACCATTATTTTCGGTATAACGTAGCATGCCCCGGCTGCCTAAAAAGTGGATCTCCTGGTTAAAATCCATGTGCGTACGCACCCAGGTTTTAATGATCTGATCTAAAAGGATAATAATTGCAGCTAAAAGAAAGGGTTTAACGTAAGCCGCCTTCATTTACTGTCTTAATTTTGCTTCCATGCTTAAAGTAGTGTGCGGCACGGCGCGCAAACGTTCTTTAGGTATTAATTTACCGGTTTCGCGGCAAACGCCATAAGTTTTATTTTCAATACGTACCAAAGCAGCCTCCAATTGTTCAATAAATTTTTTCTGGCGTGCAGCTAACTGGTTTATTTGTTCTTTTTCTAAAGTGGCCGAGCCATCTTCCAATGTTTTATAGGTACCTGCAGTATCATCAGTGCCGTTGGCATTGGGTGAACTCAACGAGGTAGCCAATGAATTTAACTCTTCTTTTGCACTACGTAATTTATCGAGCAACAAAGCCTTAAATTCTTGCAGGTCTGATTCAGAATACCTGGTTTTTTCGTTTTCTACTTTCATTATATTTTATTAATAGCAATCAATAGTTCATTATTATCAATCTCGACTAACTCCCCTTCACTCAGCTCGTTATGAATTGTCACACTGTCCGCCAAAATTTCGGCGCAAATATAGGATAAATTATTATTCAACGCTTCGCCTATTACCGAAGCACCACGTATACGTACATTGATCTTATCGGTTACCTCGAAGCCCATTGATTTACGCAAATTTTGTATCCGGTTTACCAATTCTCTCGACGTACCTTCCTGTTTCAGCTCGTGGGTAAGTGTAACATCTAAAGCCACGGTTAGTTTTCCCAAATTTGCAACCTGCCATCCCG
>CAZZUU010000075.1:0-12101 GCA_964657275.1 uncultured Mucilaginibacter sp. | reverse complement strand
TGAGTAGTGAGTAGGGAGTGGTGAGTGGTGAGTGGTCTGTAGCAGGTTGTAACGATCCTATAGCAAGCTGGATCGTACCATCTGTTTCCAGTTTGGCAATGTCATCCTGCGTGAGGTTGCCTATTGCTTCGGCGACAGCCTTCATATCCTTGCCCACTTTTGCACCCAGCGCCTTAAAGTTTGGCTTTATCTTCTTTTTTACAAAGCCCGCTGTATCGGTGATGTATTCGATATCTTTTATATTGGTTTCGGATAATATCAATTCTTTTACCTGGTCAACCTGGCGTTTGAAGTTTTTATTCAGTATCGGCAACAATATTTTACTGAGTGGCTGCCTTACGTTGATGCCCACTTTTTTGCGCAGCGATAAAACAAGCGAGGATATATCCTGTGCCAGTTGCATGCGTTCATCCAAAGCAGTGTTTACCAAACCAGCATGGTATTCCGGGAAATAAGCCAGGTGAACGGATTCAAAAACTTCTTTTTGGGTTACCGCGTTCAGATCGGTGTATAGCCTATCGGCAAAGAACGGCGCTATCGGCGACATCAGCTTTGCAATCGTTACCAAACAGGTGTACAAAGTTTGATAAGCCGACAATTTATCATCTGAATTATCCGACCGCCAGAAACGGCGGCGGCTCAAACGAACATACCAGTTGCTTAAATGCGCATCCACAAATTCCTGGATGGCGCGGGCAGCTTTGGTAGGTTCAAAATCCGCATAAAAACTGTCGACCTCTTTGCTCAGGGTGTTGAGCAGGGAAATTATCCACTGGTCAATTTCAGGACGGCTGTTTATAGCAATTTCAGCCTCGCTGTAGTTGAATTTATCGATGTTCGCGTAAAGCACAAAAAAGGTATAAGTATTATACAAGGTGCCGAAAAATTTACGGCGAACTTCGTCTATGCCTTCTTCATTAAATTTAAGGTTATCCCAGGGTGCTGCGTTGCTGATCATATACCAGCGGGCAGCATCGGCGCTATATTTATTGATGATCTCGAAAGGATCAACAGAATTGCCTAAACGCTTGGACATTTTGTTGCCGTTTCTGTCAAGCACCAAACCGTTGGATACCACATTTTTAAACGAAACGCCTTTATTGCCAACCTTGGCATTTACTGCTTTTACCTCATCGCTGCATTCGCTCAGCATAACGGCTATGGCATGCAGGGTAAAGAACCAGCCTCGGGTTTGATCCACACCTTCGGCGATAAAATCAGCCGGATAGGCGCTGGCAAATTGTTCTTTATTCTCAAACGGGAAATGCCATTGTGCATAAGGCATAGCGCCGCTATCAAACCAAACGTCGATCAGGTCGGGCTCGCGGTACATGGGTTTGCCGGTAGTGGATGTTAATATTACATCATCGACATATGGGCGGTGCAGATCATCGATTACAAACCCTTTTGGCATTAAACCTGCGGCTATCGATTTTTCAATTTCCGATTTAAGATCGGCAATCGAACCTATGCAAACCTCTTCAGTCCCGTTTTCCTCGCGCCATATAGGCAGCGGGGTTCCCCAGAAGCGTGAACGCGATAAGTTCCAGTCAACCAAATTCTCCAGCCAGTTACCAAAACGGCCGGTTCCGGTCGATTCAGGTTTCCAGTTGATGGTTTTATTTAGTGCAACCAACTTATCCTTTACAGCCGTAGTTTTTATAAACCAGCTATCCAGCGGATAATATAATATCGGTTCGTCCGAACGCCAGGAGTGGGGGTAACTGTGTTCGTATTTTTTAACGTCGAAGGCTTTGTTTTCTGTTTTTAACTTGATGGATATCAATACATCCGTTGGCTTAAAACCGGGCGCTTCGCGTTCTTCTTTGCTGTAATATTCTTCTTTTACATACAGGCCGGCAAAATCGGTCACTTCTTCAACAAAGCGTCCCTGTTTGTCAACAAGCGGCACATCTTTTCCAAACTCATCCTTTACCAGTACCGATGGCACGCCATTTTCCTTACAGGCCCTAAAGTCGTCTGCACCAAAAACCGATGCGGTATGCACAATCCCGGTACCATCTTCGGTAGTTACAAAATCGGCAGGAATAACGCGGAAGGCATTTTTCTCCAGGTCTTCGTTAGATACATAAGGCATTAACTGGTGATAACTCAGGCCCAATAATTCTACACCTTTAAAGGTGCCGCGCAACTCCCAGGGGATAAGTTTATCCCCACCTTTATAGTCGCGGAACAAGGATTCGCTTTGGCTTTCTGCTTTAAAATATTTACCGACAAGGTCCTTTGCCAAAACAACACTTACCGGCTCGAAAGTGTAAGGGTTAAAAGTGCGGATCTTTACATAGTCGATTTTTTCGCCAACAGCCAGGGCGCAGTTTGAAGGGAGCGTCCAGGGGGTGGTCGTCCAGGCTAATATTGCGGTATCCTCATTCTCGTCCTCAAACAATAAGGATATCAGCGGGTGTTGCTGATCATTTTTCAGATGAAACTGAGCTACTATGCTAGTATCCTTCACCATTTTATAAGTACCCGGCTGGTTCAGTTCGTGCGAGCTTAGTCCGGTACCCGATTTTGGCGAATAAGGCTGTACTGTATAGCCTTTGTATAAAAGGCCCTTTGTATGTAACTCCTTTAGTATCCACCAAAGTGTTTCAATGTATTCGTTTTTGTAGGTGATGTATGGATTCTCCAGATCGACCCAGTAACCCATTTTTTCGGTAAGGTCGTTCCATACATCGGTATAACGCATTACCTCCTTGCGGCAGGCGTCGTTATAATCTTTAACAGAAATTTTTTTGCCTATATCGTCTTTGGTGATGCCCAACGCTTTCTCAACCGCCAGTTCAATTGGCAGGCCGTGGGTATCCCAGCCGCCTTTGCGTTTAACCTGGTAGCCTTTTAATGTTTTGTAACGGCAAAAAATATCCTTTATGGCGCGCGCCATCACATGGTGAATGCCGGGCATGCCATTAGCAGACGGCGGCCCCTCGTAAAACGTGTAAGGGTTGTTTGCCGGGCGACTGCTGATGCTTTTTTCAAAGATGTTGTTCTGCTGCCAAAACTCCAGTACATCTTTGCCTGTCTGCGATAAGTTTAACTGCTTATATTCCTTATACATCAATCTATTTCACCTCAAATTTTAGAGGTTGCAAAAATACGGAATTTAAGCTGAAAAAAATCATAAGAATGTGAAATTGTCTTAACCGGGATTAAGCAGATTTTAGGTTTTTTCGGATGATTATCCGGATATTATAACCATCTATTGTTTTTTAACAGTAATTCCTGCGCAATAAGTTCAGGTGGTTCATTATTTGAAAAAGATTGAGATGGATCCTCGTCCCGACGCGGAGTCTTAATCAGCATTGAGTGGTTGTTGAAGTGGTGACACTTACAACGGGCACGGACATAAAAAAAACCTCCGGTATATCCGGAAGTTTTTTGTTTTTCGAAAAGCTATAAATCAAAAGCGAATTAGTAAAACAATAATCCACAGCCGGTTCCGACCCCATTGGCCAAGGGAACGTTAACAAAAGTGATAGTGCTACCGCTTATGGTGCCATATATAGCCGTGAAAGGCCCCTCCAGTATGGCTTGGGTTGGTATATGGCCTCCCGTTACCTGCACTACTACAGTTGAGCTGTTATTTATTGGGTTTGTGTCATTTATAACAACCGGGGTAAATTCCACTACACTTTTTGCCCCTGATATATTAGCGCCGTTAACTGACAAGTTAAAAAACGTAGTTGTAGTGCTAAAGGACGAAACGCTAAACATGTAGGTAATATTTGGAGTACATGTACCATAAGCATTTGCATTAGCCTGGGCACCTGCCTGGGCTATTAAAAAGGCCTGGTAATTTGCATCGGACTGTGAAACGGTTGACGTAACAGAATTAGCAGGTACTGTATTAAGTACATAGCCCCCGGTGTATCCTGCACCGCAGTTATTTCGGGTAGTACCTGTTGATGTTTGGGTATTATAATAAACTGTACCCGTTGCAGCAGCCACTGTTACAGTGAAATTGAATGTTTGGGGAGCTGTTTCAGCATGGGTCACATTATTATACCCTTCTATTATTACTTTATAGGTTACCGTTAATGGAATGGTAGAGTGGTTGGTAAAAGTAAGCGCGATGGATGTAGGTACGCCGGTAGCCGGGTTATAATAGGTTACCGTTGGGGATGAGCCTAAAACAGCGTAATACTGCGCAGATGAAGGTGAAACTGATACAATCGATTGAGATTGAAGGGTGTTCCAATACGTTCCACTTGCCGACTCACCGGATCCGGTAAGCACTACTGTACCGCCCGAAGCGATGGATGTTGATGACGGCGTTAAAGATTGTGCGTAGCCGCCAAAAAAGCACATGGCCAGGCCACAAAAAAGCAATAATTTTTTCATAATGTATTTGGTTTGATTAATTGATAGCTAAATATAGCTGCAATGGGTTAATATTGTTCAATATTATCCTACCATTAATTAATATTTTTTTAGCTTTTACGAAAGTATTTAATATCAATACTCGTCATAATATGAAGAATAGAAATTGGCCCGGTTTAGGATTTGGGTATTTTGGTTTTTAATGTAACCGATTGTATTACTTAATTAAATTTGATTTTAAAGTAAAAGGGTCATTATTATGCTCACTAATTTTCTTAATATGCTCCATCACTCTGATATGTACATTTCTTACTATGCTTTGCGCCCATATATCATAATACCATGTGGGGAAAACATATAACTTATACCAGCTGTTGCCGGTCAACGTGGTAGTACCATCGCCATTGTCTTTCAACAGGAATTGCCCGCGTAACAGATCAAGATGGTTCATTATTTCCGGATCACGCGGCTGATCGGTGATATCAAATACAAGATTTTTTCCCGGCTCATAAGTTGAAACTCTTTCGCCAAAAACATAACCGTTGCTAAAAATGCATTTTCTTCCGGCACCGTTATAATAGCCATCAACAGTGGTTTGTATAGGACTTGGTAAGCCGATTCGAAACAGCCAAAAAGTGTTTCTCTGCTTTATTTTCTCAAACGCTACAACATTATTCCAAACTTTATCTGGCGGGGCATTGATAATGAGGGTGTCAGATACCTTGTTTTCATAAGCATGTTTCGATAAGGCATCTATTAAAAAAATGAAAAGCAATAATGAAAGTATACTTACATTGAACGTATTGTTATTTCTTTTGAACATTATCCTACCAATTGATAGGCCTATCAAAACAAAGGTTAGAATCAGCGGCGAAACAATTACAAGACAGATAACGCCTTCTTTTAAAAAAACATAACTCAGTCCGATTGTTATAAATAGATTTAGGGATGAATACAAGACGCGTTGCGCCCACACTAAGCCTAGGTCTTTCCAAAACCAAGCGCATATAATACCCATTACCATAGGAATTATGATAAACTCTGAGCCTACTAATTGCCCTGCGCCATCGTTAATAAAATACCTTGTGACGGCCATAGTGACTACGGCAAACACATTCGGAATAATGAAGCTTTTGAGCTTTTGTTTTTGGTCAGAATCCATTTAAAATTTAAGTTTTAGGTATTTGTTGGTTGTGGGTATTTAATATCTCTTTCACCGCTTCCCCCGCCTTCTCAAACTGAAACTCAAATCCGCTGTCTAGCAGGCGTTTTGGCACAACCCACCTGCTTTTTAATATCAGTTCAGTTTCGGTGCCGATCACGATGGCACCAACTTCCAACAGCCATTTTGGGGCAGGCAAACCAAACGGGATACCATAGGCTTTACGGATAATATGCATCAGTTCATCATTTTTTACGGCGTAAGGAGCGGTACAATTGAATATCCCCTGTAATACGGGATGATCGGTAAGCCATTCAGTAATGCGGGCGGCATCATGCTCATGGATCCATGAAACATATTGCTTGCCGTTGCCCTGCATACCACCCATGCCCATTTTTACGAGGTTAAGCAGTCGCGGGAAAACGCTGTCAGCACGGCCAAGTACAATGCCCATGCGCAAAGCAATCTTCCGGGTTTTGGGCGTTTCGTATTTATTAAAGGCAGTTTCCCAGGCATTGCAAACGTCGACGGAAAAGCCGTGACCGATTTCGCCGGTTTTCTCATCCTGCGGACCATCATCTGCATGGCGATATATAGTGGCGGAGGTTACATTGATCCACAGCTTTGGCGGTTCCACAAGGTCGTGTATAACCATGCCAAGCAATTCTGTTGGCAGCACCCTTGAGGCGATGATCTCTGCTTTATTTTTTTCGGTGTAGCGGCAGTTCACATTTTTACCGCAAAGGTTAATGAGGATATCGGCGTTCACTAATTCGGCGGTCCATTTGCCGCGACTTTTGCCATCCCAAACTACGGTGCGGATGTTTTGCTCGGTTTGCTTTTCGTGACGGCTCAATATCACTATTTCAACGGCTTTGTCTTTGTAATAATTGGCCAATACCGTACCGAGGTAGCCGTTGCCACCTGCGAGTATTATTTTCTTGAATTTCATTTTATTATTCTTTTTAGTTCCCGGCGAATACGCCCGATTTAAAAGATCATTTGAGTATCAACAGCATTACTACTATCCTGAATAATATCCAGGTAACAGACATCGTATAGCCGAGTTCCAGCAGCTTCATCCGCCGTATGTGTTCCAAAAGCATCATCCATGCTACGCTGAGAAAATATATGGCATAAAAAACGGGCTGATGGTGCCACCAATGACTTAAAGCAAGCGGCAGCAAAAGCAGCAGGCTGCCTGCAAAAGAAATCGTCATCATATTGCCGAGGTAGCTCCAGAATTTATCTTTCGCAATGATGCTGATCACAATACCCTGAACAGCTATTTGTCCCCCGCAAATCAAATATTCGCGCCATTGATTACCTAATGGAACAATGCCGACCAATAGATAAGCATAAGCGGATAAGATACTGCCCGCACAAAACCAGGTGAAAATTAACCAGGCTACGCGATAGTGAACTTTTAATGTTGGCTGCAGGCTAAGCTTGTCTGCCATGTGTGATGGTGGTACAATTACCCGGCGGTTAAAAGCTATAAACGCATATATCTTGCTCATCAGCCATACAAACGGCTGAAAGGAAAACAGCGGCCGAAATATAGGGAATGAAGTACCGATAACTTTAAACAGGCTTTTTATGCCATAGGTAACCTCGCCGGTTTCGCGGTCAATAAGGGCAATTTCATTAGCGGCGCGTTGCCGGTCGATTAGCGGGCATACATTCTCCGGCGCGTTTTGGTAAGATTCGCGTCCATCGGCATCGAGCATCCCGGTATTTACCAGCGCCTTTGTGTAAACCTTGCACATGGGGCACTCTTCGTCGAATAATATGATATGGTTTTGAAGGGTTTTCATAATAATTATGAAATAAAAAATAGTCTATTTAAGCAACTTTAATATAGAGCCGAAGAACCAGTTTTCGTCGGCCTTTAACATGGTTTCCACGCTTTTGTCAACCTTGGCGGCAAAGCCGTGTATGTTTTTTACCGTGGCCGCAAAATGCTTTGCTTCGGGCGACGAGGGGTTATCAATTTCCTGCAATTGTTTTAACTCCTGCAGCACGGGTTCTATTTCGCGTTTTTTACGCTCACGGGCGATGCGTTTGGCTACTTCCCAAATGTCTTTTTCGCCTGTGAAGTATTCTTTACGATCACCGGGCACCAGCACTTTGTGTACCAGGGTCCAGTTTAGCAGTTCGCGGATGTTCATGTTGGCGTTGCCGCGAGATATGCTTAGGCTCTCCATAATCTCCTCTGTACTCAACGATTTTTCGGATATCATCAGTAAGGCATGTATTTGCGCCATAGTGCGGTTAATGCCCCACTCGGAGCCCAGTTTACCCCAGGCCTGAATGAACTGTAATTTTGCTTCTTCTAATTTCACAATACAAATGTAAATAATAGTTTTTAAACTTTCAGTAATTATTGAAAATAAAATAAATACACTATTCCCGCCTCCTCCCAACCCTCTCCAAACTCATTAGATAAGCAACACCTATGCACAAACGTCCTCTAATCCGATAGTATCGGATCTCCCCCGCCAGTTGGCGGGGAGACTTTAATTTCGTGCTTCTTTAAGTCCTCCCAACCGGGGAGGATTTAGGTGGGGCTGTTCAAAACACTTTTACAATCTGAGTGTCAATAGTTGAGTGGTTTTGTTTTTACTAAACAGAATTGCGGTATTTTAGCAACTTAGTTTAATCCGTTCGGCAGAAATGACCTATACATCCACTTATACAGCCGCCGGCACTGCAGCGCCGGCCATTGAAAAGCACTTTTCGAAGCTTTTGGCGGCTGCCGTTCAAATGGGTGAGCAGGATCTGGCGCCCGAGCCTCCGCTAAAAGTGATTGAGGCTATTATGGATGTAGCGTTCTGGGCCAGCCTGCGTAAGGAAGAAGGCCGATCGCCAAAAATATCACTGGCATATTTGCCACCTTTACTGGCCGGGCAACCACTGGTTTTTGAAGAACGCCTGTTATTAACGCCGCACCTGCTTACCCGTCTGGCCCCTGCGGTTGAGCGCTCAGGTATCCACCTCGGTATTTGGGATGACGGTGGTGAACTATACGTATGGGGTACCACCCGATCTATCCCCGATTGCTGTTTTGTACTGGAGGTTGTTGAACCGGGGCTGCTGGTAGTTAAGCACCGGCGCATCAATGGTTTCGGGAAATTTATCAATGTAGCCGTAATTAAAGGCGATGAAATAAAAATTATCGACGAGCTCAGTAAAAGCCTGCCCGATTGCCCTGCTATGCTTACCTCGTTATTAGACTATAATTCACCGACAGGCTGGAACGATTCAGTAAACGTGCTGGTGCAACTAGCCGCCTCTATGCGCACCCACGGGCACGGCGGCTCTTTGCTGGTAGTGCCTTCAGGAAATGAAGCTTGGCGCGATTCTATTATTCGCCCGATAACCTACCCGGTTGTTCCGGCATTTGATGAATTGAGAAAGTTAATTCAAATGAAGGTGAA
Source organism: uncultured Mucilaginibacter sp. (assembly GCA_964657275.1). Classification (GTDB taxonomy): domain Bacteria; phylum Bacteroidota; class Bacteroidia; order Sphingobacteriales; family Sphingobacteriaceae; genus Mucilaginibacter. The sequence goes on along the minus strand of CAZZUU010000075.1, from coordinate 3,158 downwards.
CGACAGACATCTGAGCCTTTGGCAGGAAGATGTTAACCGCACGATCGATAGTGTGGCCGGGCTCACGGCGGTAGACGGCGCTACTATTATAAACGACCAATTAGAATTGCTTGCGTTTGGTGCAAAAATTGGGCTTTCATCAAACGGCGTACCTGTAGAACAGATGCTGGTTACCGAACCCGTGATAGGAAACACTGCCACAACCATTCACCCATCACAAAACGGGGGCACCAGGCATTTATCGGCTGCACAATTTGTGTTTGACCAGCGTGACGCCATCGCCCTGGTATCGTCGCAAGACGGGCGCTTTACCATTTTCTCCTGGTCGCCATGCGAGGGGATAGTGCATGCACATTATGTAGATGCGTTACTACTCTAAGATATACTCTTTTAAGCTTTACCGGCTTTCTTTTTTCCCGACTGTACGGCTTTAGTTTCTACTGCCTTTGGCTTTTCAGTTGGTTTAGCCGGTTTAGGTGTAGCTTTCTCAACTACCGCCTTTTTTGGTTCCGCCTTTTTTTTAGCTTTAGGTTTTTCAGCAGCCGGCGCCTCTTTTGAACTATCGGAAACGACAACAACGGCCGCAGCTATCTTGATCTCTTTGACTAGCTTTTTAGCCAATTTTTTTGAGCCTTTAGCAATCTCTTTTTCTAATTTATCAGTGCCTTCACCCAATTTTGCGGTTACCGCTTTCAACTTAACTACTAAGCTGCTTTCAATTAACTTCTGTATTTTTTTAATCTCGGCTTTGGCCGTTGAATTTAATTCGTTCTTTTTCATTGTCTTACGTTGCGGCAAATATATATTCTCTGAATATTAATTCAATATTATCATTATGTTAACTATGTATGTCTATATTAACAAACATAAAGCAATATAGGTCGCGGCAACGCAAAATATGAGCGGAAGAATTTTTACGCAACCAACAGTGCTTCAATCCTGTTGCCGATTTCATCCACAAGGTATGGGGGGGCGTAATTGCTGTCAACAACGTACCAGGTATGCCTGATATCGCCTAACTTAATATAGCCTATCGGTTTTTCGTTGTGCAATACGCTATAACGACCGTTATTCGAAATCACGTTCAACATGATTTCCTTACCCATATAAGTAGTATTGAAGTTAAAATTGATATCTTCTTTAAAATTGTGGTTTGTAGAAATTAGTTCCATAATATGTTTGTTATAAGTATGTACTATATCTCTGCAAAAAAGCGACCACGTTGCCCGTTTTAAATAAATTTAATATTAAGTGATTGATATAGAATTGATTGTAATTATAATGATCCCTGGTTAATTGGCTTCAGGCCTACAAAAATGAGGTATAAATATGCACAATACCGGAATTACTGTACACAGTGCCGCCGCACGCAATTTCCCGCGTTATAATCTTCTTAGCACGAATAACTTCTACTTAATGTTAACGGCTTTAATCAGCTTTTTATTCAGGTCGGTTTGAAAGCCCTGGCCATTCTCTATTTTTAAAGGAAACGCATTTGGGTTGTTTGGTGCACCTGTTCCGTTAAAATTGGTGATCTTCAGGTTTTTAAAGTTATTGACTTCGATGCCATTGGTAAGAAAAGGCATCCGTGGGTTAGTCCAGGTTAGCTTAAAATCATCGATGGTTAACCCGTCGACATTCTCGGCTAAAAAGCCCGGGATATCCCTCGCAAACAAGGTTTCTTTGGTTCCTATCCCACCTCGCAGGTCTATATTACCGCCTGCTACATCATTCAATTTGGTATCAACCAGTTCGAAGGTGATGTTTTTAAAGGATACGTTTTTTATGGCACTTTCATTAGTGGCATAAAGCAGCATCCCGGCATCACCTTTGCAGATGATATTGTTAAACTGCACATTTTCGATGGTTCCCAGTTTTACGTTTTCCTTTCCGCGGATTGCCGAAATATGGATTGGCTCGCCGTTGCCCCACCAGTCGCCGGTGGGTATGCGGGTTTCTATGTACATGTTAGTGAACGTTATATTTTTTAATGAACCCTGGTCCCTTAAAAAGATGCCTATCCCGCGCGATGAATGCGTAATATTCACGTTGCTTACGCGAACATTTTGAACCGTGTTTTGATCCAGGAAGCCTATACGGATACCGCTGGAATTGGATTGCAGGTTGCAGTTGCTGATCACAATGTTCTCAGACAAATGTTTAATATGCTCAAAGCCAGGTATTTCAAAATGGTGATCGTACCCTACGATAGCCAGTGCATCATCCCCGGTGCGGATATCGCAGCCATCGATAATTACGTTTGAACAACTGGTAATATCTATACCATCCGCATTGGGCGCCAGCATGTTTGTCCACAGGCGTATGCCGTAAATATGTACAGCTTCACAATCGGCAAAGTGCATGCACCAGAACGGCGATTTGGTGATAAATACATCCTTAACCGTAACCCGTTGGCAATTGCTGAACACGATCATCTGGTAGGGCCGGTCTTTCGGCTGTATCGGGCCATCACCCAATCCACTCTCCACATGGCGAAACCTGTTCTTTTGCCTGGTAAATGCAGTAGTTGCCGAGTCGAGCCGTTTGGCGATATGCATATCGAAATAGGAGTCGCCGTTGCCATCGATTTGGCCTTCGCCGGTGATGCTTACGTTTTCGGCATCCTGTGTAAACAGCAGGCCTTTGTGATTAGGAGCAAAAGGTTTATCCGGAATGTTGGCTTCGTAGTCGTCCAACCTGGTGCTGCCCCTTAGTATCGCACCCATTTCAAGGTGTAAATTCACATTGCTTTTTAGGTGGATAGTGCCGCTTAAAAATTCCCCCTGCGGAATGATCACATCGCCGCCGCCGTTGGCATTGGCGGCATCAATAGCGGCCTGTATGGCTTTGGTGCAAAGTTTGCCGTTATTTTTTTCGGCACCGTAAGTGGTAATGTCGTATCTGCCTGTTTGCGCAAAAACAGAACCAACCATTAAAATCAGGAAGGCGGCAACAAAAGGAAGTTTTAGGTTTGAAATGCTCATATTGGTTGTATATAATGGAAATGATCCGGTTAAATTTAATAGACAAACGTATGGTTGTGCGGATTAAAAAACAAATGTATAGGTAACGGTTAATTTTTCGTAATACTAATTTAACGTTTTACTTAAACTGAAGCTCTTTTCACCGCATCAATTGCATCACGAAAACATGATGCA
>CAZZUU010000074.1:0-13261 GCA_964657275.1 uncultured Mucilaginibacter sp. | reverse complement strand
GTAAAGATCGATTTGGGCAAACATGTTCAATACATGGCCATGTGGGCTTATTTGCAGGATCAGGACGCACTTACATCCACTACTGCGCATCCGCCTTACCGGGCAAAATGGGCAGCCTTCCATTATATCGACTGGAACATTACCAACCGGGCATCGTTAGGATTTTTCAACGCATTAATAGCGCCAGATGCTTATGACGATGGTAGTAAACACGGGTTCGACGCTAACTACATTAACCCAATTCTGTTTGTGAAATCGCTCGCCCCGTCAGGCCCGATACCTGATAATACCTTGCTGGGTTTTAACGGCAAATACAAAGTGCTCGATAAAACAACGGTTTACGGCCAGTTGCTTTTTGATCAGTCGGTTGGGGCATCAAACAGCAAAATGGGCTACCAGGTTGGTTTCCGTGGTTCCGATTTGTTTAAAGTGCATGCTTTTAACTATTTGTTTGAGTATAATACGGCCAAACCATATACTTATTCCAGTCAGTACCCTTTGGTAAATTATGAGCAGTTTGATGAGCCTCTTGCTCATCCCTTTGGCGCTAATTTCCAGGAAGTTGTAGGGATCTTAACTTATTCTATAGGTAAATTTGATTTTCAGGGGCAGCTTAATTATGCCAAATATGGGCTTGATATGAATGGCTTAAATTACGGGAAGAATATTACACAGCCTGACAATATTTCCCAGGGAACCGCAACCGGCCAGGGGCTAAATACCAGTTTTAAATATGCTGAGGGAAAAGTGTCTTACCTGATCAATCCTAAATATAATTTAAGATTAGAGCTTGGCGGCGTATTGCGCCAGGAAAGCAACATTCAGAGCGATAATAAAACAACTCTGATAACATTTGGCTTGCGGAGTACTTTCAGGGACTTGTATTCAGATTTTTAATTAATAGGGTAATAAATTGCAGAACAATAATTCATTTTTCAATTACCATTACTTATGAGAATCAAATATTCATTAACGAACAAATTTCTTCTCATTGCAATAATGATTATAGTATCGGCAATCAGGCCGGTTTTTGCACAATCAGTTTACCAGCCTTATTCATTCGATTTTTCTCAAAAGTTCAGCGCCGATCTGTTTTCAACTAATACCCGTATCCATTCTGCTTTAAAACCATATTTGGTTGACGATACTTTATTAAAACATACTTATGATTCGTTAATGAATATCGGCAATCATAAAGGAATTCTATCCAACCGCATATTTAACGAGCACTTGATTGACGTAAAAAACAGCGGTAACACGTTTTATGCAGATCTGCTGCCCGATATGCAAATTGGGCGCGACGTTTCAGGACACCAATCTGTGTGGACAACATCATTAGGTGTTCAGATTGGCGGTAAATTCGGGTCAAAATTCTCTTACTACGGTAGTTTTTATGATAACGAATCGGCATTTCCGGCATATATAAATAATTATGCCAATAACTCGGGTTATATACCCGGACAGGAGAAAGATGGGAACCCCGGCAGCCGTATTAAAGATTACTATTACTCCAGTTTTGTGCTGTCGTACACGCCGGTTAAGTTTATCAACTTTGCTTTAGGCAAGGATAAAACATTCATCGGTGACGGATATCGTTCAATGCTGCTTTCTGATTTCGCGACAAGCTATCCCTTCCTTAAACTCACAGCAACTGTAGGGAATGTGAAATATATGGCTATGTATGCTTATTTGAACAACCCTAATGCCTTGCCTGCAAGTAACGGGGATAGCAGGAACAAATGGGGCTATTTTCAGTACCTGGATTGGAATGTTTCTAACCGCCTATCGCTGGGCTTCTTTCAGAACGAAATGGAAGCCGACGTAGATCCAGTCGGGCAAAAAAGAGGGTTTAATGTTTCCCTAGCAAGTCCGTTTGTTTTTTTAGTGCCTTTGGATAACATTGATAACAACCCGGCAAAAAGTATCCTGGGTGCTACGGCTAAATATAAAATATTTGACAAAGCTATAGTTTACGGTCAGTTTGTGTTGAATGAGTTTCGTGCGCAGGATTTCTTTTCAGGAAATGGAAGCGTCACCAATAAATCCGGCTATCAGTTAGGATTTAGAGGTGCGGATCTTTTTAAAGTTAAAGGCCTTAATTACCTGGCAGAGTTTAATACAGCGCGGCCCTATACCTATCAGTCTTTCGACCAAACCAGTAACTATAGTCATGATGACCAACCGTTGGCACATCCATTCGGCGCGAATTTTAGAGAATGGCTGGGGATACTTAACTATTCTGTTGGCCGTTTCGATTTTCGCGGCCAGCTGAACTATGCTTTTTATGGTTTAGATTTGAATGGTCTAAATTATGGTGGAAATATATTTTTACCCTATACTATGGCTGTTAAGCAGTTGGGGAATTACGTAGGGCAGGGCTTGCGGACAGATTTTTATTATGCTGAAGCGAAAGTAGCCTATGTGCTTAATCCAAGATATAATTTGCGATTAGAGTTGAGTGCGATGTATAGAAATGAAACCAACAGTCAGTTCGACAACAAAACCACGTTAATTACGATCGGATTACGGAGTTCTTTCAGGGATCTTTATACTGATTTCTAAACAGTGTTGGTTAAGAAGCAATGATATGCTTATTTTGCTTGATACCTAATTTTTTAACCTGGGCAGCGATACTTTTAGCATCATAACCGCACTCGGCCCATAGCTCAGGTTGCTCACCATGTTCTATCACCAAATCAGGTATTCCTAAGCGTATTACTTGTAGTTGGTAGTTGTTATCAGCCATAAATTCAAGCACTGCGCTTCCCATTCCGCCCTCAAGACAACCATCTTCAACGGTTATAATTTTATTGAATTTCTTACAAACGTCATGCAGTAATACCTCATCCAACGGTTTTACAAAACGGAGATCGTAGTGCGCAGGATAAATATCTTCAGTATTAAGCGCTGTTGTCGCCTTTACCACTTCGTTGCCAATGTGGCCTATTGATAATATAGCTACCTCTTCACCATCGCAAATTTGACGGCCTTTTCCCACTTTAATCGCCTTAAACGGCCTTTGCCAGTCTACCATAACACCGTTACCACGGGGGTACCTGATCACAAAAGGACCCATGTTATCCTGTTGCGCGGTAAACATCAGGTTGCGCAGCTCTTCCTCGTTCATCGGTGCAGACACCGTCATATTAGGTATACAACGCATAAAAGCAAGATCATAGGCGCCATGATGCGTCGGTCCGTCAGCACCTGCTACACCTGCCCTGTCTAAACAAAATACCACATTCAAATTCTGTATGGCCACATCGTGAATTACCTGGTCGTAGGCACGCTGCATAAAGCTGGAATATATATTGCAGAAGGGTATCAAGCCCTGAGTGGCTAATCCTGCCGAAAACGTTACGGCATGCTGTTCGGCAATGCCCACGTCAAAAGCACGGTTTGGCATTGCCTTCATCATCAGGTTAAGTGAACATCCAGATGGCATGGCCGGGGTAATACCCATTATCTTCGAATTTTGTTCGGCCAGCTCAATTATCGAATGTCCAAATACGTCCTGGTATTTTGGTGGTTGCGGTTTGTCGGTCTTTGTTTTTTTTATCTCGCCGGTTATCTTATCAAATAAGCCGGGCGCATGCCATTTGGTTTGGTCCTTTTCGGCCAGCGCATATCCTTTGCCTTTTACAGTTACACAATGCAATAATTTGGGGCCCGGTATGTTACGAAGGTCCTTTAATACTTTAACAAGGTGTTCCACGTCGTGACCATCAATAGGGCCAAAATACCGAAAGTTAAGCGCCTCAAACAAATTGCTTCTTTTAAGCAATGTACCTTTAATGCTTTTTTCAATCTTTTGCGCCATCCTGAACGCATCAGGGCCAATAGCTGATATTTTGGCCAGTACATTCGCAATATCATCCCTGAAACGGTTGTAAGGCTTTGATGTAGATATGTCGGTCAAATATTCTTTAAGCGCGCCTACATTGGGATCAATTGACATGTTGTTATCATTCAAAATCACCAGCAGGTTTGAATTTTCGATCCCGGCATGGTTAAGGGCCTCAAAGGCCATGCCGGCGGTCATAGCACCGTCACCAATTACAGCTACGTGCTGCCTGTCGGTTTCGCCTTTATATTGCGATGCAACGGCCATCCCCAAAGCAGCCGAGATAGATGTGGATGAGTGCCCGACACCAAAAGTATCGTATTCGCTCTCTGAGCGCTTTGGAAAGCCGCTCATGCCTTTAAATACACGGTTGGTATGGAAAATATCGCGGCGACCGGTCAATATTTTATGACCGTAAGCCTGGTGGCCCACATCCCAAACCAATTGGTCGTATGGCGTATTTAGTACATATTGCAGCGCAACCGTTAATTCAACAACCCCCAGGCTTGCAGCAAAGTGACCGCCATTTACCGAAACTATATCAATTATATACTGGCGAAGCTCCTGGCAAACCTGTTTAAGCTCTTCTGGTTTTAATTGCTTTAGATCAGAGGGATTATTAATTTTTTGCAATAAATTGCCGGCTGGTACCTGCATGGACATTCTTAGTTGCTTTAACTTACAAAAGACGGTATTTTATCGGAAAAATACGGATAAAATTGTTTATTATTTAATACTATCCGACGAATATCAATGATGGGTTTAAATGTTAAACCAGTTGTACTGGTATCCATAAACTTGTTATGCACAATTACAACGCTTACAACTTTTTAACCCTTTTAACTATTTTTGAACTCCATGACAACCGACGAAAGTTTCGAAATAAAGTTACCGCAATTTGAAGGTCCGTTTGATCTGCTGCTTTTTTTTATTGAGCGGGACGAACTGGAGATACATGATATTCCAATAGCCCGTATTACGGATGATTTTTTGAGCTATATCCACCAGATGACTATCCTAAACATGGAGATAGCCAGCGAATTTATTTTTGTAGCGGCTACGCTGATGCGTATTAAGGCTAAAATGCTGTTGCCAAGATATGAGGTTGACGAAGAAGGAAACCAAACCGATACCAAAGAGGAGCTGATACGAAAACTGATCGAGTACAAAAAATTTAAAATGCTTTGCGAAGAGCTTCACCCTTTTGAAGACGAACGGTTTAAACAGGAAAAGCGCGGCAATATCCGGATAGATATAGAGCAGGCGGATCATGTGCCGTTACCGGGAGAAGAATTGTCGGAGGTTACGTTATATAAGCTGATGATGGTGTACGGGCGGGTAATGAAACAATTTTTAACCCGCAGCGAGGAAATAACCCATACTGTAACGCTTTATCCTTATACGATTGAACAGCAGAAGAAGGCTATCGACGAGCTTTTAAAGATCAATAAAATGATGGATTTTAAGGCCATTGCCGGTCATTCAGAAAATAAGGTGCATTTTGTCTATAATTTTTTAGCGGTGCTCGAAATGCTGCAACAAGAGCTGATCAACATAAACGTTGGGCTGGGCTATAATAACTTTTGGATATCAGCGAAATAGACGACGCTTTTATATACAGGAGTCAAGATACAAGAGCCAGGAATGAAGACTGGAGGATAAACATAACGCCGCCAATCCGGTTCGATTAAGATTTTCAGTTGGAATAGCTATTTTATAGCGAGTTTATTTACGCTATCCGCAGTTTCCTGATTCTTGATTCTTGGTTCTTGACTCGCAATCTTATTTATAATAAACCTCGTTCCACTGCAATTCTTTTTTCAGTTGGTGCAGGCGGGTGTCTTTATCAATCAATACATATTCAATCCCTGCCATCTCAGCAAAATCTTCCAGATGGGACGCCGTCAAATTCTGACTGTAGCAGGTATGATGCGCACCTCCGGCCAGTATCCAGGCTGCACAACCGGTTTTCATATCCGGATATGGTTTCCATAATACGCGGGCCACAGGAAGATTAGGCAGATCATGCTGAGGCGCTACTGCCTCGACTTCATTTACCAGTAACCTAAAGCGGTTGCCCATATCAATAACCGAAGCGTTTAAGGCAGGGCCGCCGGCCACATTGAACACCAAACGCACCGGATCGGCTTTGCCGCCGATGCCCAACGGATGTATTTCGCATTTTGCTTTGCCAAGCGCTATAGACTCGCATATCTCCAGCATATGCGACCCTAAAACCATCTGATTTTGAGGATCGAAATGATAGGTGTAATCTTCCATGAAGGAGTTGCCGCCTTTTAAACCGCTGCCCATTACCTTCATAGCGCGTACCAAAGCGGATGTTTTCCAATCGCCCTCACCGGCAAAACCGTAACCTTTACCCATGATGCGTTGCGCAGCAATACCCGGTAATTGCACCATGCCATGCAGATCCTCAAACGTATCAGTAAAGCCTTTGAAGTTGCCATCCTGTAAAAACGCAAGCAGGCCAAGCTCAATTTTTGCGGCATCCCGTAAAGAGCTATATTGATCACCGCCTTTTTGTAAGGAAGGCACAACAGCATATGTTTCTTCGTATTCAGCTAAAAGCTGATCGGTTTCACGATCGCTAACCTGGTTGATAACATTCACCAAATCGCCGATACCATGTGTGTTTACCGAGTAGCCAAATTTTAATTCTGCCTCTACTTTATCGCCATCTGTAACCGCTACAAAACGCATGTTATCGCCAAAACGGACAAATCTTGCGCCTTGCCAATCGTTCCACCCGGCGGCGACGCGGCTCCAGGCATTGATCTGCCCGATAACTTCGCTATCCTGCCAATGGCCAACCACCACTTTACGGTTTAAACGCATCCTCGACATGATGAAACCAAACTCCCTGTCGCCGTGTGCGCTTTGGTTCAGGTTCATGAAATCCATATCGATACTGCCCCACGGAATATCCCTGTTAAACTGGGTGTGCAGGTGCAGTATAGGTTTCTGTAATATCTTTAAACCGCCGATCCACATCTTGGCAGGCGAAAATGTGTGCATCCACGCAATAATACCGATGCAATTTTTGGTAGTATTTGCTTCCTGGCAAACCGCGTATATTTCTTCGGTCGATTTTACGGTCGGCTTAAAAACCACGCGAACCGGTATTTGCGGGTCCGCGTCTAACGATTTTGCAATTTGCTGCGAATGTTCGGCAACCTTTTTCAAGGTTTCCTCGCCGTATAAATGCTGACTGCCGGTTACGAACCAGATTTCGAATGCTTTGAGAGATATCATGTGTGAGTATTTAGTATCAAGTAGTTAGTAGCAAGTAGTGAGTGGTGAATTGTGAGTAGTTAATTAGTATCAACTATCAAGTATCAAGTATGGGGCGTCGAGTTAGGCAATGACTTAATGACCCAATGACCAATGAACCGTCATTGTCCATAATAAGAATCCGGGCCGTGCTTTCTTTCAAAATGTTTTTTAATGAGTGAATCTTTTAATCTTGGCGCTTTGGGGTTGATCTGTTCAGTTAAATAAGCCATTTGTGCTATTGACTCCAGTACGGCGCTGTTGTAAACAGCCTTATCGGCATTCTTCCCCCAGGTAAAAGGGGCGTGGTTGCCTACCAGGATCATTTCCACTTCTTTATAGCTGTACCCTTTTTCTTTAAGGTAGTTTAATATCTGGAAACCGGTTTGATATTCATAATCGCCCAATATCATATCGTCATGCATGGGTGGTGCGCAAGGCACATCAACCGTTTTATGATCGGCATGGGTAGTGCCGTAAATAGGAATATCCCGTTGCGACTGCGCCCAAGCAGTGGCATAGGTAGAGTGGGTATGGCAAATGCCGCCTATTTCTGCGCACTCTTTATACAATACCGCATGGGTTTTAGTGTCGGATGATGGCCGTAGCTTTCCTTTAACTATATTGCCGTCAAAATCAACGATCACCATTTTTTCAGGGGTCAAATCTTCATAAGGTACGCCGCTTGGCTTAATGGCAAAAACGCCAAGATCCCGGTCGGCGGCACTTACATTACCAAATGTAAATATCACCAGGTTTAACCGGGGCAATTCCATATTGGCTTTATAGGCCTGTTTTTGAATATGATCGTATTTGCTCATTATTCGGCTTTTGTATGCTGTTCAACGTATTTTCCCAACCCGATATACCGCTGATATCTTCGCTCGTACAATTCAGCGTTGTTCTTATTGGGTTTATATTCTATATCAAAGCCGCCGCCCATGGCTGCCATTGCTGCTTCCACATTCGGGTAGATACCCGCTGCGGTTGCTGCAAACATAGCCGCCCCGAGGGCGCAGGTATGTTCAAACTGGTGTATGCGTATCGGCATCTGCAAAACATCGGCCATCATCTGCATAATATAGGGCGATTTTTTGGCAACACCGCCAATGCCTATCAAACCTTTCACAGGTACGCCTTCGCTGTTAAAACGATCGACAATACTTTTAGCGCCAAAGCAGGTACTCTCGGCTAATGCCCTGAATACCCGTGGCGCATCGCTGCCCAGGCTTAATCCTTCAATAGCGCTTTTAAGTGATTGATTGGCATCCGGTGTACGGCGGCCATTCAGCCAATCTACAGCTATTTCTGCATTTTCATCCAGGGGTAGCAAAGCGGCTTGCTTACTGAGCGCGGCGATGATCTTGCCGCCCACTTCAGTTTTTAAAGCTTCTGCAGTTTCTGCATCTATTAATGAAGATTGCGACAGTAGCTCATTTAAAGGCCACGACAGCAAATTCTTAAACCATGCATAAGTATCGCCAAAAGCGGATTGCCCGGCCTCCAGGCCCAGCATACCGGGTATCACCGAGCCGTCAACCTGCCCGCAGATGCCTTTGATCAGTTTGCCCTGCATATCGGCATTGGGGGCCACCAGCATATCGCAGGTAGAAGTGCCCATTACCTTACTTAAATGATAGGGTTCTATCTGCCCGCCAACCGCACCCATGTGTGCGTCAAATGCGCCTACACCGATAATAACATCGGTACTTAAGCCCAAACGGCTTGCCCATTCTTCGCTGAGTGTTCCGGCGGCGTGGTCTGATGTGTAGGTATCTTTATATAATCTTTCGGTAAACCCTTTTAAAAGCGGATCAAGGGAGGTGAAAAACTCATTCGGCGGCAAGCCGCCGTATTCCGCGGCCCATAAGCCTTTGTGGCCAGCCGAGCATCGCCCGCGTTTCATATCTTTTATGTGCTTTCCACCGCTCAATAAAAACGGTATCCAGTCGCAATGCTCCACCCAGGAATGGCACACTGAGCTTATTTTTTCATCGGCCCTTAAAACATGAAGCAGCTTGGCCCAAAACCACTCCGACGAATAAATACCGCCAACATATTGCAGGTAATTGATATCAAATTTTGTGGCATGATGGTTTATTTCAGCGGCTTCTTTTATACCGGTATGGTCCTTCCATAAAACAAACATGGCGTTTGGGTTATTTTCGAATCCCGGCGTTAACGCCAGCGGAACGCCCTGTTCATTAACGCCAACAGGGGTGGAGCCGGTGGTATCAACCGATATGGCCTTTATGGCCGCCGCAACCGAAGCCCCGCCGGCTTTTTTTATACATTCTTTGATCGTGTGTTCCAGTCCTTCAACGTAATCGAGCGGGTGCTGCCTGAATTGGTTTTGCGCAGCATTGCAATACAATCCCTGCTGCCAGCGCGGATAATTGAAAATTGAAGAAGCTAATTCTTTGCCGTTTTTGGTATCGACTATTACAGACCGAACGGAATCCGTACCATAATCAACACCGATAACAAACTGGTCTATATTCATGTATAATAATTGGTTTAAGATCGGAAAATTGAGGATGTAAATTAAAGCATTTTTGTTAACAAAAAATAATTAAATGTGTTTTTTACAGTTATTGTGACTGCATGTCTTTATGAAGAAGTTAAGCGTGGAAAAGTAGAAAGATGATTGAAAAACTAGTTAACGATTAGTTCAACTGGTTGGAAGTATTCCCATATGAGTATGGTGCCACCTGTTAATACCTATAACTCTGAGTGGGCAATCAACCGCTAATCAGATTTGAACCCTAATGCTCTTTTTTACTTGCTTAAAGTTTTATTGTTCAAATTCACTTGAGATTATGTTGGTATTGTTTAGCAAAATTGGAATGGAAGTCTGAATATTATGTAAAATATCTTTTCGTTTAGAAATCTTCATAATGTCCCCGTTTCCAAAATCATAAACTAAATCAAGCTTATAGCATATGGCATTTATAAAGGATAAAGCTGGAAAGTTTTTGAATGGTGTCAATTTAAAATCGTTAATAATTTTTTTGTCGATAATTACTTTGTCATTTATTTCACACATTTCCAGTACTTCGGCAATTATTTCCCTTAATCCTTTTTTATTTGTAAAGCTAGCAGAATATAAATTTCGTTTTTGTAATAAATAAAATGCACTAACACTTTGGTGAATTATTTCAAAATTGTCCTTCGCTGATTTTATAGTTACAGATAGCAAAATACCTTTATGAAATTTATTATATGGCTTGTCGTGCTCGGCCATAAAGACGGAAACTTCATCTCCTGATTTTATTGAAAGTAGACTTGGATGTTTGCTAGTTGCAATAACTTCGATATTCGCAGTTGGAAATTTAGTAATTCCGGTGTTGGCACTAACATTTTTTATAGTATTAATTTCGTCTTTGTCAGTTCTAAGATCTTCAACAGTAGTAGTCGACCGAGTTGCCTTAGATTTAAAGATCAACTTTATTTTGTTTCCCATAGCCATATTAAAAATTTATATAGGGAAAATTTACCTCCCTATTAGTAAAATATATGTTGCCAATGCTATTTGGTTGATTAAATATAAGGTTCTTCCAAAAATTACTTTCACTTACAGTCTTGTTTGCTAATAAATATGAATCTGAATAGGTTGCATAAGAAGTAAGAAAAAGAGGCGAGAATTTTGTTATGTCAGTGCTAGGATCAGTTAATGCAAAACAACAAATTTTGATGGTTTCAATTATTGATGTTTTTAAATTAAATAATCGATAAAGAGATAAAATCTCCTTTTGAGTTTCGTACTCGGTACTGGCTCTTGTAAAATAATTGATTGTGAATTCTCTTAAACCGTTATCGTAATCTAAATAATAATTAGGAATACTTAGATTTAATTGAATAGAGTTTTCAATAATTACAAACAATTCTTCTATAGTATCAGCGGTTGAATTAATGTTTACTTCGGTTTTAAGGCCCTTTAACTCGTTAAAGAACTCATTTACTTCTGGGTGATTATCAGAGGCGATATATTCTATGACCCTAATACCGTACCTTTTTTCAATTGAATGAATTTCAAACTTTGATTTGCAAGATAGAAGAGCGTAATGGATAATATTTTTTCCACTGTTAATTGTATTTAAAAAATCCAAAATAAGATTAAAATGAGGGTCATGAAATCCAAAGCCTACAAAGCAAATTGTAGAAGTAGAAAAAAGACTTTTTAATCCAGTTTGAACAGCAATATTATTATGAATTATCGTTTTAAAGTCCTCTTGTGTTAAAACAATTGATTCATGATTTAAAATATCACCATGAATTTTCAAAACGATTTTTTTCCCTTTTTCGATGGCTTTAAGCCCTTCGGAAATATTTTTATTTGTATAACAACTGAAATTGCCATGGCCGCCAATTTCAGGAATTCGGTCATAGTTTGTGGTTATTATACTTTTAAATTGCAGAGTTAATAGAGTTGTATAAGCAATGGGGATATCTTTTAACTTGAATTCTTTGTCAAAATTTTTTTCGATAATTTCCCTATACTCATTTTTCCCAATCGAGTCAGCACAATAATCTGCTATTTCAAGAAGTTGCGATCCATTGCTGATATTGTCTAACATTTCTTGCTTATCAAAATTTAGTTTACTCTTAGCATCGGTGTCATTAACTAATTGTTCTAAAAAAGCTTTCCAACCTGGAAATAATGGCATTGACAGTCCCGCTCCAACAAAAAATATAACCCTATCAGGATTACTTGCGTAAAGATTTAAAAAGTCAGTGAAATTTTTTGATGTTTTAAAACTCATATAACCAATGTTTATTTGCGAAAATATGATGCGGCATTAAATTTTCTGGAAAAGTTGATTTATATTATCCACGTTTTAATTCTTCCTTTTTCTTTAAATCTTCAATCTTCCACAGAGAGTAATTGAGCTTATATAACATTTTAAATATCTCACATCCTTCGCGAACTGTTTTTTCGAAATCGTCGCCGGATTCCCATGTTATTTTGAACTCACCATAGTCATCCATAGTTTTGTCATATTCTGTAATATTAAAAAAATATCGTCTGAAAATTTTAAAAATGGTCCCTTTATAGTTATAAGATAATTCCGGATATTTAGACTTAGTCTTATTATTCACGTGTTCCAATCCAACTAATTCAAACCCCTTATGTTTACTTAAAGTTAAAATGTTCGCCCAAAATTCGTCATCCATATTTTTTATATTTTCAGCATATTCTAAGTAGCTACTTATATATACACCTTTATTATCAATACCTAATTTATAAGTAGTACCGGTTTTGTTTGAAATAATTACTATTTCAGGCCCATATAGTTGTTGATAGAAGTTATCATATTCAAATTTATCTTTAAAATTTCCGTACTTAAAGTATATATCTGCTAGGCTTGAAAGTGCATTTACGACCTTTATTACTATGTCAATACGTTCTTGCTCATTAAAATTATCAAATGAATTTATCATTTCAGCATGGTTATTAAACTTATCTATCCACCCCTTAAAATGAGGCTTATATTGCTCAATAATTTTTTCTAATCGTGTATTCATATAGAATTTGGTTAATAAAGCTATCTTAAATATTTGTTTTTTGAAATTAATTATTAACACCTATCACATCCTCTTATACAAAAACCCCGGTATCATCCTAAATATGAAAGCCGCAATCCGCCACCGTTTGGTGATATAAACCATCCCTTTTATTTTCGATGGCGTTGAAAATTTGGTTCGCAGCCTTATCAACCGGCGCTACCCAGAACATGTTTTCGGCTTGTGCCATTGGGGTGTCTACAAATCCCGGCCTGATGTAGGTAACGTAAACGGGCAAAGGTCTGTGGAGACACAGACCCCGGGTTTTAAGAAAATTAACAGCTGTGCCAGGTGTGCCACGTGTGCCAACTGTTCCTGGTGGCACAGTGGCACAACTTATTTGAAACCGCCTTATTCCGAATAAACGCTTCCCACCCGGTCCCTCAAATTATAACCGGACGCCATCACCTCGCCATAAGCGCCCGTGGTGCGGATAGCGATCAGGTCGCCCCGGAAGGATTGCGGCAGTTCGACATCTTTCCGAAAACAATCCGTGCTTTCGCAGATAGGACCGACAACGTCGTATTTTAAGTCGGAAGTCTTAAGTCCTAAGTCTTTAGT
>CAZZUU010000073.1:0-13269 GCA_964657275.1 uncultured Mucilaginibacter sp. | reverse complement strand
ATCGCAATGACAACGTTTGTTATAGTTAAAGTGATCTACACCTTCACTTCCCAACCTGGCTCATATTGCCTGCTCCACAACTTCATCGCTTCGGGATCATTTAGTATATGGCCGTTGGCGGTATCGATATGCAGCACCCTGTCAACCCGATAAGATATGTTACCCAATTGCGGCAACAGGGTTGATTTAAAGCCGGTTTCGATAGGGCAATTTAGCGGTGCCACGCCACGAATGGCATCCACCAGGTTTTTCATGTGCATACCATCCAGCGCTTCGGTAGGGCTTACTTTGTTGGTGGCATCCAGTACGGTAT
The DNA here is from genome assembly GCA_964657275.1 of uncultured Mucilaginibacter sp. GTDB lineage: Bacteria > Bacteroidota > Bacteroidia > Sphingobacteriales > Sphingobacteriaceae > Mucilaginibacter. The sequence continues at coordinate 12,956 of CAZZUU010000073.1, read as the reverse complement.
CGTCATTAACTTCTTTTACAAACTTGTTATCCCCATCATAAACTTTATAGCCGTTTGCGCCGCCGTAAAAGATGGTGCCTTTATCGCCGTAAAAGATAACCCCGCGACCTAAACCCTCAATATTAAAACCATTACAGCTTCTTCCCTCCCATTCGGCGGCCGTATCATTCGGGAAATTATAGAGGATATTTTGGGTATCAGGTGTTTGCCAGTCGTCCTTAAACTGGAAGCGCCCGCCTGTCGATACCACCTTGCTCGGGAAATCAACCCCAAGGCCCCAGCGGATTACGTCCAGCTCATGTGTGCCATTGTTGAGCGCCTCGCCGGTGCCCCAGTTCCAGAACCAGTGCCAGTTATAGTGGATCAGGTTGTCCTGGTAAGGTTTACGCGGGGCAGGTCCCTGCCAAAGTTCATAATCAAGGTTTGCAGGTACGGGCACCTGTTTGCCTATGCCGATACTTGGCCGGTGATTGGTGTACCAACCCTTGGCATAATAAGCCCTCCCGATAATACCATCGTGCAATTCCTTTACCATGGCCTGTACATTTGAAAATGACCGGCGCTGACTACCCATTTGCACCAGCCGGTTATATTTTTTTGAAGCGGCTACGGCCATTTCGCCCTCATGCGGATTGTGGCTGCATGGTTTTTCAACATACACATGCTTACCCGCCTGGCAGGCCATAATGGTTGCCGGTGCGTGCCAATGATCAGGGGCCGCAATCACGATGGCATCCACATCCTTTTTCTCCAGCAGCTTGCGGATGTCCGTAATTCCCTGCGGTTTTTTGCCGGTGCGTTTGTAGATATCGGCAATGGTGCTTTCAACAACGTTAGAATCAACATCACACACATAACCGATCTCCACGTTGGGGATCTTGCAAAAGTTTTGGGCAAGATATAAGCCGCGACTATGCGTACCCATCATGCCTATCACCACCTTTTCGTTTGGCGAGCCTTTAAAAAACCCGGCGGCCTTGCCAAAATGCGGCGCCAGCAGGAAACTTGTCCCCGCTATGGATGTAGATTGAATAAACTTCCGTCGATTGATCATTTGTTTATGTTTAGTTGATTGAGTTAATTATTAAAAATTTCGTCGCTATTCTCTATTCACCACTCACTAATCACCATTCCCTACTTAATACTCGATACTAACTACTTGGTACTTATCACACTCCCCCAAATATCGAAAACCCGCCATCCACACATATCATGGCACCGGTTACAAAGGCAGATGCATCGCTTAATAGCCAAACCAGCGCGCCAATTAGTTCGTCCGGGTTACCGAAACGTTTAAAGGGTGTATTACCGATTACCTTGCCGCCGCGTTCGGTATATCCGCCGTCGGGTGTGGTTAACAGGTTCCGGTTTTGTTCGGTAAGGAAAAAGCCGGGTGCAAGCGCATTCATCCTGATCGTATCGCCGTAGCGGTTCGCCAGCTCGACGGCAAACCATTGCGTATAGCAATCAACGGCAGCTTTGCCCATGTTATAACCCAGCACTTTGGTAATGGCCCGTTTCGAGTTCATGGAAGATATGTTAACAATACTGCCTTTGCCCGTTTTGGCGATGGCCTCGCCGAATATTTGGGTTGGATAAAGCGTGCCCCACAAGTTAACCTCCATTACTTGCTTCATGCCGTCGAGGTTCATATCAAAAATATCATCGCCCGGCTGCAGCACGCCTTGGGGACTATTACCGCCTGCACCGTTCACCAACCCATCTATCCTGCCGAACTCGCCCAGGACTTTTTGCCTGGCGGCTATTAGTTCCTCCTTATTCATCGCATCGGCAATTAAAGCGATGGCTTTACCGCCATTGGCGTTGATGGTGTTGGCGCGTTCTTCGGCGACAGCCTTGTTACGGCCGAGGATACCTACTGTACCCCCGGCTTCAACAATGCCATTAACAAACGATTTTCCTAAAATGCCGGTACCGCCGGTAACAACTATTACTTTTCCTTCTAATGAAAATTTGTCGGCCATTATGATGATATATTATCGCAGATCCGTTATCGAAATAGGATCCATGTCGGTGTAATCCATGTTTTCACCAGCCATGCCCCATATAAAATTGTAATTGGTAGTCCCGCTGCCGGAGTGTATACTCCAGGGCGGCGAAACTACCGCCTCGTAGTTATTAACCATTATATGCCTTGTCTCATCGCCTTTACCCATATAATGCACTATTTTTTGACCTGCGGGTAAGTCGAAATAAAAGTAAGCCTCCATCCGACGGTCGTGGGTATGGGCGGGCATGGTGTTCCATACACTGCCGGGATGCAAAATGGTGAGTCCCATCACCAGTTGGCAGCTTTTGATGCCATCTGCATGGATATATTTATTGATGGTGCGCGAATTGGCTGTTGCCGGACTGCCTGCGTCAGATTTTACAGCGTCATTCAAACTGATAAATGCCGTTGGGTAACTTGCATGCGCAGGAGCGGAAAGCAGGTAAAATACCGCCGGGCTTTCGCTGCTCGTGCTGGCAAATACTACATCTTTAACACCTTTACCGATATATAAACCGTCCAGTTTATTTAATTTATAAGTTTTTCCATCGGCGGTTATAGTGCCCTCGCCGCCAACGTTTATGATCCCGATCTCACGGCGTTCTAAAAAGTATGTTGCTTTTAGGTTTGCATAGTTCTCCAACGAAAGTTGTTTGGTTACCGGATTAGCCATACCCACTATCATCCTGTCGTAATGGGTATAAACACAATTAATGGCATCTTTTTGCGCCAGGTTATCCAGTAAAAACCGTTCTCTTATTAGTTTGGTATCGTAAGTTATAAAATCGTCCGGGTGAACGGCATGCAGTGTTTTCAAGATAAAATTTGGTTATAGATGGTTAAATTAGGGCAAACGCTAAAAGTATAGATCATTGCCCACTTTCGGCGGATTGTAAAATCAAAGTTACAATTTAGGTTATTAAAAAAAACGTAAAATAGTTTTTACATTGGCTGAAGTTTTCCCCTGCATCATTTCAAAACCAATTATATCATGAAATACCTAAAATCCTGCAATAAATTACTGCTGTTCTTTTCCTTTTTAAGCATAACTACCGTTGTTGTTGCACAAAGTACCTGGACCGAAAAAAGTGCTGCCAAATGGGTCCATAAGGGAGAATGGAAAAAAGGACTTAAATTAAACGTTCATGCGCAGGCAAATAAAATCACATTTGCTGAGCAATACCACAAAAACCAGGCAGCATGGGTCAAGGCACTCGCATTTTTACGGGATAGCGATTTGCTCACATTGTCACTTGGGAAGCACCTGATTGATGGCGACAATGTTTATGCGATAGTAACTGACGCCCCGTCTAAAGAGTTTGATAAATCGGCGTGGGAATCGCACCGCAATTATATCGACCTGCAATATGTAATAAAGGGAAAAGAAAAAATTGGTGAAGCACCTGTTGCTACCGCAACGGTAATAAAACCTTATGACGAAGCTAAAGATGTTGCTAATTATACTACGGATGGAAAATTCTATATCGCTGAACCCGGCACATTTTTGTTGTTTTTCCCCGGCGAGGCCCATCGGCCCAACATAAAAGTCGATGGTTACGATGTGGTGAGAAAGATTGTGGTAAAAATAAGGTTTGTAAACTAGTCGTCGAGCAAACTAATCTCAACTTGTTGATCCTCAACTAATTTTATGATATGGACCGTTTCAATCGGCTGCCCTGAACTTTTTACACGCAAGATGCGGTCGCAATCATCCAGGTCGAAATTAAAAAGATAAGCAGGCAGGCGGGCATTAAGCGTTTTTAATACTTTACCGGCCTGCTTTTTATTATTTACATTGGTTTTAAATATCTCTACCATTTCGGGTGAATTTATTGGCCAAGTGTATTTTTAAGTTTTTAAACAGCTTTCGCCTCAAGCTTTTTATGATATAGTATATATGAGCAAGCCAGCAAAGCGATAAAAATGAACATTGGCGCCCAATGGCTAACCGGTTCGCCTATTGCGTAAGAAGAATAGGTAGCGCCGATAAGGTCAAATGTAAATCCGGCATAAGCCCATTCCTTTAGCCGCGGATAACCCGGAACCAGGATGGAGATGGTACCCAATATTTTGGCTACACCTAAAAACTTTGCTAAATAAGGCGGATAGCCTAATTGAGCCATCATTTTTGCTCCTTCCGGATTGTTCATAAAGCTTTCAATTGCCGAATACACCATCATTGCCAGTAAGAGGCCTGTGACGATCCAGTAAAAAATGTTGATTTTTTTCATGATGTTAAGATTATTGTTGGTTGATTTTTTATGTAGTAACACTCGCTAAATATTCCTCGGGTTGATTGGACGTCCCGCCGAATCCCTGGTTCATTGATGTCAGGTTGCACTATTATAAACGAAATGTCTTGGTTGCGCAAATTTTAATTGATTTTTTTAAGACCGGTCGGATCTAACAGATTCGATCTTTCGCCCTAAAAAGTATGATACAAACATTATCGCAAGTACTACCAACGGCATTAATAAAAGTACAAAACTGTCGCCTAACACAGCCCTCGAAACAAACGCGCCTATAAAATTGAAAGTAAATCCGGCATAAGCCCATTCTTTTAGGTTTTTGAATTTTAATTGAAGAATGGCTATTACACCCAGTAGCTTTAAAACTCCCAAAAATGGCATAATATATATAGGATAACCTAAATGCTGCAATACTACAATTCCTGCTTCCTGTTTGGTGATCCCACCTATAGCGTCGGCTATCGTAAACAAAACAAACAGTGTGGTTATTACCCAATAAGTTATTTTAATTGACTTAGGGTTCATATTATTGATTTTTATCATAGTGCAGCATCCAAACTATGCCGAACTTATCGGTAAAAACGCCGAACATCGCACCCCAGAATTGCTCCTTTAAAGGATCCATAATAACTCCGCCTTCTGATAATTTTGAATAAAAGGTATTAATTTCATCCTCGCTGCTGCAATTCAGTGACAGGGCAACGTTATTTCCTTTGGTGTAACCACCGGGGCCAACGCAATCCGTGCCCATTAATAACAGCGGGCCTTTGGTTAGCGCCGAATGTAATATTTCGTTTTCCATTCCAGCCGGGAACTGATCTTTGATCGGTGAATCGCAAATAGCCTGTAAAAATAATTCGCCGCCCAAACATTCCTGGTAAAATGTCATGGCTTCGCGGCACTGGCCCTTGAAACCGATGTATGCATTAATTTGTGTCATGATGATGATTATTTTTGATTAATCAAATCTACAGACATCAACGCAATAAAAAGGGTGCAGTACACGACAATAGCAGGGGGAAATAATGACAGATCCGATCTGTATCCAATTCAATCAACAAAAATGCCCGCTTAAATAGCGTTAAGTCGCAAGCCTTTAGTCAGAAGTCCGAAGCTGAATTTTTTATTTTCTTTACTTGGGACTTGAGACTTTCGACTTGAGGCTATGCGTCGGCTATGAGTGACACGAAACTATCTGCTAAGCGGGCATTTATAGGTATGCTAAATTACCAGCTTACTTTATATTAAATCCTTCAACCATTACAGCCAATTTTTCACCTTGGGTATCCTCGTCTTCCACCCGCATGGTAATGGTGCGCGTGTCGCCGGGCAACAGGGTAAAATAATTATCGTCGTACATTGCTGGTAAAATACGTTTACCGCTTGCGGCACCGGTAACTTTTAGCCGAACGTTAAAGGCAGGGGTGCTTGTTTTGTTGGTTAACTGCGTGGTAATTATCCAACTACCGCCTTCTTTAACCGAATTGGTTTGCGTAACCAAACTTATCAAGGGCAACTTCACCAGTTCCTTTAAATTACCCATCCCGCCGGAAGAGTCAGGCTGGGCGCCACGTAAATATTCATTCCGCGACAACAATATATTGCCCCTGCTAAGGTCGAGACGGACAAAATAAGTACCGGTTAAGCCTTCCGTTGGTGTCACCGGCATAAGAACTGCCGTATGATCTTCCGGGCAGTCTAAAGTTACTTGTTTCGTAAACCTTACCGAACCGTCAAGATTCAGTACCTGCAGTTTTGCTATAAGGCCCAATCCGTTTTGCACGCTGTAATTAACAACTTCTACGCTGTCGGTAAGGGCATTCCACTGTATGTGAATGGGTTCGGAAGCTTTTTTACCGCCGAAATAAGCTGCAGTCGGCTCGAAATAGTAGTCGTAACTTTGCCAAACCAAGGTAGGCCATGAGGGGTGGCTCATCCAGATTAACAGCCCCATCCGGTATTTGCTTTGCGCCTCAAACATGGCGCGGTATCCCTGGTATTCTGTCCAGGCGGCTAACGACAGCCATTGTTTTCTGTCATCAATCTTACCAAAAGCCTGTTCAATGGTGCGGTTAAACGTAGCGCCGTTTTGTGCACCCTGCAAGGTAAAATCGTGAATGCCCCAATAACGGGTTTGCGGCCAGATCCCAGAATCGGGCATAGTGAGTTTTAAACTTTCATACGACATGATATCGGGCATACCCATCTCGCTATGAAATTTTGGTGTAGCCCTGTTTTTGAAGTAAGACTTAAGCGGCTGTAAAGCATAGGGGCCGCCGCCGCTAACAGAGTAGGAAGCAGAGTTGGGTATATACCTTATTCCCGGTGCAAGCACCGGTAAGGACACATCAATAGCATTTTGAATTATCGGCGGCGGGTTACCTTCGTTACGGCCAACATATAAGGCAATCGAAGGATGATTACGTATGCGTTTCACGAAATCCTTCATGTTATCGATAAAGATATCAGGGTGGTAAGGATCGGGGCCGTCTGAGGGATTAGCCAGCCAGAAATCCTGCCACACCATGATTCCGTACTTGTCGCAAGCCTCAAAAAAAGCATCGTCGCCAACCTGGCCAACCCAGTTCCTGATCATGTTAAAATTCATGTCTTTATGGAAACCTACAGCAATGTCATATTCCCTGCTACGGTAACGCAGTAAATCTTCAGAAAAACCCATATTTCCGCCCCTTGGAATAAAACGCCTGCCATTTACGTATATTTTTAAGTTGCCGGTATCTGAGTAGGTCATCTGGCGCACGCCTGATTTAAGTGTTTTTGTATCAGAAACACTACCGTCATCTGTAATGAAGGAGAAAGACACGTCATACAAATTTTGCTGCCCATAGCCATTAGGCCACCATAACTGCGGGTGCTGTAATTTAAGCGCCGGGTTGTTAGCCGGATTTAGGTCGACCATTTTCAACTCCGAATTCCTGAGCTGTATCTTTTGATCAAAAGCGATGTCACCAAATTTCACATGTAACGTTCCCGAAACGTTTTCATCGGTATGGTTATACAGGTTCACCTTCATATTTACATCAGCTGAGGTAGTATCAGGCAAGGGCAGATGATAGGTAACTAATGGATCCTCAATAGTAACAGGCCCGCTGGCCGAAAGATAAACCTTGTTCCATATACCGGTGTTGCGGCCGCGTATGGTTGGTATCCAGTCCCACCCTATCGAGGCATGAAAAGTTGGATTATCACCTCCCAGTTCACCACCATTGGCATCGGTGCTGTAACGGTTTTGCTCGGTTGGGAAACCCGGCGTTTCATTTTTGATAACTCGTACAGCCAGCACATTTTTCCCGTTGGGGACTAGCATATCTGTCACATCAAATTTGCCGCGGATAAACGCGCCATTTATACGTCCTATCGAATGTCCGTTAAGGTAAATCTCAGCCTCCCAGTTGATGCCGTCGAAGTTTAAAAACACCCGTTTATCTTTATAATTTGCCGGGGTGGTAAATACATCACGATACCAGAAATCATCATAAAAATAAGAATCAGATATCGTCACGTTGTTATCACCGTAGTTTGGTTCGGGCACAGCGCCATCGTTAACATAGCTTGTCAACGTTGTGCCGGGCACAGTTGCCACCATCCACTTATCATCGTTATAGCCTTGCGCTGCTATGGATAATCCGCCATCCCTTACTAATGATCCTTTTTGCAGTTTCCATGCGCCTCCTGCCAGGTTAAGCTGCCCGTTTTGTTCTAACGGGGCCTGCGGATGAGCAATGGGTACAGGCCCACCGGTACCCATAACTTCCATTTCACTCAAAATATAACCATCATCAACGTTTGCCGGTTTGGTCATTAGCACACGCACATATCTTCCTTTCACCTCTTTGCTTAGCGCGATATCGGAAGTATTTGCCGCGTTTGCGGGTAATGCCGCGACATCTTTCCAGTTATCAGCGTCTGCAGAAACCTGCACCGAGCCTTTAATAGCGGGCCGTAACCAGTTCAGTTTAACATGATTAAACGAGCATTCGGCACCCAGGTCTACGTACACCCATTCCAAACCACTGCCCGCACTTTTCCAGGCACTTGCAAAATTGTATGGGCCACCTATCTGCGCTGCTTTGCCTTTATTAAATAAAGTAAAATCACTGATCGTCCAGTTTTTTGCGTTCGGATCTTTTGCGTCAAAGCGATAATATTTATAATGTACAGCCTGGCTCAATTTAAAGCCATAATTAAGTATTCGCCTGTTAACCGGCGCGAACCGGCGCATCATGGCCATTTGCTGTGCAGTCATTTTTGGTGCACCCGGGCGCGAAAATCTTTTCAGAAAAGAAGCCATAGCGCTGGTACCCGGTAACGAGTCGCCTTTCATGCTTCCAACTTCATCCCATTTAAAACCATCATTTGACCCGCTTACGCTAATTACCCAGGGCTGAGGTGCGAGTGTATCGGCAGTCATGCTGCCTTCAAGGCTCAGGCTATCTACATACGGCAGCACATAATTACCTGCCATCTGCACCTGTATCCAAACATTAGCACCCTGCAATTGCTGCTGACTGCTGCCATGCCTGTCGAGTACATGTTCACGGCCATCTCTTTTCAATATGCCATCGGCGCTTGTGGTGGTAACTATCCAGCCGGGTAAATTTTGTTCAATGACCCCATCGGTGATGAGCTGTCCTGTAAGGTTATAATCGTAGGCGCTGGATTGATAAACCGCACGGTGCAACGCAAGATTGCGATAATGAACCGCGTCTATCTTCGTTCCGGGATTAAAGCTTTCCTTCGGATCGCCGGGATAAACGCCTATTCCGCGTGTGTATTGTTGTGCTTTAGCCGTTTGGACAGCAATAAAGATCAGTAGAAATGAAAAACAAAAAGTCTTTTTCGCGAGGGAAATAAAAAAGGCCCGGGAGGGCATTCTTATTATTGCGTTGTTCATATTGATGTGGTTAATTGGTTAATTCACTTTGAGAAAAGTTTGTTAAACCGGCATTGTTTTTAATAATAAAAAGAACACCCTTTTAATAACTTCAATAAAGTTATCAAAATTCCAATCTAACGTTCAATTATGGACTTTAGTAACACAAATGTTATAAGAGAATGCTTAAATTAGCACGGTGGCAGTATGCATGAGAATTAAAAAATAGCCACACTCCCCTAAATCATGCAGTTCAGGCATGTAATCCCCTTTAAATCCTGGAAAACAATTATTTATAAAGTTTGTTATTGGGGTTTTGCTTCAAACCTGTCGTTTGAAAGTATAAATTTGAGGCAACTAACACAATGAAGGCAAAAACTATACGAAAGGTACTTATTTTTCCGATTATAAGCCTCGTTTTATTCAACCTGGCGTTTTTGCTTCAGGATCCTGGTTATTCTATTCCCAAAATTCAGATAATCGGGTTTATCGTAGTGATCTTTTTGTTTTTCTGCACTTATATTTTTGACAAATAGCGCGTGCTCTGATTTTATTAGAATGCATTCTTTTCGCCCTGTAGTATGTTGAAGGCGGTTAAAAAGATGATCTTCAGGTCAAGCATAAACGACCAGTTTTCCATGTACCAAACATCAGCCTTCACACGGTCGTGCATATCACCAACGGTTTTGGTTTCGCCACGTAAGCCGTTAACCTGTGCCCAGCCGGTGATGCCCGGTTTAATAAAATGTCTCACCATAAACTGATCTACCAGGTTTGAATACTCGGTAGTATGCTTAAGCATGTGCGGACGGGGACCCACGATAGACATATGGCCTAACAGCACGTTGAAAAACTGAGGAAATTCATCAAGGCTGGTTTTCCTTAAAAACGCACCGATCTTTGTTACGCGGCAATCATTTTTAGTAGCTTGTAAACTATCTGAATCCTTATTCACCTTCATTGTTCTGAACTTAAAGCAAGTGAAAGGATTATTATCACGACCTGAGCGCATCTGCGTAAAAAACACCGGGCCTTCAGAGTCAAGTTTTATTAAGAAGGCGATGATTGGATATAACCAGCTCAACACAAATACGATAACGAATGATGAAAACAGGATATCGAATAATCTTTTTGTAGCGCGGGTTATTAAATCTTCTAACGGCTCAACACGTATAGATAATGCCTGGATATTGCTGATGCTTTGCTCAAATAACGAACCTTGCAGGTATTCGTAATGCTCGGGAACCAGTTTAAAACGGATCAGGTTTTTGTCAGAATCTTTTATCAGACGCTCAATAGTTTCGTGCTCAGAAAAAGGCAGCACGCAAATGATCTCGTTAACTTTGTTTTCAAGCACGTAATTAATGCAGCTTTTAGTATTACCTAAGTATAACTCTTTGTTACCAATGTTAGAAGGTTGATCATCAAACATGCCCAATAAGGTATAACCCGGAAGCTGGTTGTTTTTATAACGGCTGTATATTTCTTTGGCGGCACGCCCACCGCCAACGATGATTGCTGTTTTGGTAGGACCATTTGTGATAAAATACCCCCTTGCTTTGCTGAACACTGATCTCCAAACCCCTAAAAACACACCGAACAATGTCATTGACGCTAAAAGGTATTCGCGGGAAACGAAGTAAGTACGTATGCTATTAAGCGACATAATGATCAAACAAACCAGTACCAGGTACACGATGTAGGTTAATATCACTTTCTGAAAAGTTTTATCATTGTTATCAACGCGTGATTTATATAATGTAACCAGGTTAGCGGCCAACATCCATAATAAATTAAAGATCATCAGCACATTCAGGTACGGCCTGTCGTTAAGCCATTGCGTAGAGGAATGATGTATTATGTTATAAACCGTTATCAGGGAAGTATTTAACAGACAATAGTCTATTAATACATTAATAATTTTGCGTGAGGTAGCTGAAGGGTTAAGCATATGTAGTGTTTTGCTACATGTTATGCAATTATTATGCTCAATAGGAAAAAACGGTTTTAATATTAAGCAAATCCCATCCTTCACTATATAAAAACGGCCCATATGCGCTCAAATATTATATTTTGAATGATATATGATATTAAATCAAAATTTGCAGGTTTCCTTTTATGCAGGTCAACGTTTAGAAATCATTGCCACACGTTGGGTAATTACCACCCCAACCAGGAATAATTTGTGCCCTCGAACTCATATTTCCCCAAAAAACGCAAACTGATAAGCCCTGAATAATGACCTAATGACTAATGACCAATTACCATTGCCTTAAAAACCTCATGCAAAGCCAATACCTGGGGGATGACCAGTTGCTTATTGTCGTTATGAATAATCGGCCAGGTGTGCCTTTTTCTCTTCTGAAAATTGATTTGAGTTTCGCTTTTCTACCTCGTCGTGCGTTAGGCCATCTCTTTTCATTACCCTCGCTATCCTGGATGCAAGCGGGGCCTGCACTGTTATCGTATGATCACACAACATATATGAATCGCTTTCAAATAATAAAGCTGCCTCCTTCATTATATAAGGCACGTTATGTTGATTTTTAACCCAGGCATCAAACGCCCGGAAAACCGCCGGGTGAACTATGGAGTTTAGTTTAGCAAGCTGGTAGCTATCATTAAACACTATCCCGGCAATATGTTTTCGGTTTAATGCACCATCATCAAAATAAGAAGTTGACCCAAATGCAACCTTAATTTCATCCCTAAGCAAAGGATCGGTCACCATTACACTTTTGGCGGCATCGTCAGCATAAAAAACCGGGATGCCCAATATTTCAAATACTTTGCTAACAGTGGTTTTACCACTGCCCATTGTACCGGTTAAACCTATTTTGAGCATTACTTTTTTATAATAAAATCAATATCGCGTGGTTCTATTTTTACGATGTGGCTATAGCGTGGTATTTTAGTAAGCATAACGGGCAACACTTTATAACCATGTTCTCGCCATAGGTTAAGATCGGCTGCAGCCTCAAAATCGTCTTCGTCGGTTTGCTCATATTTGCCTAACGAGATAGTGAACGTTACCTTTACTTTTTGCGGAAATATTTTAACGTCTTCATTCCGGTTATTGATCAGCTTTATGGGTAACAAAACCGATTTTTCAGTATATTCATCTACCGGGATGGTTACCTGCACACTTTTGGGGTAAACGCTTAAATTACCATCTTTTACCGGTTCCATATCTACCCTCGTATTAATCGTCTCGCCAACGCTATCCAGTTTCAGCGAATCTGTACGCCACTCGGTTATTTTGTCGATAACATTTGATGGGCCGTTTACTATTACATAGCCAGGGTTAATGACTACATTATTTGACTGTGAAAACTGGTGCTGATAGGCTATGGAGGTGAGTAACAACACAGGTATCCTTTTTACTTTCCTGTTCGAAAAATCGAAGTACAGCGTATCGGGATTGAACCCCGAAATTTGCTGTTCGGGTTCACGTTTATTATTGATGGCCTCTAACTGAGAACTGAGCACAACATAGTTTTTAGTTTCCAGGCTACCGAGGTCAACTGTTATAAACTTATTTTCGGTATTCATTTTTGAGAACAACATATCCCAACCGCTGCCATTCACAATAGCGTTTATAGTATCGGCCTGCAAAGAGTGAAATGCGCGTCGTTGTGGTGTGTTTTTGAAACTGAGTATTTCTTTAACGCTATACTTATAAGGATTTGACAATACAATAAATATCCACGCGAAAATGGCCAACACCAGGCAGGAGAAAAAAGCTGATACCCGCCTTCGTTCGATTGCAGATAATTTTATTATTGCCATTTTTTTAAACTAA